>JBFIGM010000010.1:0-26916 GCA_041602315.1 Methylophilaceae bacterium | reverse complement strand
CACTCAAGTAATTATATCCTTTGATATATCCGCACTATGTACTATCAGTTATAATGCGGCGAATTCATCTTGAAACTTTTCTATATTAATGAAAAACACCGCGACTTTACTGATTACCTGCCCTGATGCAAAAGGCATCGTAGCATCAATTGCTAACTTCCTGCATGAGCATAATGCCAATATTTTACACGCAGACCAGCATCAAGATGCAGAAAATAGTCTATTTTTAATGCGTGTTGAGTGGGATCTAGCACAATTTAATCTTGACGAAGCATCATTTGCGCAGCACTTTGAACCAATCGCAACAAAATTCTGCATGCATTGGCAGCTGAAATTCTCTGCGCACAAACCGCGTTTGGCACTGATGGTTTCTCAATACGACCACTGCTTAATCGACTTGTTACATCGCCACAAACAAGGTGAACTTGCCTGTGAGATACCTCTGATTATCAGTAATCATGAAGATACAAAGCCACTGGCTCAATTTTATGGTATCGACTTTCACCACATCGTAGTGAATAAAGAAAACAAAGTAGAAGCGGAAGCAGCACAATTTAAATTATTTGACGATTACAACATTGATTTAATTGTCCTAGCACGTTACATGCAGATTTTATCTTCTGACTTTGTGGCTAGATACCCACAACAGATTATCAATATACATCACTCGTTTTTACCAGCTTTTATTGGCGCCAAACCATACCATCGTGCATTTGAACGCGGCGTAAAGCTCATAGGTGCAACAGCGCATTATGTGACAGAAGTGTTAGATGAAGGGCCGATTATTGAGCAAGATATTGCACGAATCTCTCATCGAGACCAAGTTGAAGATTTGCTTCAAAAGGGAAGAGATTTAGAGCGCGTTGTTTTATCACGCGCAGTTCGTTGGCACATTGATAACCGTATTCTTACATATGCTAACAAAACGGTGATTTTTGATTAAAAGTAATCAATAGAAACAAAAAAGCGAAGTTCACCTTCGCTTTTTTACTGATAGAAATTATTCTGCAGGAACCATATCTGGCAATGGTTCATAAGTTGGCTCATCATATGGTGCAATTTCTGGCAATGGGCCACTTGTGGTAGCACATCCAACTAGTAAAAGTGCTGATATTAGCGCAAGTACAAACTTATTCATGTAAATCTCCCTGAGCTTTAAACTATATTAATTCGTAAACAAGAGTGAGTCACTCAACAGTTAATTTAACGTTATGTGCGAGATTCCGCAACTATTTTTGCAAATCAAATATTAATAAATGTTAAGGTAGTTTTTTTTCAGTAGCGAATAGGTCAGGAATTTTCTCGCGCTCTCTGATGACATGGCACTGATTCCCTTCCACCATAATTTCAGCGGCACGTGCTCGAGTATTATAGTTGCTTGCCATGCTCATGGCATAAGCACCAGCGGATTCTACGACCAATAAATCACCTTCTTGCAGGTTTAGTGATCTGTCATGGCCTAAGAAATCACCAGTTTCACATACAGGTCCTACGATTTCATATTGTGTCACTTCGCCTTGGCGAGGTATTGCGGCAACGATGTTGTGATAGGCATCGTACAATGCAGGCCGCATGAGGTCATTCATTGCGGCATCGACAATCGCAAAATTTTTAGCAGTTGTCGGCTTGATATACTCAACTTTGGTTAGTAGCACCCCAGCATTACCGACTAATGCACGACCTGGTTCAAACATGAGTTTGACTTGTTTTTGATTCAGCTTGTTTAAAATTGCTTGTGTATATGCCTTAAATTCAGGAGGTGTTTCATCATCATATGTAATGCCAACGCCACCACCTACATCAATATGAGAGATGTGAATATTATTTGCTTCCAAATCATCAACCAGCTTTAAAACACGATCCAAGGCATCAATAAACGGTGAGATTTCTGTAATCTGTGAACCAATGTGGCAATCTACACCATGTATCGCAATATTTGGCATCGTGGCAGCTTCTTTATAGACTGCAATTGCATCCTCAAATGCAACACCGAATTTATTGTTTTTTAAACCTGTCGAGATATAAGGGTGCGTTTTTGCATCCACATCAGGGTTGACACGTAACGAAACGGGTGCAACTTTACCCATCTCTCCAGCAACTTTATTGAGTCTATTTAGCTCGCTAGCAGACTCTACATTAAAGCAGAGAATACCTGCTTCCAATGCAGCTCGCATTTCATCCGCTGTCTTACCAACACCGGAAAAAACAACTTTTTTTGGGTCGCCGCCAGCAGCAATTACGCGCGCTAGCTCACCACCAGATACGATATCAAAACCAGCACCTAATCTAGCAAATACATTTAACACCCCAAGGTTGGGGTTGGCTTTTACGGCAAAGCAAATCAAATGGTCTGTGTTTATTAGACCAGATTTAAAACTGTTGAAAGCCTCGGTGAGGGCTTGTTTTGAATAAACGTAACAAGGCGTGCCGAATGTTTCAGCAATTTGTGTAAGAGGAACTTGTTCGGCGTGCATGACGCCATCTTTTAATTGAAAAAAATTCACAGTGATATCTTTTAATTATTAGGTGTTTGTTCAGATTGCGTTGCTTCAGTTCCATCTGGTGCGTCAGATTTCACTTCTTGTGGATAGCGTTGCTCTGGAATGTACAGAGGACCAGTTGTGCCACATCCATATATGGCGGTATAGGCCGCAATCAATAAGCTGTAAATCAATGTCTTGCGCATCATTTTCCACAAAAGAACAGTAAGGCGTATATTTTATCATTGAAACTTTCTTAAAGCAGAATAGAAGCATTTTTTACCGCTTATTCTTAATTTTTTACCGATTATCGGATAGTGCTAGACAGTATTTATAAGAGTTTGGCATAGTTGGCTGCATTATATTTGGGGTGTTTAGAAATGAAGAAATTTAATCCGACACAAAAAGGCTTTACCTTGCTCGAACTGATGATTGTTGTCGCAATTATAGGGATTATTGCTTCCATAGCATTGCCAGCCTACACTGACTACATAAAAAAAGGCAAGGCGGCAGAGGCAACAGCAACACTAGCAGATCTTAGAATTAAGATGGAACAATGCTATCAAGACACGCGTGACTATACACAATGTGCTGCATTCTGTACGCCTAACAGTGGTGATATAAACTTTACCTACAGTTGTACACCTGCTGCTACAGCAAACACCTATACACTCAATGCTGCAGGAAAAGGCGATATTAGCAATTTCGCATATACAGTCAATGAATCAAACGATAAAACCTCTACATATGATGGTGTTTCTGGTAATTGCTGGAAAACCAGTAAAACGAGTGCATGCTGATGAATCGGTATGATGAACAATTTGGTTTTTCGTTGGTAGAGCTTGTAATAGTGATTGCTATTTTTGGGATATTAGCCTCATTTGCAGTTCCTAGTTATCAGCAAATGATAGAGAACTCAAAAATTAAAACAGCAACTGATTCTATACTATCGGGATTTCAAATTGCGCGTGCTGAAGCAGTCAAACGCAATAGTAATGTTCAACTAGAGTTTGGTGCTGGTAGTGCTTGGACAGTCTGTGTTAGTCCCGCAGGTGGCGGATCTTGTACAGCCGCGAGTACTATACAAAGCCGCAAAAGCTCAGAAGGATCTTCAAGTGATGTTACTGTAGTGGCAAGTATCGCTGGTCCATATGTATTTAATGGTTTTGGTATATTAACATCACCGGGTGCAGCAACTATTGATATTGACAACGTAGCACTGCCATCAGCAAAAAGTAGAAACTTGCGCGTGATAGCAGGCGCAAGTGGAGCTATAAAAAGTTGTGATCCTTCACTAGATACTTCTGGATCAGACCCTCGTAGGTGCTAGTTATGACATCAGGGAAAAGTATGAAAATTTATATTAAACCACTACCTTCACAACAGAAGGGTGTTGTGCTGCTTGAATCTCTAATTGCTGTATTAATTTTCTCATTAGGTGTGCTTGCATTAGCTGGTCTGCAATCAGCAATGATTAAAAATACTGACGATGCTAAATACAGAGCTGAAGCAACGTTCGTGGCACAACAAAAGCTAGGTGAAATCTGGATTAATGAAAAGGGTTTCGTGAGCCTTGCGGACTATATAGTAGCTGGTGAGCCTGTTTCCCAGTTACCTAGCGGCTCCAGGTCGGTATCGGTTGATCCAAATCGCGTTGTTACCGTTACTGTTAATTGGACAATGCCAGGTGGAAGTCAGCATACATATGCAGCAAATGCCAGAATTGAGGGCACAGAATAATGTTTAATCAGCGAGTAACATTTACACGTCAGTTGGGCTTCAGCTTGGTAGAGCTAATGGTTGGTTTGGTCATTGGCTTACTGGCCACATTGGTTATTATGCAAGTGTTTTCCGCTTTTGAAGGACAGAAAAGAACGACATCTGGCACGGCAGATGCGCAGACAAACGGCAGTATTGCATTAGCCACCATACAGCGGCATATGCAAAAAGCAGGTTATGGGTTGCCATTACCCAATGCTGATATGCAGAGTAATGCACTAAGATGTAATCCATTTTTGGATTTCGATCCAGACGGTGATCCATTAACCAATAATAGTACCAACTTGTTTCCACTTGTGATCCGAAATGGAGTTGGTAGTAATGGGAGTGATGATATAACAGTCCGCTTTAGTACAACAGCG
This sequence comes from Methylophilaceae bacterium, assembly GCA_041602315.1. GTDB lineage: Bacteria > Pseudomonadota > Gammaproteobacteria > Burkholderiales > Methylophilaceae. Next base: position 22,295 of record JBFIGM010000010.1, on the reverse strand, counting down.
ATGGGTGCTGTGCCAGTGGAGATTATCAATGCTAGTAATCCCGATAGTATAGGTATGCTCGTACAAAGTAATATAGGTTGCAATATTGACGGAGATACAAACAATGACGATGTTGCTTTAATACAAAATGGATTAACTTGTGATATGGCAACAGTGGATCGCGTCTCAGGGACAGGTAATAACCAAAGAATTATATTGGCTACGCTGCCAGCGACACCTGCAGTACTAGCAGATCAAGCAAAGATTGCGTGTATGGGTGACTGGCGAGACTATAGGTTTCAAGTTGTCAATGAAGAACTGCAGCTCAACCAGCAACCCATTGTCTCTGATGTAATTTCAATGCAGGCACAATATGGCATATCCGCTAATGCTGGTAGTAATGATGTTACATCTTGGGTAGATGCAGCAGGTATTTGGAATAATCCAACGGTTGTTGATCGTAACCGTATTAAAGCAATCAGAATGGCGGTAGTACTAAGAAACGGGCTGAAAGAAAAAACCAAGGTTACTACAGCAGCCCCGGTTGCTTGGTCTGATAGCTCACCTATCTCAATCGACGTTTCATCATCAAGTGCAGATTGGGAATACTATCGCTATAGGGTATTTGGTACCGTAGTACCGTTAAGGAATATGATTTGGTCTAGAGGAGCAGTTGAGTGAACAAGCATCGATATTCTAGGATTAGTGAACAAGGCGTAGTTTTATTTATTGCACTCATTGCCTTGGTGGTAATGTCACTAGCTGCTGCTGCATTGATTAGATCTGTTGACACCAATACGGTGATTTCAGGCAATTTAGCATTTCAACAGTCTGCAGTTTTAGCTGCAGATAATGGTGCGGAGGCGGCTTTTGATTGGTTGGACACTATATCAAAAGCTAATAATATGCCGTTATTGAATAATAATGTTCCAGCGCAAGGCTATTACGCAACAATACCTGACTTACAGCAAGCTGTCGATCCAGGCAAAATTTATTTGGATAACCCAACATCCCTCAGAAGCGATGCAACATGGGTAAATAGTGCACAAGCAGCTTCTCTAAATGATGGTAATACGGTTGATTATATTATCGAGCGCATGTGCCTCCGTGAAGATGATCCAAACAATGATCCCGAGCATTGTTTATTTGGAGCAAGACCAGAAAATCCAAATCTCAGTGAAGATTGTGGATATCAAAAATGCGCAGAAACTGCAGATACACCAAGTCCAATTTTTCGTGTGACAGTGAGAGTGCGCGGACCTAAGAATACAGTTAGTTACACACAAGCATATGCTTACTAGGAGTTTTTCTATGAAAACCAAAAAAAGCAATTATTTTAATATCCAAAACTTAATATTGTGGCTAGTTCTTTTTGCTAGTATTGGGTTGCCTATTACATCACATGCAGTTGTCCCAGTTGACTTTGCAACGACGCCATTAGCCAACACTCCGCTGACCGATATTAAGCCAAATATGCTATATGTGATGGATGATTCTGGAAGTATGGCACGTGATTATATGCCTGATTGGGCAAATGATAATGCAGCTTTTTTTACTGATGCGAGTTATAACTCAATTGCCTATAATCCAGCGATTGTTTATTACCCTCCTGTTAATTTTACCAGTGGCGGCATTGATACATCTACTTACCCCAGTCAAACAGGCTTATCGATTGCTGAAGGTGCAGATTACAGCGCGACCCCAAACTGGAAACGCGTTAAGTATGATCCTTATTTAAGCAGTGGAACGACAAACTTGGAAGGCCTGAATTCGGGAGCTGGTCCTCAATTCTGGGTCACAATCCCAGCAGAGTATTGTAAGAAAGCAGATTTGAAAGAATGTAATGCGCAAGCGTCACCAACTACAACTTATTCATTTCCAGCTCCTGTTCGTTGGTGTAACTCAGCTGCTAATGCTGCTGCAGCCACACCACCTGCGGGTAGTTGTCAAGGAACCAGAATTCAATCAGGCCCTACAACATTTAATAATTTACGAGCGCCTGCAGCTACTGGATCGGGGGCAGCTGTAGCAACCATAACGTTTAACTCTGCTAGCTCTACGCCCAGAGTGACCAGCATTAGAGTGAGTGGTCAAGAAATCTTAAGAAGACAGACTTCACAGACCAATAGCTTAACCACCTTAGCAAACGAAGTTACGGATTATATTAATGATTGCACCAATTTTGCTTGGGGTAATTGCTCAACCAGTGGCTATACTGCTACAGTAAGTGGCAGAACTGTCACTATTTATGCCCCCACAGCAACAACAGCTACTCCATCAGTAAGCTACAATTGGGGTAATCTTAGTGGTACAGTCACGGCTTTTACTACACCACCAGCACCTCCAATTGGGGGGCGAGTTGAAGTTACCATTTCACCAGCTACTACAAGTTATCCTTATCCAGGTAAAACGACAAAAGCTCCAGAGCGCGTCGATTGCGCGGGCACAACATGTACTTACGCTGAAGAAATGACAAATTATGCTAACTGGTATGCATATTATCGAACCCGTATCTTAATGATGAAAACATCAACAGCACTAGCATTTGAGGCTGTTGGCGATGATTTCAGAGTTGGTTACATGACCATACACCCTGACAGCAACCAACGTATCAATCTTGATACTTTTACTGGCTCACATAAAGCGAACTGGTACCAAAGACTATTTAAGACAACTACAGGTAATGCGACGCCGCTACGCCTGGCACTCTCGCAGGCTGGTCGTATATTTGCTAATTTGGAAACTATCAACGGTACTTTTACAGACCCGATGGAATACGAGTGCCAAGAAAACTATACGTTGCTCACTACAGATGGTTATTGGAATACAGGGGATGGTAAAGAAATTAATGGTACAACAACAATGCGTAACTACGATGCTTCCCCAGCTAGGCCGCCATACTATGAAGGTCCTACGGCAACTTCAAACACGCTTGCGGATGTTGCTAAATATTACAGAGATACTGATATAAGAACCGCTGCATTAGGGAACTGCACTGGTGCATTAGGAACAAATGTGTGTGAAAGTGCATCGACAAGTAGTGGGCCAGCTCCAAATACTAGGCAAAGTATGGCTACTTTGACACTTGGTTTGGGTGTTGACGGCACTCTCACCTATACCACAGATTACAAAACGGCTGATATCGGTGATTACGCTGATATTGAAGCAGGTGTTAAAAACTGGCCAGTTCCATCAGATAATGATATTACAACTGTTGATGATTTATGGCATGCAGCAGTTAATGGTGATGGGACTTACTTTAGTGCTAAAAAACCGACAGAGCTCGTGCAAAGGTTAAGAGAGGCAATTGCATCAATAAGTGTTGATTTGGGTAATGCTGCGACAGCAGCTGCTACTTCATTAAACCCTGTGTCAGGCAGTAGCAATTTCTTCTATATATCATCCTATGTTTCTGGTGATTGGACAGGGAATCTTGAAAAGCGATCTTTAGATCTTGCCACAAGAACAATCAATCCAACTGCCGTCGCGTGTGTAGAAGATGTTGTGGCTTCTAATAATTGCTTTTCGCCAGGCAGTGTACAGCCTGATGGCGCAGGATATAGTTGTGTAACACCAGGCATAACGGATCCGACATTGTGCTCTGGAACATTAGTTGGAACTGACTGTAAAGTCCCCTTAGCAACTAGTTGCACTGGGGTACTAAAAAACCAAGCATCAAGAAGAATACTCTTTAATAGTGGAGGTAGCTTACTACCATTTGACTATAACAATTTAACTGCCACGCAACAGGCGAACTTTGATCCAGCTTTCTTGAAGGCTAATTTAACACAAGGGCCAGCTTACTCGCCTAGTCAGGAAGCAAATCTTACGGGAGCGAATTTGGTTAATTATTTAAAAGGCGCTACTGACTTTGATGAAAGCGCTTCAGATCCAGATAAACAATTATTTCGTAAGCGTAATGCTGTTCTGGGAGACTTGGTGAACTCTGAGCCAACTTTTATTGGCCCACCATCTTTTGAGTATGGAGACTCAGGTTATACAGCATTTAAAGCTGCTCAGGCAGCGCGCAGATCTGTTATATACGTGGGATCTAATGATGGTATGGCACATGCGTTTGATGCAGACACCCTGCAGGAGCTTTGGGCTTTTGTTCCTTCAATGGTAATACGTAATATGTGGAGGCTTGCTGATAGCAACTATGCTAAAAAGCATGCATTTTATGTAAATGGTGATTTTCAGGTTGGCGACATCTGTGTAGCAACAAACTGTAACACTGCTTCAGCATCTGATTGGAAGACCATTTTGGTCGGCAGTTTAGAGTCTGGAGGCAGAGGATATTTTGCATTGGATATTACCGACCCAAACTCGCCCCAACTTCTCTGGGAGTTTGATGCCAGTGCATCTAAAGGCGATGTTAATTTAGGCTATAGCTATGCTAAACCAATCATTACAAAAAGAGCTAGTGATGGTAAGTGGGTTGTTATGTTTACCTCTGGGTACAATAATATTCCAGACAATGATGCATTTTATAGCCTGACAACTACCAAGTTTAAACCAAATAACCCAGCACAATTTACTGGTGGTGATGGTGTCGGTAGACTCTACGTTGTTGATGCAAAGAATGGTGCAAAATTAGCGACCATTTCCACGAATGTCGGCAGCGTTTCTGCACCGAGCGGATTAGGACAAATTTCTGCTATTACGCCAAATAGTCAATTGAATAATCTAACAACCTATGTTTATGGTGGCGATTTGATGGGTAATGTTTGGCGATTTAATATTAGTAATAATACAGTATCTAAGTTTGCCGAGCTGATTGGTCCAAATGGCGCTCAGCCAGTTACAGTTAGACCCAATGCTGGTAGTGTCGGAGGTATTAGCTCAAGTAGAAGAATTATATTGGTGGGCACAGGAAAGTATTTGGAGGTTTCTGATTTATCTAACACGGACAAACAAACGCTGTATGGAATTACAGATGATAATGCTTGGAGTACGCCATTAGTCAATCCAAGGGCTAGCTTAATTGAACAAGTGCTGACTACTGATCCATCAGATCCAGATACTAGAACAATAACTTCTTACACAGTTGATCTCAAGAGTGCATCTGCAGTTAGAGGGTGGTACATAGATTTGCCTGACACAGGTGAACGTCAGGATGTTAATGCTCAACTCATCGGTACGAATTTGTTAGTCCCGACGACCGTTACAGAGTCCACAGCTTGTCAGCCTGATGGTTATAGCTGGCAGTATCAGCTCAATTATAAAACAGGCTCTTATATAGTCCCGGGGGCACCATTAGGTTCGCGATTCCAAACGAGAACAACTGGAAACGCGGTATTAAATATTGATGGCACCCCAGTGAACTTTAGATCTAGTACGAAAGGAACAGTTGGAGACGGGGGGGTCGGTGAAGAACTAGTACAAGATCCTTCTGGTAGCGGATTCCAATTAAGAAGATCAATTTGGCGAGAGTTAGTAAATTAAACTTTAATCTAATAAAAAAGGGCAGCACTGCTGCCTTTTTTTATTGATCATTTAATACTTTGGCTTTTTAACAATCGCAAGCAAATCAAGCCATTTAGCGTGCCAAAAAATAGTGCAGCTAAGGCAAAAATAGGTATCAAATAGGCAATGCCTGTATGTGGAATAAGCCATAATCTGACGACTATCAGCTGTCCTGCAATATGTGCAAAAGCAGCTAGTATACTAAGCGTGATTACACTAAAGAATCTTTTTGGTAAATGCTGTACAAAAAACAAAACAGTTAAACTTAACAAGGCGCCTGCCAAACTGAGTACAAAAGTGGGCGATAAGAATTGCCCAATTAATAAACTGCTGGCAAACACACGTAATAAGCTGACCCAGGCAGCAGTTCCAAAACCATATTGTGTGAGCACATAGAGTGTGATGATATTAGCGATACCAGGTTTAACGCCAGGAAGAGGTGATGGAAACATGGCTTCAATGACATGTAGTCCGATTGCCAGTGCCGTGAGTTTGGCAATCTGGTGATCCTCTTTGGTGGTTGTGATGCTAATAGTTGAGCGAGTCATACGGTTTGTTTTCACCAATAAGTTGGATGCTTATCTGATTGGGTAGGCAAACGGCAACTTGCCCCGCGCGATTTAACCAGCCCTGATGAACACAGTACTGGTTATTGCAAGGGGATTGCTTAAATCTTACTTTACCTTGACTGATGCTGATTTGAGACTCGCCCAGTGGGCCATGAATGTGCAGTTCTTTATTCTGGTTCAAGTCATATGTGCCAATGATTTTGTCGCCCATGCGGACCTGTAATCGGCTAGCTGGGCTATTTGTCCACAGCGTTTGAAACAGTAAAATCACAACTAACAGACTGCCAATCATGACAATCCAATCACCGATAAGCGGTTTATGACTGTATGCGCTGCTATTCAACTGGAATAACCTCAACATTTTTTTTAGCGGTGATATCCAGCCAATCTAGACGTTCTTGCAGAGGTTCGCTCACTTGGATACTGCTGCCAGATTCGATAATCAAATAATGCTTAATATCCATCGCTCTAGCAGCTAACGCACGTGCATCAGGTTTTGCAATAAAAATCGGTTTTGATGCAACATCGGAAAGCACGCCTGCATTATTTTGTGGTGGTATAAGTACCGTAACAGACTGTACGTCTTGCACAGGATAACCCGTAGCGGGGTTAATGACATGACAGTAACGCTTTCCATCCACTTCAAAATAACGTTGGTAATCACCTGAAGTACCAATGGCCCATCCACTCGGCAAATCGATGGATGCAATTGCATTGGGTTGACGAGGGTGTTGAATCCCAACACGCCATGGTTTATCAGCATGTTTGCCAAGTGCAATAATGTTGCCACCAATATTAATTAGCGCATTTTGGACGTGTTGCGCTTTTAAATAAGCTAAGCCGATATCTAATGCGTAGCCTTTTGCATAACCACCTAAATCGAGTTTTACCGCTTGATTGTTACTATAAAGCTTGTTGTCTTCGACAATGATGTCTTTCATTTGAGGATTGTTTACGACCAGTGCCTGTATTTTGTCTGCATCGACCTGATGGGGCGTGAAAGTATCACTATGAAAGCCCCATAATTCAATTAGCTGACCGATTGCTGGATTGAAAGCACCTTGTGATTGATTTGAAAGTGCCGTCACTTCTGTAATCATATGAGCAATATCATCGCTCACGTTAACAGCCGTTTTTCCTTGCGAAAAAGCATGGTTTATTGTGCTGATTTCACTCGGCTTCCATGCATGTAGACGATGATGTAATTGGTTATAATTGTTGATGATTGCTGTTGCAACTGCTTGTGCGCGCTCATCAGATTCCCCATATATAGAAATATCAACCAATGTACCAAACACATAGGTTTGCGTATTATAGAGTGGCTCTTTAGGATTGCAGCTAGCGAGCAGTAATAAAGAGGTGAATAGTAAAAGAAAGCGCATAGGCGCTACTATAACGCTAGTGTGCGGTATATTCTAGTTTGGCCTCTAATGCATCCCAAAAAATACTGGGTGCATTACAATCAGTCTGTGCGGTAATTTCCACCATCCCTGTAGGGCTGGTGACATTGATTTCTGTTAGATAGTCGCCAATAATATCAAGTCCAACAAAAAACAAACCTTCCGCTTTCAGTGTTTTACCGACCGTATTAGCAATCTCCCAATCTCGTTCAGATAAGGGTTGTGCAACACCTTTTCCGCCGGCTGCCAAATTACCTCGCGTTTCACCAACTTTTGGAATGCGCGCGAGTGCATAAGGTAAAGGCGCGCCATCAATGACGATAACCCGTTTGTCACCCTGCTTGATGGCTGGTAAATATTGCTGAGCCATGACAGTTACGTTGTCATGTTGGGTAATGGTTTCTAAAATGACATTTAGGTTTGGATCTTGAGTCGTTAGTCTAAAAATACTTGTGCCGCCCATCCCATCAAGCGGCTTAACGACAATATCTTTATGGCGCTCTAAAAAGGTAAGGATTAAAGCTCTTTGACTTGTGACCATAAAATCTGGGCAGAATTGTGGGAATTTTGTGACAGAAAGTTTTTCATTCCAACTACGAACAGCACTTGGATGATTAATTATATGTCCGCCTTGATTGGCTGCTAGATCAAGCAAATACGTGCTGTATAAATATTCGTTATCAAACGGTGGATCTTTACGCATCAATATTGCGTCAAAATCACTTGGCAATAATTCCTTGGTTTCACCCAAATCATACCAGTCGGTTCCTTGGGAAAATTCAAATGCTTGCACTTGGATTTTAACCTGCTGATTTCGTAAAAATAGATCATGTTGTTGACAGACGAATAACGTATGCCCTCTCTTAGATGCTTCACGCATCATTGCTATGCTCGTGTCTTTGGCGACTTTTAAGCTGGCGTAAGGGTCAAGAATGAAGAGTAGTTTCATGCTGCAATAGATTCGTCATCATTGAGCGGATCTGTTTGCTCAAGCTCAATAGCAGCAGCTAATAGCGCAAGCCGTGCAATAACGCCATAAGCATAAAAACGATTCGGGACAGAGTCTGGTGCATCGGCACAGTCAGGCAATGTACATGGTTTTTCAAAAGCTAACGGCACAAAATGGGCGCCTGGTGCATTCAGATTTTCGTCTGCGTCTCTACTAGTATGAACGCGATAAAAGCCACCAATCACAAAATGGTCCATCATGTAGACAACAGGTTCAGCAACAGCGTCATTTATGCTCTCAAATGTATATACGCCTTCTTGAATAATGACTTCAGAGACTTGTTGCCCTTCTTTGATAACAGACATTTTATTGCGTTTTTTACGGTTCAAACCACGGACTTCTTCTGCCGACTTCACTGTCATGATGCCCATGCCATAGGTGCCTGCATTGGCTTTGATAATGACATAAGGCTCTTGCTTGATGTCATATTCCTGATACTTTGTTTTAATTTTATCGAGTAGCGTCTGCACTTTTATAGCTAAACACTCCTCACCTGTTCTTGCATTAAAGTCTATGCCTTCACAACTCTCAAAGTAAGGATTGAGTAGCCAAGGGTCTATGTTAAGCATACCAGCGAAGTCAGTAATGACCTGGTTGTAGGCTGAAAAATGATTCGTCTTACGGCGGTTATGCCAGCCTGCATGTAAAGGCGGTATCAAGTTTTGTTCAATATTTTTCAATATATCAGGAACACCACCTGATAAATCGTTATTCAGTAAGATAGCGCAACTATCAAAATCGCCTAGTTGCGGATTTTTGAGTTTTATCCTATTGCCTTCACGAACCAAAGGCTCGAGCAGTAAAGTGTTTCCATCCTGCGCAACGACTGATGTTGGTTCTGTAATATCAGGAGACAAGCTGCCGATTCTGACATCCAAGCCCGCTGCCTTTAATAAATTGGCTAGCTCAACGACATTCTGGAGGTAATAAGTATTTCGAGAGTGATTTTCTGGAATGATGAGCAAGCGATGTGCTTCAGGACATATTTTTTCAATGGCGACCATTGCTGCCTGTACACTTAAACTAATAAATTCAGGGTTAAGGTTATTGAACCCAGCTGGAAACAAATTTGTATCGACGGGTGCTAGTTTAAATCCACTGTTACGAATGTCGACAGATGCATAGAATGGTGCCGCGTGATTTAACCATTGTGACCGAAACCAGTGCTCAATATCTGCCATCGATGAGAGCATTCTTTTTTCTAGTTCCAGTAGTGGGCCGCTTAATGCAGTAGTCAAATGTGGGACCATAATATATTCTCAATCTAAAAAATGTTGTTAAATGACATGATTTGCTTGTAAATCAGCATGGTAGCTACTTCTTACCATGGGGCCACTTGCAGCATTATTAAAGCCCATCGCATCCGCTTTTTCTTTAAACATATCAAAAGTTGCCGGTGTGACATAACGCATCACTGGAAGATGATGTTCACTTGGTTGTAAGTACTGACCTAGTGTTAGCATAGATACTGCATGTGCACGTAAATCCTTCATCACCTCCAAAATCTCATCATCAGTTTCTCCTAGACCTAACATTAAGCCAGACTTGGTAGGGATATGTGGATACATTTCATTAAATGCTTTTAGTAAGTTAAGCGAGTTTTGGTAATCTGAACCAGGACGCGCTTGTTTGTATAAGCGTGGGATGGTTTCAAGATTATGATTCATGACATCTGGGGGTGCCTCTTTTAAGATACTTAAAGCAATATCAAGTCTACCTCTAAAGTCAGGAACCAATATTTCAATTTTAATGTTAGGTGATGCAGCACGGATGGCTTTAATACAATCGACGAAGTGTTTTGCGCCGCCATCTGGCAAATCATCTCGATCAACACTAGTAATCACCACATAGTTTAATTGCATTTCTGCAATCGTTTTTGCCAAGTTTTCTGGTTCATGTTGATCTGGTGGCAACGGCTTACCGTGTGCTACATCACAAAAAGGGCATCGCCTTGTACAAATATCACCTAAGATCATGAAAGTGGCAGTGCCTCCACTAAAGCATTCACCAATATTTGGGCAGCTTGCTTCTTCGCAGACGGTGTGTAAATGATTATTGCGAAGAGCCTGCTTAATTTCTTGAAAGCGCCTGCTATTAGGCATTTTCATCTTAATCCACTCTGGTTTACGCAGAGTAGGCTGCGGTACGATTTTGATTGGAATACGTGATGTTTTAGCTGCATCAGTTTCTTTGACGCCAGCTACTTTTTTTGGAGGTCTAGTTGCTAATCGGATGTTTGTTTCTTGCGTCATTGTGATAGTCTGTTTTTCAGTGTGTTAAGTAGCGCTTCACCCATAGTTTGGGACGTTTCCTGAATATTCAAATCTTTTGTTTGTGTCATTTCCAAACCTGCATATCCACATGGATCAATCGCCTTAAACGGATTGAGATCCATGTCCACATTCAAGCTGAGTCCATGATAGCAGCAATCGCGTTTTAGCCTTAAACCAACAGATGCAATTTTTTTGTGATCAATGTAAACACCAGGCGCATCTTTTTTGGCTCTTGATACAACCCCATATTCTGCTAATAAGGCTATGATACTACTTTCAATAATATCAACTAACTGACGTACATTGCGATTGCTACGCTTTAAATCAATCAGTAGATAAATCACGACTTGACCTGGCCCGTGATAGGTGATTTTGCCACCCCGGTCAACGTTGACAACAGGTATTGAATTGTTGGGCAATCGAATATTTTTTCGATTCAGACCTAATGTATAAACGCTATTATGTTCGGTTAACCAGAGCTCGTCTGGTGTGTCAACTGTACGGTTTGTAGTAAACGCTTGCATTGCTGCAAGCGTGTTCTGATAATCTGTTAGACCAAGCTTACGCGTAATAAGCGCCATATATCTTATTGCTAGAGTACAAATTTAACCATGGGATGACTGGTTAAAGCGCGGTAAATATTATCTAATTGAGGCTTTGATTCCACATAACAGGTACAGGTAAGACTGATATACTTTCCAGCAGAGCTTGCTTTTGTGGCGACTCTGTTTTCATCAAAACTCTTTTCATGCTGTTGTATTGTTTTAACAATTTCTAACATGAAATCTATATGCGTTTCTCCCATCACTTTAATAGGAAACTCACATGGAAACTCAAGCAGTGTCTCTTCTGCGTCAATTTTGTTTGTATCTGTCATGTAGTTTATTTCAACAACAGTTTGATGCTATCAATGATTCTACCAAAAAATCCTGCTGGACTGATGGCATCAGCTGCAACGAGCGTTTGTTCATGAATGGTCTTCCCATCTAATGAAAAAGTAATCTTACCCACTGGCTGGCCCGCCTTAACAGGTGCAATCAGTGGTTGTCTTGATGTCATTGTTGCTTTTACTCGTGCGTAATCACCTTTAGGTAGGGATAAATAGAGGTCTTTGTCTACCGTAGCGGTAACTGTTTTATCGAAGCCCTTGTATACTGGAATGGCAGAAATGGCTTGTGATTTTTCATAAACACGCGTTGATTCATAAAATTGGAAGCCATAATTAAGTAGCTTTTGGCTTTCAGATGCACGCATGGTTTCATTTTTTGCGCCGAGTACAATCGCAATTAAACGTGTATCACCGCGTTTAGCTGATGAAACTAAACAGTAACCAGCTGCTTGTGTATGCCCAGTCTTAACACCATCTACATGTTCATCTAACCAAAGTAGTTTGTTACGATTAAATTGTTTAATTTTGTTGTAGGTGTATTCTTTTTGTTTGTATAAACGACCATATTGTTCTGGAAAATCACGAATTAATGCATTCGCCATTGTCGCTAGATCACTAGCTGTTGTGTAATGTTTATCATCTGGTAGACCAGTAGAGTTCATGTAATTACTGTCATTCATGCCTAGCTTTTTCGCTTGTGCATTCATCATCATGGCAAACTGATCTTCACTCCCTGCGATGGCTTCTGCCAGCGCAATTGCCGCATCATTACCAGACTGAATAATTAAACCATGTAGTAACTCATCAACAGTTACATCTTTTCTAGGCTCAATAAACATTCTAGATCCTTCAGCTTTCCACGCCTTTTCGCTCACAGGAATAACTTGATCTAGTTTTAAATGGCCTTGCTTGAGCGCGTCGAACGTCAAGTAAGCCGTCATCATTTTCGTTAGCGATGCAGGTTCTAGCCGCTCATCTTTTTTGTTAGATACAATATCAGTACCGCTATTAACATCTCTTAGCAAATAAGCATTAACAGCGAGTGTTGGCGCAGGAGCAGGTGCTGACCAAGTGATGATTGGAAGTAAAAGCGTCGTGAAGAAAAGTAAAGTAATGAGTCGCATAGTCTTTCTTATTGGATTGTGATGATGGTTGAAATGTTAAGGTTATTGCGTATATTGTCAGCTGCTAGTTCGGCAGCCTGTCTCGTTTGATAAGGTCCAATTAGCAAACGATGTAAGCCGTTATTATACACGCGGTTAATTTTAGCGTTTTCTTCTATGTTCAGATTTTGGATTCTTTTTTGCAAAGCAGTTGCGTTAGATTCTTCTCCAAATGCCCCAGCCTGCACATAGTGTTGACCTAATGAATTGGATTCAGTAACAGGCTGCGTGACAGGAACAGCAATTTGTGCCTGAGCTAGTTGTTCTTCCTGAGTAAATGTGTCTGGATTAATCGCTTCAACCTCAACTAGTCCACTACCTTTTTCTATTAGTCTTAGCTTGTATGCAGCAGCATAGGATAAATCAATCTCTCTATCATGCTTAAAAGGTCCTCTGTCGTTAATACGGACAATAACAGAGCGACCATTTTCAAGATTGGTGACCTTTGCATAGCTGGGTAAGGGCAGTACAGTGTGTGCAGCTGTCATGCTATACATGTCATAGACTTCTCCATTAGCTGTTTTGTTACCATGGAATAGTTTCCCATACCAAGAGGCTATGCCTTGCTTTTTATAGTTATCAGCAGTTTGAAGCGGGGTATATTTTTTACCAAGAGCGATATATGGTTTGGTCGAGTATTTATAGAGTGCTTCTTTTTTTGGTACTGCATCTGGGATATCGTCTAAGTTTGTTGGCGGATTTTCATGCGGCCCATCACCTGGATAGTAGCCGCCACCAGTTGTTTGATCACTTGGCGTAGTTGACTCAGCTGGGGCAGGGGGAGAGCGTTTAATGACCGGGCTGCTGCTACAAGCAGCCAGAATTAAGGTGCTGAAAATTGCGAATACAATTGTTTTTTTCATATTAATACTATCCTGATGCAACTAATTTTTTATGCGTATGGATGCTCATGAGGATGCCAAAACCAAGCAAAATGGTCACCATCGATGTGCCACCATAGCTGATTAGTGGTAAAGGCACCCCAACGACGGGTAGTATGCCGCTGACCATGCCGATGTTAACAAAGATATAGATAAAAAAGGTCATCGTAATACTGCCAGCTAGTAACCTGCTAAAAGTATTCCTCGCTTGCGAAGCAATCACAATACCTCTAAAGATAATTAGACTAAATAGTAAAAGTAGCAAAAGATTGCCGACCATACCAAACTCTTCGCTAAATACTGAGAAAATGAAATCAGTAGTTCGTTCAGGTAAAAAGTCTAATTGTGACTGTGTACCATTAAGCCAACCTTTACCTGTGAGGCCACCTGAGCCTTGGGCAATAGTAGATTGGATGATGTGGTAACCAGCGCCAAGCGGGTCTTGTGTTGGGTCGATTAGAATACGGACGCGTCTCCTTTGGTAATCATGTAACATTGACCAAAAGACAGGCATCATGGCTGCAATTGCCAGGCTGCCACCAATAATAAAGCGCCAACTTAGCCCAGCGAGAAAAATAACAAAAAAACCAGACGCGGAAATGAGCAGTGAAGTTCCTAAATCAGGCTGTTTTAAAATAAACAGAACAGGAATGATCAGTATTACAAACGCGATGACAAAGTCAGTGATGCGCAGCACGGTTTCTCGTCTGGAGAAAAACCAGGCTAGCATCATCGGCATGGCGATTCTCATTAACTCTGAAGGTTGTATTTTAATCACGCCTAAATTTAACCAACGTCTGGCACCATGACTGATGTCACCAAACAAGGCAACGCCAAGTAGAAGTAAGATGCCAAGTATGTAGAGAGGTAAAGCCATGCGCTCCATCAGCTGTGGTTGCACATTAGCCACTATCCACATGGTAATCAGTGCGATAGTGATATTAATCAGCTGCGCGTTAACGCGATGAAAGCTCTGGCCTGAGGCGCTATAAAGGACAAACAAGCCTACTAGTAATGTGAACAGCAGGCAACTCATCAATATGGAGTCGATGTGCCTAAATAAACTGCGAAAAATTTGGCTAATCATGTGCAGTCACTTCTGTAATTTCTTCTCTTGCTGGGATGTTCGTCGGTTGCATATCTGGAGGTAGCTTCCCTAACAAATAGTAGTCCATGACTTCTCTAACAATCGGACCTGCTGCAGAACCACCGTGGCCACCATTTTCTATAATCGCTGCAATTGCAATTTTTGGGTCGTCTGCTGGTGCGTAAGCAATAAACAATGCATGATCTCGATGACGCTCATCAATATTCTCTTCATTATATTTTTCATTCTGTTTAATGCCAATCACTTGAGCGGTTCCTGTCTTTGCTGCAATACTATAGCCAGCGTTTGCGCCGACTCTGGCTGCAGTTCCTCCTGGTAATGTGACATCCAGCATACCTTGTTTTACTATTTCGAGGTTCTCATCGTCAAGCTGGATATAGTCATTTACTTTGGGTGTGTTTGGAATGACCTTTCCAGACTTGATATCAGTAATCGCCCTAACGAGGTGTGGCTTTATCGCTTTACCTTTGTTTGCTAGGACTGATGTGGCATAAGCAAGTTGCATTGGTGTCACCAATGTATAGCCTTGACCAATACCAACGATTACAGTCTCACCCATATACCATGGTTGCTTGAATCGTCGTTGTTTCCATTCAGGTGTCGGAAGTAGACCACTATTCTCACCATTGATGTCGATACCACTTTTTTTACCAAAACCAAAGTGACTCACAAAGTCCGTCAGCTTGTCGATGCCTAGTTCTACGGCTAAGCCATAGAAAAATGTATCGCATGATACGGTAATTGCACGTTTCATATCGACAAAACCATGCCCACCAACTTTCCAGTCGCGGTAACGGTGTTTACTATTAGGGAGCGAGAAATAGCCAGGATCTTTAATCGCAAAAGGTGGTTTGCGCTTGCCAGCTTCTAGTCCCGCTAGCGCTACAAAAGGTTTGAACGTTGAACCAGGTGGATAAACCCCTCGTAGTGGTCTATTAATTAATGGTTTATCGATGGAATCATTCAGCAGGCGCCAATTTTGTGTATCAATACCCCCAACAAAAAGGTTGGGGTCAAAAGTAGGCATGCTTACCAAGGCGAGAATTTCGCCAGTTTGAGGTTGAATTGCGACTAAAGCGCCTCGCCTTTCACCGAAACCTTTTTCAGCAATTTCTTGTAGCTTTAGGTCAATAGATAGAGTGAGATTATTGCCTGATACGGGAGCAGTGCTGGATAGAACACGCACAGCTTTACCATCTGCATTAATTTCTACTTGTTGGAATCCAGTTGTGCCATGTAACTCTTTTTCATAATATTCTTCTATGCCACTTTTACCAATATGGTCTGTACCTTTGTAATTGGAGAGCACATCATCTTCTTTTAGCTGTTCCAAGTCTCGGTCATTAATACGGCCAATATAGCCAGCGATATGCACACCTAATGACCCATTTGGATAATGGCGGAACAATCTGGATTTAATTTCAATGCCAGGGAAGCGATAACGGTTTGCTGCAAATTTTGCTGCTTCAATCTCATTCAAATGCGTCCGAATTGGAATCGACTCGAATTCGTGGCTACGGGCTTTTAAATTATTGAACCGTTTTAAATCACCACTTGATATTTCAACTAGTTTGCTGACTTCCGCTATTGTTTCATCAAAGTTATCAACTTTTGAAGGGGTTATTTCTAACGTGTAGACAAAGAAATTGTGCGCTATGGTAATGCCATTTCTATCTGTGATGAGACCACGGTTAGGTGCTACTGGTACAATCGATATACGATTGTTTTCTGCTAAAGTATGGTAATGATTATGGCGTACAACTTGTAGATAATAGAAGCGAGCTGCTAAAAGACCAAATCCAATCACTACAACTGAAGCTAGTACGACTAAGCGAATCTTGAAATTCTGCAGCTCATTGCGATAGTTTCTAAGTTCTGTGCTATATCGCATCAATAGTTTATTCCGAACGACTTGATTTTGGACGAGCAAGCGATCCAAACGCAATGCGCAGTACTTGCCATAATAATATCCCTGTAATCACCGGCCAAAAGTAATGCCAGCTAGGCGCCTCATTGCCTGCGAATAATTTAAGGATGAGAATGATGAATCGAGCGAAAAACAATAATCCCAACACATAGAATGTGATTTGAATGGCTGTAAAAAGGACTAATCTACGTTGAAAACTCAAAGCAAGGTAAGCGGTTAATGTAAATGCGAGGGCATGTTGCCCTAGTAAGCTGCCAGTTGCTAAATCAACCAAAATGCCGACAACCCAAGCTGTCCCAATGTGACATAGATGGGGTGCACGCAATAGCCAATATACCAATACCACCAGCATAAAATCTGGACGTAAAATAACCCCCTGCCCAGTCCATGGAAATAGCTGGCACAGCAAGGCAAAGAAAAATGTTGTATAAACTAACAATAAGCTAGGGGTTTGCACGCGTGTTAATCCTTTTCTTATCTTTTTTATCGTCTATTTTTTCTGCTGCTGCTTTGTTCTCTGTTTCAACTGGTTTGGCCTCAGGTTCTTTAGATTCAGGAAGCTCCAAGATTAATAGTTGAAGGTGATGGCTAACTTGTGCAATCGGTGTGCTGATGATTTTCGCGAATTGTGATTCAGGGTCCTGCTCTATTTTTGTAACCGTTGCTACTGCTAAACCAGCTGGATAGATGCCATCAATACCAGATGTAACTAGTTTGTCGCCTATTTGAATGTCGACATTGGTAGGCAAATATGGGATGTCTAGGGTGTTGCCGCTTTGTCCAAAAGCGATCGCTCGAAGCTGATTACGTTCCACCTGTATTGGGATTGATAGGTTTTTATCTGTAATTAACGTCACTTCACAGCTATATGGATAAACACGCGTGACTTGCCCGATAACCCCTTTTGAGTCAACTACCGCTTGCCCTGCCTGAATATTATGCTGACTGCCTCGGTTGACAATCACAACATTCCTGAATGGGTCTCTTCCTGTGTGTGAAATGTCGCCTAACACGGCAAATGGATGAATTGGAATATCGCCACCCAGTAAACTACGTAAGTGTTCATTTTCTGCTTGTAGAGTATTTAAGCGCTGTAGTTTAACTTTTTGTTCAAATGCCTGTTGCTTAAGCATGTAGTTTTCTTGCACAAGTTCATTATGCACAGAAAAATATTTTGCAGCATCGCGAAACAGCTCGCTTGGAATGTTAGCAATCCTTTCGATTGGATGCAGCGCGCCATATAATGCTTGTCGGATTTGCGATAAATAGTTTAGCTTGGAATCCGCGGCCATGATAACAATAGACAAGGCGCAGAAAAAAACCATGCGCGAAAAAGGGCTTGCACCGCGGACGAAAAATGCAGGGGTTTGTTGGGGCTCTAGTTTCTGATGAACACCTTTAAGCATGCTGACGCAGTTGATTTAATTGAAGCAAACGACCATCACTCATGTGCAAAAACACTACCGAGTTTGTCCATATCCTCAAGTGCGCGACCACAACCTCTTGCCACACATGTTAATGGGTCCTCTGCGACAATTACAGGCAATCCAGTTTCTTCCATCAATAAGCGATCTAAATCACGCAGCAATGCCCCGCCACCTGTAATGACCATGCCTTTTTCGGCAATATCAGCACCCAGTTCCGGTGGTGTTTGCTCTAATGCTGATTTAACTGCACCGACAATTGCATTGAGCGGTTCAGTTAACGCTTCCAGAATCTCGTTGCTAGAGATTGTGAATTTACGTGGCAAGCCTTCTGCCAAATTGCGGCCAGTTACTTCCATTTCTAATACTTCGGAGCCTGGGAAAGCAGAGCCGATTTTCTTCTTAATGGCTTCTGCTGTGGGCTCTGAAATTTGCATACCATAATTGCGACGAATGTAATCGATAATTGCTTGATCAAATTTATCGCCACCTACGCGTTCTGATTTTGCATAGACAATACCGCCTAGCGAAATTACGCCTACTTCAGTTGTGCCGCCACCGATATCAACCACCATTGAACCTGTTGCTTCGGCGACTGGCATTTCTGCGCCGATAGCAGCTGCCATCGGTTCTTCAATCAGGTAGACTTGTTTTGCGCCTGCACGCTCAGCAGATTCTTTAATTGCTCTGCGCTCAACTTGCGTAGAGCCAACGGGAACACAGATGATGATGCGCGGGCTTGGAGAAAACCATCTTGCGTCGTGCGCTTTACGAATAAAGAATTTAAGCATCTGCTCTGTTACGGTAAAGTCAGCAATCACACCGTCTTTCATCGGGCGAATAGCTTGGATATTGGCGGGTGCTCTACCCAACATGCCTTTGGCTTCTGTACCGACTGCCAGCAATACTTTTTTACCATTTGCGCCTTCAATACGAATGGCAACGACAGATGGTTCATCAAGCACAATGCCTCTGCCACGAGAATAAATTAACGTGTTTGCTGTACCTAAATCAATGGCTAAATCATTAGAAAAATAGCTGCTTAACGAACCGAACATATGTTTTTTTCCTGTGTGTTATTGTTTGCGCTTAAAATGCATGCGTTACACATAAGCTGTGCTTTAAAATCAAGGTATAATAACGTATATTGAGATTAAAATTAAGTCGCAATTCAAGTTTATTACACTAAAGTTAAAAAACAGCAAAATAGAAGAAAGTTATGTCACTAAACATCCCTGATATTAAACGCTTGGCGCATCTGGCACGCATTGAAATTAACGATCAAGAGGCAGCGCAAACGCTGAACAAGCTTTCAGGCATCTTAACGCTGATAGAAGAGATGCAAGCGGTCGATACTAAAGGCATCACACCGATGTCTCACTCGCAAGATGTGGTACAAAGACTCCGTGAAGATGTTGTGACTGAAGGAGATCAGCGCGCGTTGTTTCAGCAGAATGCACCATCCGTCGATAACGGTCTTTATTTAGTGCCAAAAGTGATAGAGTAAGCACGCTGAAATACATAAAATTCCCAAACTAGATTGACAATCCACATAGAAGAATCATGATTAATCAAAGCCTTAAAAGCTTAAGCCAAATGTTGGCAAATAAAGAAGTGTCTAGCGTAGAAATGACGCAGACTTTTTTAGCACGTATCAAACAATTTAACCCTTCAATCAATGCATACATTACGGTAGACGAAGAGAAAAGCATCCAGCAAGCAAAAGCAGCTGATGCAATGATTGCAGCTGGTAAGGCGCAGCCATTGACAGGCATTCCAATTGCACAGAAAGATATTTTTTGTGCCAAAGGTTGGAAAACGACTTGTGGTTCTAGAATGTTGGAAAATTTTATCGCTCCATATGATGCATATGTTATCCAGCAATTTAATGAAGCTGGGGCGGTGAATTTGGGTAAAACGAATATGGATGAGTTTGCAATGGGCTCATCTAACGAAACCAGCTATTTTGGCGGAGTAAAAAACCCGTGGGATAAAGAGCGGGTTCCAGGTGGCAGTAGTGGCGGCTCAGCTGCAGCAGTAGCAGCGCGCTTGTGTGCGGCTGCATCGGGAACGGATACTGGAGGCTCAATCCGCCAACCAGCTTCATTATGTGGATTTACTGGTTTAAAGCCAACCTATGGCTTGGTTTCGCGTTATGGCATGATTGCCTTTGCATCTAGCCTAGATCAAGCGGGGCCGATGGCTAAATCAGCGGAAGACTGTGCGCTTATGATGAATGTGATGGCGGGCTTTGATCAGCGTGATTCAACAAGCCTGAGTCATCCGAAAGAGGACTATCTGCGCGATCTAAACAAACCCTTAGCTGGGTTGAAGATTGGTTTGCCAAAGGAATATTTCGCTGAAGGATTAGATGCAAATGTAGAGCAGGTGGTACAAGATGCGATTGCTGAGTACAAAAAGCTTGGTGCAGAGTTTGTAGACATTTCATTACCTAATGCTAGCTTGTCTATTCCTGTTTACTATGTGCTTGCGCCTGCTGAAGCTTCAAGTAATCTCTCACGCTATGACGGCGTTCGTTATGGGCATAGAGCAGCGGAATATGACGACTTAATAGATATGTACATGAAAAGTCGAGCTGAAGGGTTTGGTGATGAAGTTAAGCGCCGCATCCTGATCGGAACTTATGTATTAAGTGCTGGCTACTATGATGCATACTATCTTAAAGCACAGCAAATTCGCCATTTAATCGCTGATGATTTTAAAGCCGCATTTAAACAGTGTGACATGATTATGGGGCCAACAGTCCCTTCGACTGCTTTTAAAATAGGTGAAAAAACTGGTGATCCTGTTTCTATGTACTTGCAGGATATCTATACGATAGCAACAAATCTGGCAGGTTTGCCAGGGATGAGCATCCCTGCTGGTTTCAGCAATGGGTTACCTGTTGGTTTACAGATTATTGGTAATTATTTTGATGAGGCGCGCATGCTCAATGTTGGGCATGCATATCAGCAGGTAACAGACTGGCATACCATGATGCCAAAAGGAATCGAATAATGGAGTGGGAAGTTGTCATTGGGCTAGAAACGCATGTGCAGCTCAAAACAAAAACAAAAATATTTAGTGGGGCTTCAGTTGCGTATGGTGCAGAACCTAACACTCAAGCCTGTGAAGTAAGCCTTGCGCTACCAGGTGTGCTTCCAGTTTTGAACAAAGAAGCCGTCAAGTGTGCAGTTAAGTTTGGCTTGGCTGTCAATGCTGAAATAGCGCCTCGGTCGGTATTTGCCCGCAAAAACTATTTTTATCCAGATCTTCCGAAAGGCTACCAAATTAGTCAATTCGAATTACCTGTAGTTGGTAAAGGTAAGGTGGCGATACAAGTGCCTGCAGATGGTAAAAAAGAAGCTTATGAAAAAGTGATTAACATCACCCGTGCCCATTTGGAGGAGGATGCAGGCAAATCTGTGCACGGTGCAGTAGAAGGCATGAGTGGTATTGACTTGAACAGAGCTGGAACGCCTTTATTAGAGATTGTGACAGAGCCAGATATGCGATCAGCAGCGGAAGCCGTGGCTTATGCCAAAAAACTTCATGAATTGGTCCAGTGGATAGGGATATGTGACGGCAATATGCAGGAAGGCAGCTTCCGATGTGATGTCAATGTCTCAGTTCGACCCAAAGGCACAAGCGAGCTTGGTACCCGTCGTGAAATTAAGAACTTAAACTCATTTAAGTTTATGCAACAAGCAATTGCATATGAGACGCAATGGCAGATTGAGACGCTTGAGGATGGCGGCAAAATAGAGCAGGCAACGGTATTGTTTAATCCAGATACGGGTGAAACGCGTGCTATGCGTAGTAAAGAAGAAGCAAATGACTACCGCTATTTCCCTGATCCAGATTTGCTGCCTTTAGAAATTACAGAAGCGGATAAGTCTGCTGTACAGGCAACAATGCCAGAGTTACCGGAAGCAATGAAAATGCGCTTTGAAAGTGAGTATGCACTATCAGCTTACGATGCTGCCACCTTAACGGCGAGTAAAGATGTTGCAGATTACTTTGAGCGAGTGATTGATGCAGGTGGCGATGCCAAGTTGGCTGCTAATTGGGTAATGGGCAGTATTACTGCTAAATTAAATGCAGAAGAAAAAACCATTATAGACTCACCGATTGATGCGGCAGTCTTGGCAAAATTAATCAAACGCATTTCAGATGGAACCATATCCAATAATGCTGCTAAACAGGT
>JBFIGM010000009.1:0-27630 GCA_041602315.1 Methylophilaceae bacterium | reverse complement strand
TGCAACGCTGCCCTCTACGCCACCATGAACCCGCAATATACGTCCTCTCACATCAGTTTCTGGAGCATGAGGTACAAAGCTAGTTTGAAATTCATCAGGCGCTGCTACAAGTCGATCTTTAACTAAAATTTCTTCTTTGGCTGTGACGATATCGGCTGATGCTGGTTCACCGAAACGTTTGATGTCTAAGTCACCCAAGTAAACGGCTTCTGTTCCTAATAGTTCTTTCGTCTCAGGATCAATGAAAGGGTCACCTTCACGATAGATATTCCAATGAATACCTTGGCCTTCTTTAATGCTGTTAACGTATACACGTGTGCCAGGACTTAAGATGACACGATTATCTGGACCAGCAATAATGCGAGGTGAACGATCTAATTGATCATTTTCGACTAATAATGGCTGATTTAGAAATGGTAAGATGACGTTTGGTGAAATGGTTTTAATGGCTTCCTTTTCTAAGTCTTCAATGCGAACTGTGGGCTCTAGTGTCACCGTTTCTCTCAGTAGGCTCAGGCGAGGGTCTTTTCCGCTGGTATCTAACACCACGACATCACCAGGGTAAATTAGATGTGGGTTTTTGATCTGTGCACGATTCATGCGCCAAACTTTTGGCCATAGCCAAGGGTCTTTAAGGAAGGTGGCGGATATGTCCCAGAGTGTGTCCCCTTTAACGACAACATGGCGATAAGGGTGACCTTCTTTTAATTGTATTTCATCAGCAAATGTGTTTAGGCTTAAGCAACTTAGCGTAAGCAGCGTTATAATGGTGCGGTAGAAATAATTTTTATTCATTGAATGACCTCGGTCAAAAGCGGAAATTATCCGCGAAATTAGATTAAATCTATCATGTAATTTATTAAGAAATCAAGTATTTTTGGCAAATTAACTGACTTTATGACTACCTTAACAATATTGAATTATCCAGATCCACGTTTACATAAGGTGGCAAAACCTGTTTCAGAAGTAAATGATGAAATACGACAATTAATTGCAGACATGGCAGAAACTATGTATGCCGCACCAGGCATAGGATTGGCGGCGACTCAAGTAGATCGTCATATTCAATTGATTGTGATTGACACGAGTAAAGAGCAAAATGAGCTGCAGGTGTTTATCAATCCTAAAATTGTTGCAAAAAGCGGACAGCAAGAGCACGAAGAGGGCTGTTTATCTGTTCCGGGCGTGTATGAAATTGTAACTAGAGCTGAAAAAATTACGGTGGAAGCGCTTGATCGTGATGGTAATCCATTCAAAATGGATGCTGATGGGTTACTGGCCGTTTGCATACAACACGAAATGGATCATTTATTAGGTAAAGTTTTTGTTGAGTACTTGTCTCCATTGAAACGCAATCGAATTAAAACAAAATTAGTTAAGCATGCGCGCGAAATAGCGAGAAACACATACTAGGTAGCGAGCAGATGAAAATTATTTTTGCTGGCACGCCTGAGTTTGCAGTTCCTGCACTTAAAGCTTTAATCGAAGCGGGCCATGAGATTGCCATGGTGTTAACGCAACCAGATCGTCCAGCTGGCAGAGGCATGAAACTACGAGCTAGTCCAATTAAAGCGCTTGCTTTAAAACATGGTTTAACTGTTTATCAGCCAGATTCATTAAAGCCTGCTGAGGTGCAAGCAAATATTGCTAGTGTTCAGTCGGATGTCATGATCGTGGCTGCATATGGACTGATTATTCCAACAGATGTGTTAAATATGCCTAAGTATGGTTGTTATAACATCCATGGCTCGTTACTTCCTAGGTGGCGTGGCGCAGCACCAATTCATAGAGCAATTTTGGCGGGAGATACTGAAACTGGTGTAACCATAATGGAAGTGGTGCCGAAATTAGACGCTGGGGCGATGGTCTCTAAAGCGACGGTACCTATATTAGAGACAGATACAACGCAAAGTTTACATGATGCAATTAGTCAGTTAGGTGCGACTTTGATGGTAGAAGCCATGCAAACTTTGCAGTCGACTCAGCGGCTATCAGCAGAACCACAGGATGAAAGTTTGGTCACTTATGCACATAAAGTGGAAAAGTCTGAATCAGTACTGGATTGGAACCATACTGCAGACGGGTTATCAAGGCAAGTACGTGCTTTCAACCCTTTCCCTGTCGCTACCGCAACATTTAGAGGCGAGATATGTCGGATATGGTTTGCAACTGCGCGAGAAGGAGAAGGAGAGCCCGGTGAAATAGTCAGTATGGATGACACAATAAGCATTGGCACCGCATCTGGGCTACTTGTTATTCATGAATTACAAAGACCTGGCGCAAAAAAACAATCGGCGCAACAGTTTATTCAAGGACATCACGTAAAAGTAGGTGAGTTTTTCACTTAATGACTTGAATAATAAAGTGGATATCACCATATTATGAAGTGTTAGGTTGCACTTAAATATCTGTGGTTAGGAGGAATGTATCATGCTAGGCAACTGGATTAAAACATTTGTGTTGATGGCAGCAATTACTGCCTTATTTGGCAGTGTAGGCGCCGCATTTGGCGGGTACAGTGGCATGATAATAGCCCTAATATTTGCCGGGGCAATGAATGTATATGCTTATTGGTTTTCTGATAAAGCGGTACTAAAAATGTATCGTGCGCAAGAGGTAACAGTGGAAAATGCACAGTTTAGAGGATATTATCAAATGGTAAAATCATTAGCTGAAAACGCAAATTTACCGATGCCAAAGGTATATGTCATTAATGAGCCGCAGCCAAATGCATTTGCAACTGGTAGAAATCCTGAGCATGCTGCAGTTGCTGCGACTACAGGCATTATGCAAATATTAAATGAGCGCGAATTACGCGGTGTTATGGCGCATGAGCTTGCTCATGTTAAACATCGAGACACGTTAATTTCTACTATATCGGCTACTGTAGCTGGTGCAATATCAGCAATTGCACAGTTTGGTATGCTTTTTGGCGGTGGTCAGGGTGAAAACAGACCCAATCCAATCATCGGTTTATTAATGTTGTTTTTGGCGCCTATGGCAGCTGGATTGATTCAAATGGCTATTTCACGTGCTAGAGAATACGAAGCTGATCGCGGCGGAGCAGAAATTTGCAAAGATCCTAAAGCACTTGCTTCTGCACTGGAAAAAATTCATAACTATGCGCATCAGATACCTAATCAAACGGCAGAAATGCACCCAGAAACGGGTCAGATGATGATAATTAATCCGCTGTCAGGCAAAGATCTTAAAGGGCTTTTTAGTACGCATCCACAAACTGAAGAGCGCGTAAGACGTTTATTAGCGATGGCAAGTCAATATTAGAGAAAATTCGGACTAAAAAGGGCGATCATAATCGTCCTTTTTTGTTTGTACTCTTGCCAGCTTGATATAAACTTCGTCTCATTAAAACAAATTCATCTGTAGAAAGTAACCTTGTATATTTCACAACAAATCGCAGCGATGGCCGTCTCAGAGGTGTTATCTGGTCGTAATTTGACTGTAGCTTTACCTGATGTACTGAAAGCTTTTCCGCAAGCAACAAAACAACAAAAAGGCGGTGGTGCAGATTTGAGCTATGGCACATTGCGATTTTTGGGTGAGGCGCGCGCATATTTGAAGCAATTAATGGATAAGCCTGTTAATAATGTAGATATTCACTCATTGTTACTCGTCGCAATCTATCAATTGCTTCATGATCAAGCTGATGATTTTACCGTGGTTAATCAGGCGGTTAAGGCGGCAAGTAAAGCTAAGCCTAGATGGGCCAAAGGTTTAGTTAACGGTGTACTACGTAATTTTTTAAGAAAAAAACACTTATTGCGATCTGCTATTCAATCAGATGAAGTTGCCCAATATTCATATCCACAATGGTGGATAGATAAGCTTAAGTCACAATATCCTGACATGTGGCAATCCATATTAGATATTGGCAATATGCATCCGCCCATGACATTACGTGTGAATGTCAATAAATCTAGTGTAAAAGAATACGCACAGCTACTCGCGAGACAAGATATTCAAGCAACAGTGCTGAGTGATACAGCTATTAAACTTGAAAAGCCCGTTTCAGTTGAGAGCATACCTGGGTTTGCTGATGGTATCGTTTCTGTACAAGATTATGGTGCACAGTTAGCTGCACGTGCGCTCGATTTAGGACCAGGCATGTTTGTATTAGATGCTTGTAGTGCTCCGGGAGGGAAAGCGGGCCATATACTGGAGCTAGCGAATGTAACACTAACGGCGCTAGATAATGATGCAACCCGTTTAGAGCGGGTGGTAAGCAACTTTAGTCGACTGAAATTACATGCAACAGTGGCACTAGGCGATGCCGCACATTGGCAAAGTGAGCAAACATTTGATCGCATTCTGGCTGATGTGCCATGTTCAGCATCTGGTATTGTCCGGCGTCATGTAGACATTAAGTGGTTGCGACGCGCAACAGATATTGTCTCCTTTACGCAACAACAGGCGTTAATTTTGGCTAATTTGTGGCAATTGTTATCAAAAGGCGGTAAATTGCTTTATGTGACATGTTCGATTTTTGCTGAAGAAAATCAGCAACAAATTGATCGTTTTTTAAAACAAAATACAGATGCAGTACAATTGCCATTAGTTATGGCTGATGATGGAGATAAAAATATTCATATTCAGCATGGTCAACTTATACCCTCAGCTATCCATGATGGCTTCTTCTATGCGTTACTTCAAAAAAACTAGCTTATTGATTGCCATAGGTTTTGTATGTTTTCAGGCCTTCGCTTCCGCTGGAAGTATTGCTATCAAAAGTGCAGATATAACGCTGACTGGTGAAGTTTATAGACTAAACGCCGATCTGGAGATTGATCTTAATGAAAAAATAGAAGAAGCGATTAACAAGGGCGTGAATGTAACATTTTTGTATGAGTTCAATTTAGTAAAACCCAGAACATTTTGGTTTGACAAAGAAATAACTACAGCAAGTACTCATATTTCAGTCAGTTATCATGCGCTTAGCCGTCAATATTTGGTGAGTCAGAATGGTCGCCAGACATCTCATGAAATATTGAGTGAAGCGATGATAGAACTAGTTCAGCTGTATGACTGGAAGGTTTTAGATAGGTCCATGATTAATCCAGATGAAACATATGACGCAATACTCAATGTTAAGCTAGACCAGTCTAAGCTACCTAAAGCGATACAGGTAGAAACAATTGGTTCGGAAAACTGGAGTATGGCCTCCGAGCCTTATGAATGGGTGCCTAAATTCTAAGTCACTAATATGAGGTATATCGTATTTTTTAGTACGGCGCTTGGCTTAATATTGTTGTACTTGCTATCTCTCGCAAGTGCAAATACGGCTATCTCTGGCAACTATTATAAGATCTTGCTTTATTTGAATATTGCGCTAGCCACTGTTCTGGTGGGACTCATCGCACTACAATTCAAAAATCTATACATTAATATCAAAAATCATGTAGTTGGCAGTCGGCTAAACTTAAGGATGGTTAGTGCATTTGCGATGATGGCTATTATTCCTGGCGTCATTGTTTACGCTGTCTCAGTTAACTTTCTTTCTCAATCTATTGAGTCTTGGTTCA
Organism: Methylophilaceae bacterium; assembly: GCA_041602315.1. Lineage (GTDB taxonomy): Bacteria > Pseudomonadota > Gammaproteobacteria > Burkholderiales > Methylophilaceae. Next base: position 22,090 of record JBFIGM010000009.1, on the reverse strand, counting down.
ATGTTAAAGTTGAGTCCGCACTGGATAGCGGCTTAAGTCTAGGCCAGCGGGCATTAGATGCATTGCTTGCGGATATGGAGTTGAAAGCAGAGAGCATGGCGACATCTTTATCGTTGCAGCCAGTGAGATCTCAATATCGATTGTTGAATGATTTACGAGAAAAGTCAGGGATTCAAGACGCAACTTTACTTTCACCTAGTGGCCGGATTATGGCGGTTTCAAGTGGTGATTCAGCAACATTTCTTCCTGAGTTGCCGAGCCTCTCTCAATTAAAACAAGCAAGTTATCGCTTGGTGGGTAAAGTTGAGCCAATACCTGATAAGGGTTTGTATTTGCGCATATTGGTTCCCGTTAATTCTACAGAGCTGACTGGTGATACACTAATTCTTCAACTGCTACACCCAGTTCCTAAAGCGCTATCAAATACAGCAGAGTCAGTTCAAGAAGTCTACCGCGACTATCAGGAGCTTTCCTATAGTAGAAATTCACTCAAAGATATATTCAAATTAACACTCACTTTAGTTTTGATGTTAGCTATGTTATCAGCTTTGGCGATTGCATTTGTACTCAGCCGTAGGCTCTCGCAACCATTGACAGTACTAGCAGAAGGTACAAGAACTATTGCTGATGGTAATTATGACAAGATATTGCCAGAGCATGGTAAAGATGAGTTGGGCGTTTTGGTTAAATCTTTTAATAGTATGACGAGGCAATTACAAGATGCTAATAAAGCTACAGAACGAAACCGTGCAAGGTTAGAAGCTGCTAGAGGATATCTTGAGACAATTCTGGCGCACTTATCTTCTGGCGTATTGGCGATAAATCGAAATGGTGAGTTAAGAACATTTAATCTTGCCGCAACTGATATTCTAGGTGTTAATCTTGGCCCGTATGAAAATGAGAAATTTACAAAAATTGCAGCCGAACATCATTTTCTTGCAGAGTTTGTAAAAGTAGTGCAAACACACTTTGAGCTGACGTTAGAAGCAGAGCAAACCAAGGAGGAACTTAGCAGACAATTAGAAGTGCTAGGTCCGCAGGGTAAGCAGTTACTCTTGGTGCGCGCAACAAGATTACCTGCCAATGCTAACAGTGGGTTCGTTGTTGTGTTTGATGATGTAACTACTATGGTTCAGGCCCAGCGTGATGCCGCATGGAGCGAAGTTGCAAGGCGTTTGGCGCATGAAATTAAAAATCCACTGACACCTATACAGCTCTCGGCTGAGCGAATGCAACTCAAGCTATACAATAAATTAAGCAAAGAAGATGCTAGTATGCTTAAACGTGCGACAACAACAATTGTTAACCAAGTGGGTGCAATGAAGTCAATGGTGAATGAGTTCAGTGAGTATGCGCGCGCTCCTTCAGCTCATTTGACTAAAATAAATGTTAATCAGCTGATTAGGGATGTTTCTGGCTTATATGAAAACTCGCAGGTAAAAATAAGTTATGATTTAGCGCCAGATATGCCTGATGTGATGGGAGACGGCACAATGTTACGGCAAGTGCTGCATAATTTAATGCAAAATGCGCAAGATGCGCTTATTGACACGGACTCCCCTGAAATTATCGTCAAAACAACTTGGAATGATGTTAATGTAAGTTTGATAGTGAGTGATAACGGTCAGGGGTTCCCTGATGACGTGCTTGCACACGCATACGAGCCTTATGTGACTACAAAAGCACATGGCACGGGATTGGGGTTGGCTATTGTAAGAAAAATGGTGGAAGAACATTTTGGACAAATTAAAATAGAAAATATCCCTTCTGGTGGTGCTTGTATTACTATACAGTTACCTTTAACACATGACATTGCATTAGAGCCAAAAAAACAAAAACAAAATAAACATTGATAGTTAGGTATAACACAACAAATATGGGCGCATATTTAAAGTGTGGTTGGATGTAGAAGTTAATAAAGTAGAAATAGAAAAGGTTAGAACAAAGATGGCATCTAGAGATATCTTGGTAGTAGATGACGAAGTAGGTATTCGTGAATTATTAAGCGACATTCTACAAGATGAAGGACATCGAGTAACAACAGCAGAGAATGCACAAGTCGCACGGGAAATGCGTTTGGCCAAGCGGCCTGATTTGGTGTTGCTGGATATCTGGATGCCTGACTGTGATGGTATCAGCTTGTTAAAAGAATGGGGCAATGCAGGGCTACTAAACATGCCAGTTGTCATGATGTCTGGACATGGCACTATTGATACCGCTGTAGAGGCAACAAGGATCGGGGCATTTGATTTTTTAGAAAAACCGATTGCTTTGCAGAAGTTGTTGAAAACTGTTGGTGAAGCATTAACCCACGCTGAGACATTGCCTAAGACAGAGATGAATTTGGCGAGCTTGGGTAAAAGCCAGGTTATCAACGAATTAAAGCAAAGGCTAGAACAAGTATCACGTACAAAAATACCATTACTACTGATTGGTAAAAAAGGGGGTAGCGTAGAGCTATGCGCGCGTTTTTTACATTTGCCAGAAACGCCTTGGGTAGGGCTGACTGAGTACGAGAAGTTAGCAAATGCACCACTAGATATTTTAAGTCAAGCAAGAGAAGGTATCGTTTTCATTGATGAACTGACAGCATTGAGTAAAGCTGAACAAAAAGGCTTGGCTTTATTATTATCTAACGCAAATAAGTATGACACACGCGTGATTTGTGCCACCACGTATAGCTTGCCACAATTAGCAGAGAACAAAATGGTAGAACCTTCTTTGTTACAGATGCTCAGTAATACTAATTTAAAAGTACCTTGTTTAGATGACCATCCTGAGGATATTCCTGAGTTGGTGGTATCAATGGCAGCATTGCTTTCAGAGTCTTCAGATAGTATCTCTTATAAAAGCTTTGATATAGCCGCGCTAAATGCTTTACGCAACGCAGAATGGGCTGGTGATCTAAAGCAATTGGAAGCAGTAGTGCAGAATTTAATGTTAACAAGCCTTGGAGATAAGATTACGCTAGAGGATGTTACACGAGTATTGGAGCAATTTACTGAAGCACCTAGTGATGGAAATGCTGCCATGCCAATCGACTTGGTTCAGCCATTACGAAGTGCAAGAGATGAGTTTGAACGTTATTATTTCAGATACCATATGAAGCTGGTCAATAATAATATGAGTAAGTTGGCAGAAATTTCTGGTCTGGAGCGAACACACCTCTATCGTAAATTAAAACAATTAGGTGTCAGTATCAAAGGTTAGCTCTTTTACTTATGCATCTCTAAAACGACAGGCGTATGATCGCTTGGGCGCTCTAGTTTTCTTGGTGTCTTATCAATATGACAGGCTTTACAGTTTGCCTTTAATGAATCGCTAACTAAAATATGATCAATTCGCAGGCCGCGATTTCGTCTGAAAGCCATCATGCGATAGTCCCACCAGCTGTAGTAGCCTCCTGCTGACTCAAATATTCTAAACGCGTCATGTAAACCTAAGTCAAGTAGTGCTGCAAAAGCTTCACGCTCAGCGGGGCTTACCAAAACATCACCCTCCCATGCAGCTGGATCATGGCAGTCTCTATCATCAGGTGCGATATTATAATCACCCAAAATTACCAGATTTGGGTACTTTTTAAGCTCACTGTCAAGCCATTGATTTAATGCTGTGAGCCAGCGCATCTTGTATTGGTATTTGTCCGAGTCAACAGCTTGACCATTAACGACATAGACACAAATAACACGCAGACCATCAATAGTAGCTGAGATAACCCGTTTTTGATTGTCTTCAAATCCTGCAATATCGTAGCTGACATCAGTCATCTCATGTTTACTTAAAATGGCAACACCATTATAGGTTTTTTGACCATTATGTACTGCATGATAGCCAGCCGTTAGCAAATCAGAATAAGGGAATTTAGTATCTTCTTGCTTAGTTTCTTGCAAACACAAAACATCTACGGGATTTTCTTTTAACCAATCTAATACATGAGGTAAGCGAACATTCAGAGAGTTAACATTCCAGGTGGCTAATTTGAAAGTATTGTTATTCATGGGAAGAATTTTAGCATGTAAGACAGTCTACATCTAACAATGGGGGGTATGACTTTATTAAAAAAACCTCTGCATAATGATGCAGAGGTTTTATGAAGGTTGCTGCTTATAAGTATAATTTTAGTTGATTAGTTCTAGCAGACCAGAATATTTATAGTATTTAAATGCTTGGGTAATTTAATTTTGAGTAAAGCATATAAACACCTTGTTTTTCTTTAATCAGTTTTGAAATCATTGTTGCCGCTTCTTTCGATGCAACATCACCACTGACACTGACAATGCCTTTGTCATCAACGTTAATCTCTACGTTAGAATAGTCAATCTGTTGTGCGGATAAACTGTTTTCTATGCTGGTTTTCAAGGCGTCAGCTGGCATGTAGTCATATGTAACACTGCCAATATCGGTATTAGCAAAAGCAGTGCTTGCAAAGATTAAAGTTAACCCTGCCAATAAGGATTTGACGCTAATAATGTTTTGCGCTTTTTTATGAGGGTTATTCATCATATGTCCTTTCAATATTTAACTAAGGAAGTTACATTCTAGTTAAATGCAACTCCCGTCAATATCAGAAAGAGTCTGAAAAAGCTGTCAGAAAATTCTGGCAATAGATGATCGGAACAGTGTATTGCTAAATTACATATTGCTGTCAAATATGATTAATCTGTCATGCCGTTATGCCTTAATAAAGCATCCATATTGGGTGATCTACCTCTGAATGCAATGTAAGACTCAATGGCTGGTCTGGAACCACCTTTAGCCAGTACTTCATTTTTGAACCGACTTCCTGCCTCGTGAGATAACACGCCAAGCTCCTCAAACAGGCTGTAAGCATCTGCTGATAATACTTCAGCCCACTTGTAGCTGTAATAGCCTGCGGCATAGCCGCCTGCGAATATGTGTGAAAAACTATTGGGGAAACGGTTCCATTGAGGAGGCCTGAGAACAGCAACTTCATCACGGACCTCTTCAATCACATCCAATGCAGTTTTAGTGCCATATGGGTCAAAATCGCCATGAAGGCGCATATCAAACATCGCAAATTCTATTTGACGCACTGTTTGCATGCCTGCTTGGAAATTTTTGGCTGCTATCATTTTATCGAATAAAGCTTTCGGCAATGGCTTTTTGGTCTCTACGTGTGCTGTCATATTACGGAGTACTTCCCATTCCCAGCAGAAGTTTTCCATAAATTGGCTAGGCAATTCAACGGCATCCCATTCAACTCCTTTGATGCCAGATACACCGTACTCCTCGACTTGCGTCAACATGTGATGCAGACCGTGTCCAAATTCATGGAACATGGTGGTGACTTCATCGTGTGTGAATAAGGCGGGCTTGTTACCGACTGGAGCAGAAAAATTACAGGTCAAGTAAGCTACAGGTAATTCCAGTCCAGAGGGTTTTTGCCGACGGCTGATACATTCATCCATCCACGCGCCACCGCGTTTGTTTTGTCGTGCATAAAGGTCTAAATAAAAATAGGCGATAGGTTTATTATTCTGATCAGTGATCTCATAAAACTTAACATCTTGATGCCAAGTAGGTGCTTCAGTGCGCTTCACATATACACCAAATATCGTTTCTGTTACTTTAAATAAGCCACTCAGTACTTTATCTTCGGGGAAGTATTGTTTTACTTCCTGATCCGAGAAAGCATATTTTTCTTGACGCAACTTCTCGCTGATATAGGCTACATCCCAAGCCTCCAAATCATTCAGCCCTAATTGTTTAGCGTAACTTGTTAACTCGTCCATATCACGCTGAGCATATGGTTTGGCTCTTTTCGCAAGTGTTTCTAAGAAATCAATTACTTCGGCAGGTGTGTTTGCCATCTTTGTCGCCAAAGATAATTCGGCATAATTATTAAAGCCAAGTAACTTGGCTTCTTCCTGTTTAAGTCTAAGAATATCCCCAATCAGAGGAGTGTTGTCCCACTTAGAGTTACTTAACTCTGATGCGCGAGTTGCATAGGCGCGGTACATGGTTTCTCTAAGTGAGCGATTTTCCGCATACTGCATAACAGGTAAATAGGAAGGGAAGTGTAAGGTGAAAAGATAACCAGACTTATCCTCAGCCTTTGCAGATTCAACTGCAGCTTCTACCACATCTGCTGGAATGCCAGCTAAGTCATCAACATGATCAACGATATGTTTAAAATCGTTGGTGTTGTCCATAATATTTTCTTCGAATTTGCTGCTTAGTTTAGACAACTGTTCTGAGATGTCTTTAAAACGCGCTTTTTGTTGTTTAGGTAATTCTGCACCGCCTAGTTTAAAGTCGCGAACTTCATGGTTAATGATGGTTTGTTGAGTTTGCGTCAAGTTTGAAAAATCATCGCTGGCCTGAATCTGTTTAAACTTCTTATATAGGCGCTCATCTTGAGCTAAATCGCTGCCATAATCAGTCAGTTTAGCTAAATTATCGTTATATGCCTTGCGCAATTCTGGACTGTTTACGACTGCATTCATGTGCCCAACTTGGCTCCATGCACGATTTAGTTTTTCACTATGATCTTCTAGTGGACGTGCAAAATTATGCCAAGTTGGTGTTTCTGCACTGCTGGCAAGCTGTTCGACTAAAGATCTGCCTTCACTAATTAAGCTTTCTATAGCAGGGCTAACGTGTGCGGGTTTGATTTCATTAAATTTTGGAAAGCCAGCAAACTGCAGTAGTGGATTTGAGGACAAAATTATTCCTTATGTTCGTAATTAGTTTATTAAGCGTAGACAGATAGGGTAGCGATAGGTTTCGCCCTTGCTAGTCGCTACAGCTGCAAGAATAGATAAAATGATATTGGTAATCCAGATTATAGGAATCAATGCCAAGCCCACTAATATCCATATAAGAATATTGGCAGCAAACAATGCTATCGCCACTGTAATTTGAAAGTTTAGGGCTTCTTTTGCTTGATCAGCTATGTATGCGCTATCATCTTTTTTTAGTATCCAGACAATAAGAGCGGGAATAAATAAAAAGATAGTACCTGCCAAGTGTGTGACGGTAGCGATATTTTTTTCATCACTACTCGGAACAATAATTTCGACTTCGTTAGCCATGATTGCCTCCTGTTTGTTAATAAAGAGATGGTGCCTATTGCAGCTTTATTCAAGTAGGCATATGCGTTAATTTTGTTAACTGTATTTCTACTTTTTCAACATCATCAATTTTCAGAATACGATTAGCTGCTTTCGTTAATTTGTTTAAATCACTTTGTAGAATTTGTTGCTTAACACTCAGCAGTTGACTTGGATGCATCGAAAATTGACGTAAGCCCATACCAAGTAGCAGCTTGGTTAACATCGTGTCACCAGCTATTTCACCACAGACTGCAACAGGTTTCTTCAGCTTATTCCCTGCTTCTATTGTTATCTGTATTAACCGTAGAACAGCAGGGTGCAATGAGTTATATAAATGTGCAACGGTATTATCAGTGCGGTCCACTGCTAGCGTATATTGTGTCAGGTCATTAGTACCAATGGATAGAAAGTCTAGCTCGCGCGCAAAGGCGACAGCATTAATGGCGGCAGCTGGAACCTCTATCATGCCGCCTAAAGAAACTTTTTTATTAAAAGGGATTTTATCTTCTTCTAACGACTGTTTAGCTCTTTCTAATATTATTTTTGTTTGCCTTAGTTCTGCTAAAGTCGTAATCATTGGAATGAGTATTTTTAAATCACCATAATGTGATGCCCGTAGCAACGCTCTTAACTGGGTATGGAAAATATGTGGTTCTGTCAGACATAAACGAAGTGCACGCAGACCAAGTGCATTATTGGAAAGTATGGTGTTACTAAATTGTGCCTGCTTGTCTGCGCCCAAATCCAAGGTTCTTATCGTAACTGGCTTTTTCTTCATTATTTGGACGACTTTTTTATATGCCTGAAATTGCTCCTCTTCACTAGGGGGTTCATCCCGGTTCATAAATAAAAATTCAGTACGGAATAATCCGATACCCATTGCGCCTGAAGCACTTATGCCATTGAGTCCTTCGATGCTTTCAATATTGGCAAGTAAATCTATCGGAGTGCCATCAATAGTTTTTGTCTTCGTTGATTTGATGAGCGATAGTTTCTGTTGCTCTAAGAGCCATTGATCTTGCTTTAGCTCATATTCTCTGAGAATTTCTTTGCTTGGGTTAACGACTACAACACCCTGGCTACCGTCAACAATGATGGTCTCATCTTCTTTGATTAAATCATGCGCCTTTTGCAGCGCAATAATGGAAGGGATATTGAGTCCACGTGCAAGAATTGCCGTATGAGAGGTCGCACCACCAACATCAGTAATGAAGCCAGAAAACTGATTTTGTTTATATTGAATGGCATCAGCTGGGGATATATCGTGGGCGACAAGAATAATGCCACTCTTGCCAGTGCTTTTGGTATGTTTAATAGGCTTTGCGTTTGGGTGACCAAGTAATACTTTAATTACTCGCTCAACAACTTGAATAACATCCTGTTTGCGTTCTCGTAAGTATTCATCGGTGATTGCATCAAACTGCTCTACGATGATATCCAATTGCAACTTAATTGCCCACTCTGCATTGCAAAGCTCTTTGCGGATGATTTTTTTTGGCGCTTCAGCTAGCGATGGGTCTAATAATATTGCAATTTGCGTGTTGATGAATGAAGCGACATCTGCAATGAGGGTATCTGGCAATTCTTTTCGAACAGTTTCTAAATCACGCTTGACCGTTCTAATCGCATTGCTAAAACGAGTAATTTCACTGGAGATTGCGCTTTTAGGCAATTCATAATGTGCAACTTCTAGTAATGCATTCGATATCAAATGGGCTTTGCCGATTGCAATGCCACTCGAAACTGCTACACCATGTAAGCTAAAGCTTGACAATCATTGGCCCTCATCAAAATAGTTGTTTATGAGCTTCTTTAATGCCTCGATAGCTTCCGCTTCGTCATTGCCATCTGCTTCTAATTCAATGACAGAACCTTTGGAGGCTGCGAGCATCATGACACCCATAATACTTTTTGCATCAACGCGTTTACCATTGCGGGTAATCCAAATATTACTATTAAATTGGCTTGCTGTTTTAGTTAGTTTCGTTGATGCTCGCGCATGTAAGCCAAGTTTATTAATAATTTCGACTTTTTCTTTAATCATGTTGCACACAACCTATCTCAGTAAAGTGAATAATGCTCTCACGACCGCTAATAATTGTTTTTTCCAAGCAATAGGCAATAGGGAGTTCACGATTAGTTAGTGCAACGATAAGCATTGGTAAGTTAATGCCTGATATGCCTTCAGCATTACTTATGCCAACTAACTTTGTGGCTATATTGCACGGTGTACCGCCTACCATATCCGAGAGTACAATGACACCATCACCGTGGTCGATTTCTTTCATGATTGCCTTTGCTTTCAGAAGAACTGCATCTGGGTCATCATCACTTTTGACACTGAGAGCAACAAGCTGCTCTGGCCTCATGCTGAGCATATGGCTAGCGCATTGAATAAGGCTTTCGCCTAATCCTTCATGCGTAATAATAAAAATACCAATCATAATTTCTCTTGCTTATCTAGTTCACGATGTCGAACAATAACTTTGTGTTTAGACTTTTTAAAGTGACGACTCAACTCTTCAACAAAATAAACGGATCGATGCTGGCCGCCAGTGCATCCGATTGCAACTGTCAGATAGCTACGATTATCCTGTTCAAAGCTCGACAACCATTTTTCAAGATATTGCTGAATATCTGTTAGCATATCTAATGCCATTGGTGTCTTTTTTAAAAATGATATCACTGGTTCATCTTGCCCTGTTAGTGGGCGTAACACTTTGTCATAGTGTGGGTTTGGTAAGCTTCTTACGTCAAACACAAAATCTGCATCTAATGGAATACCTTTTTTGAAACCAAATGAAGTGAACAACAATACCATTTTATTCGGCGGTTGCTTAATGAGTTCTCGCACGTAGTTGCGTAATGTATTGGCGTTGATATTGCTGGTATCGATGCGACAACTTAAATGACTCAGGTCTGATAGTAGTTCACGTTCATGAGCAATACTTTCAGCAAGTGTAGTCTCTTCATTACTGAGCGGATGCTTTCTTCTCGTCTCACTAAACCGTTTTACCAATGTCTCAACATTGGATTCTAAAAAAACTAAGTCAACTTGATTACCACTGTTTCTCAGGTGATCAATCGCACTGGGTAGGCTTTCTAAAGAGGCACTTCTGCTGTCAATACTAATCGCAACTTGATGGTATAAGCTGGCCTCAACATGATGCGAAATTAATGGCAACATGGTGGCGGGTAGATTATCAATACAATAAAAGCCGCTGTCTTCCAATGCACGCAAAGCGACACTTTTTCCTGATCCTGATAAACCTGTAATGATAATCAAATGCATGTTGTTAGTTCTAGTAACCTAATGATGCAGTAAGATTGACATATTACCATTCTCTGCAGAAACACACACTTTCGAAATGAGAATTAGCGTAAGGCTATTTGAGGGATATAACTTATTATTGCGTTTATCTCTACCACTATCTTTTAGTTTCTGGATAGCGGCAGAGATAGTTTGTGACAGTCTGGTTTTTAGACTTAAAAATGATTGATTTAGTTAATAGTTTGGTGTTTAACAGCACCATTTACTTTATGATGATTGCTGTTTTTTTCTTTATGCTTGAGCACTTGACGGTCAAGCTTGTCCGTTAAAATATCAATAGCGCTGTACATGTTTTCATCGCTACTCTCGGCATGTAAATCATTGCCTGGCACATGCAGTGTCGCTTCGACCTTTTGAGTGAGCTTTTCTACACGCATCGTGACTTTAATATCAATCACATGATCAAAGTGATTGCTGATTTTTCCTAATTTTGTTTCTACATACTCCCGTAAAGCTGGGGTTACTTCTAAATGGTGTCCTGTTAATTGTAAATTCATAATTAGATCCTTTTTTTGAATTCGTTCCATATGACCCGGCCCGATAAATTCAGACGAGCAACAATATCGAACAATTTTAGTGTACACCTTTGCGCGAATTATGTAACTAGCTCTTGCAGAGATTTATAAAGATTTTCGCAAATTAGCAGGTGGTATATTGAGTGATTCTCGGTACTTTGCAATGGTACGTCTGGCAACAACAATGCCTTGTTTGGAAAGCACCTCACTAATCTGATTATCGGACATTGGTTTTTTAGGATTCTCCTCAGCCACCAATTGTTTAATCAGTGCGCGAATAGCAGTAGCGGAGCACTCGCCTCCTGTTTCAGTCGCAACATGGCTGCCAAAAAAGTACTTCAACTCAAAAATGCCCCGTGGGGTCAGCATATATTTATGTGTTGTGACGCGAGAGATGGTGGATTCGTGTAACTCAAGCTCTTCGGCAATTTCCCGTAACACTAGAGGCCGCATGGCAATTTCACCATGCTCGAAAAAGTTTCTTTGTCTATCGACAATCGCTTGTGATACACGCAAGATGGTTGAAAAGCGCTGTTGAATATTTTTAATCATCCAACGTGCCTCTTGCATTTGACTTTGTAAATATTGACCTGAATTTTCACGGTTCCGTTTTAAGATATCCGCGTACATTTGATTAATGCGCAATTTTGGCATGACGTCATCGTTTAACGAGGCCACCCATATACCTTTAATCTTTTTGACTAACACCTCATGTTGAATGAAGTGATCATGGCTGAACTGTGCAAAATCTGCGCCTGGGCGTGGGTTTTGTAACTTAATAAGGTCTTGAGCAGTTTTTAAATCATGCTCATTACAACCAAGTAGTTTGCGTAATTTATTGAAATCTTTGTTGGCAAGTAATTGCAAGTGATCGGTAACAATATCCTTGGCGAGCTGGAGCGCCGGTGTATCCTCAGGCAAGGTGTTGAGTTGCAATAAAATGCACTCCTGTAAGTTGGTTGCACCAATACCGGCTGGATCTAAATTTTGGACATGTTTAAGCGCAGTTTCTAGTTCAACCAGCTCTACTTCTAGCTCGATTGGTAGTGACTCCATCATATCTTCTAATGAAGTCTCTAAGTAACCATTTTCATTGATGCTATCAATCAGCAACATCATTAACTTTTGGTCGCGTTCAGACAAAGACAGCAACTGGATTTGATTTAATAAATGTTCGCGAAGTGTCTCAGCGACAACTTCTTGTCTAGTAAAATCATCGTCGTCTTCATCGTTATTTTGTTTACTGCCTTCATCCCAATTGCTCGCGCTTCCGTACTCCTCGTAGTCCTCATCGAAGTCATTTTGCTTAAAGTCTTCATCGCTAATTGGCTTTTCTTCTATTGTGTCCAGCGAGCTTGCATTGTCATCTTGGTCTTGCGTATTTGCAGTATCAGGTTCAGCGTTATCTTTAGCTTCTTTATTTTCTTGATTATCATTATCTGTTGCACTATCGACGGGTGCATCATCATCGCCTTCAGCAAGCTCTAATAATGGGTTTTCTTGCAGGATGAGCTCTAATTCTTGATTAAGCTCAAGTGTGGATAGCTGCAATAGGCGAATGGATTGCTGCAGTTGCGGGGTAAGCGCAAGATTTTGAGAAATCTTTAATTGTAAATTTTGCTTCATCGTTAATTTAGAGTTTAAAGTCTCTACCTAAATATACTTCTCGTACGTCTTCATTAGCTACAATTTCTGCAGGGCTTCCTGACGCAAAGACAGTGCCTTCATTCACAATATAAGCGCGATCACAAATGCCTAGGGTTTCACGTACATTGTGGTCTGTAATCAACACACCTATCTTACGCGATGCTAAAAAGCGGATAATCTTTTGAATATCTAGTACTGCAATTGGGTCAATGCCTGCAAACGGTTCATCTAACAAGATAAAACTTGGATTTGCAGCCAAGCAGCGCGCTATTTCGACACGTCTGCGTTCACCACCTGATAAGCTTACAGCACTATTGTCTCTAATATGCAAAATATGTAAGTCGTGCAGTAAAGACTCCAGACGTGCATTTTTCTCCTCTTCAGAGAAGTCTTGCAATTCAAGCACAGCCATAATATTTTCTGTGACTGTCAATTTTCTGAATATGGATGGTTCTTGCGGTAAATAAGCAAGGCCCATTCTAGCTCGCAGATGAATAGGCATGCGGCTCAAGTTTTTCCCATCCAGCAGGATTTCACCCGCTTGCAATGGCACTAGTCCAACCATCATATAAAAACTAGTAGTTTTACCTGCACCGTTTGGTCCTAGTAATCCTACCACTTCACCACTTTTTATATTCAATGAAATATCATGCACAACTGTGCGTGATTTGAATGATTTACGAAGATTTTTGACGACAAGTTCACTCATATTGTTATTTATTCTTTTGGTAACGTCAGCTCATTACTAAGCTTTAGCTTATTGGTGGCGCTCGAAGTATCAGGTTTAGGTTCTTTAGGTGTTGTTGTTTCTGGTGGGTTCTCTTGCTTGTTTTTAGGTTGAATAATAGCCCTAACTCTACCGCTTGATGGACCTGCGCTTTCAGATTTTTTACCACCAATTACTTCAGCATATTCTGCATTTGCGTCATAGCTAATGTAGTCACCATAAACAATATCCTCACCACGTTTGACCCATGCTTTGGTGTAAAGTTGGACTTTATCCATCCTGCCATCATATTCAATCCGTCGGCCACTTCCCGTCATATACTCATTTTTACCTTCGCGCTTTTGCTTAAATGTTGTCGGGTTGCCAGTCGAGGTACTATGTTGAAAGCCATTTCTGTCTTCACGCACAATCAGTTTGTCCGCACGAATAACTAGTGTGCCTTGTGTCAAAATGACGTTACCAATATAAGTGCTGATTTTTTTGGCATCATCTACGATGACACTATCAGCCTCAAGCTCAATGGGTTTATTTCTGTCAGCCGCTTCAGCAAAAGCAGTGATGCTAATGCAAAAACTTATGATTGCAACGCTGGCGCGAAAAAGTATGTTCATTGTTTCACCATATTTCCTGAATGACGGTTTTGTCGGTTAATAGACTATTTTGCTTTATTTTTTGGTTTTTCATAATGCGCATTTACTCGTTTAAGCAACTTTAACGTTTTTTTATTTTTATCATAAATCATACCTGTTGCATGAATTACCGTTTTTGGTGCTTGTTTTATGACGACAGGTCTGTCCGTCTTTGCTAAGTCCTCGTTTGGGAAAATCACCAGCTTATCCGTCAGTACTTGCATCTCTCCCTTATCTGCAGTCGCTTGCCTCACAACGACAACATCATCTATGACCTCAATTTCCTCGCCATCGCTGGAGACATTGGCAAGTTTACCTTTGATTTTTGTGTAGGGTTTATCGACCGCATATTGGGTAAATTTGGGTAGTTCGAGTATGGTGCTGTCATTGTCAGGATAATGCGTCATTTTGCTGGCTGCTAGCATATAGCGTAACTTTCCATCAGTGTCTGTTTGCGTAGTCACAAAGTTTTGCATAATGTAGTCAGGGTCATGACGGTTACTACCATCATTTTTAGGGCCCTGCTGCTCAACTGTTCTGTAAATCCAGAAAGTCAGCAATGCCATTAGTCCAGCTAGGACTAGAGGGAAAATAATTGCAGTGCGATTAATCATATATGCGTAATATTCAAATCAATATTTAGCTATTCAAAATACTTGGCAGTAACAGCATCGTATGTACCTTGCGCACGCATGATAATTTCACACACTTCTCTTACAGCACCTTTACCGCCTTGCCTTGTCGTTACATAGTGTGCACGTTCTTTAACGCTATCTGGTGCAGCTGGCACGGCAATGGCGAGGCCACAGCGTGTCATAGGAGGGATATCAACAATATCATCTCCTACAAAAACAGCTTCTTCTGCTGTCAAGCCCAGCTTGCTGAGTAAATCATTAAAAGCTTCAAGCTTATCTTCTACGCCTTGATAAAAATGTTTAATTCCTGTTGTTTCCGCTCGTATTTTTACGACTTGTGAGGTGCGGCCTGTAATGATTGCCATCTGTACAGGCGTTTTTTTTAAGAGCTTCATACCCAAGCCATCATGAGAATGAAAGGTTTTATATTCTTGACCATCATCGCCTATCATTAAGCCACCATCGGTCATGACGCCATCAACATCAAAAATAACAATTTTAATCTTTTTTGCGCGTGCTTTAATTGCATCTGTGATTGTTACTTCACTCAATTTTATCTTCTTTCAAATTAAACTATTTTTGCTACTAGTAGGTCGTGCATATTGAATGCACCGACTAATATTCCATTTTCATCTGTCACAAGCAAACCATTGATTTTCTTTTTTTCCATCAACTCAACAGCTTCGGCTGCGAGTTTGTCAGCTTCTATTGTGTTTGGTTTTACATGCATTACATCCGCTATTTTTGTGAATTCTGTATGATGATTGTTAGCAAATGAGCGGCGTAAATCACCATCGGTAAAAATGCCAATTAGCTCATGTTGTGCGTTAACGATTGCGGTAAATCCTAAGCTTTTTTCGGTCATTTCAACCAGCGCATCAGCCATGGAAGCATTATCTAGTACATATGGAACAGCATTGTCAGTTCGCATAATATCTTTGACGCGGGTAAATAAGCGCCTGCCCAAATTGCCACCTGGATGAGATTTAGCAAAATCCTCAGCAGAAAAATCGCGTCGATCTAAAACGCACACAGCAAGTGCATCGCCTAGTGCCAGTGCAGCAGTTGTGCTGGCCGTGGGTGCTAGACCCAAAGGGCAAGCTTCTTGCGAGACTTCCGCACTTAGATGGACATGTGATTCATTGGCGAGTGTGGATGTTGCTTTACCTGTGATACTGATAATTTTTGCACCAAGCCTTTTAATCGTAGGGATGATATTCAATAACTCTTCACTCTCGCCTGAGTTAGAGAGGGCAATCACGATATCGCCATTTGTGATCATGCCTAAATCACCATGACTTGCTTCCGCGGGATGCATGAAAAACGCAGGTGTTCCAGTGCTGGCAAAAGTCGCAGCGATTTTGCCTCCGATATGACCTGATTTGCCCATTCCGCTAACTACAACACGGCCTTTGCATTCTAAAATCAGTTCAACTGCCGCTTCAAAGTTTTTATCCAGTCTATTGGCTAATGCTTCAATTTCTTTAGCTTCAATACGCAATACCGTGCGGGCACGCTCCAGCGATGACAGTTTTGTCGCATGTGGTAATTCCGTTTGAACTAATGTAGGACTCATATACAATTAGTATAAAAGGGATTTAGTCACTAATAAAGTAAAAAAAGCGTGATTATCCGTAAATTAAAGCTATCAGGCACATTTTTTGCATAAACCATATCTTTTATGCTAAATATAAATAACTAATTTTAAGAAAGCCCATCATTGTTTAATTCGCTCGCCAGTTTATTGCTTGTTTTAACTAGCTCTGTTTTAGCTGTTGCTTTCTTTCGCGCTATGCGTTTACCACCAATGCTGGCTTATTTTATTGTTGGCGTTTTATTTGGACCATATGCATTTGCATTGCTTCCAGACACAGAGTCAGGACGCCACTTGGCAGAGTTTGGTATTGTGTTCTTGATGTTTAGTATTGGCTTGGAGTTTAGTTTGCCCAAGCTCTATGCAATGCGTAAAACATTGTTCGGCTTAGGTGGTGCACAAGTCGTTATAACGATGGCAGCTATTATATTAGTGGCTTCGCTAGCTGGCTTTAGTTTTATTGTGGCATTTATCATTGCTTCTGCTCTTACCATGTCTTCAACTGCCATTGTGTCCAAAATTTTAATGGAACGCGTTGATTTGAATTCTCGGCATGGTCGCTTGAGTATTGGTGTTTTGCTATTTCAAGATTTAGCCGTTATTCCCATATTGGTGCTGATCCCTGCACTCGGTTCCGAAGGGGCAGATTTAACCACCATTCTTGGTTTGTCATTTATTAAAACGGTTGTTTTATTATTTATTCTGTTTAAGTTTGGTAAGCCCGTTATTGATTTTTGGTTTGGTCTCGTGGCAAGGCAACGTTCAAGAGAGCTGTTTGTGATGAACGTGTTGATGGTGACTTTGCTGCTTGCTTTTGCGACAAATTTAGCAGGGCTTTCTTATGCTTTAGGTGCCTTTATTGCTGGGATGCTGATTTCGGAAACACGCTATCGTTATCAGGTGGAATCAGATATTGCATCTTTCCGCGATATCTTGATGGGTATCTTTTTTATCAGTGTGGGCATGTTGCTGGATTTTAATTATCTTGCCAATAACATACTGCTCGTTTCGTTTTTATTGATATTGTTCATGCTATTTAAAGCGGTTTTAATTGCTTTGTTGGTACGCATCTATGGTTTTGAATGGGGTGTAGGTATTCGAACAGGGGTTATCCTTGCGCAAGCAGGTGAGTTTGGTTTTGTGATTTTGACCTTGGGGCTGAATCGTAATTTGATTGGTGGAGATGAGTTGCAATTGGTTCTATCTGCGTGCTTATTATCCATGATAGTGGCACCTTTTATTATTCAATATAACGGACGCATCGCACGCAAGCTAGCCAAAAGCTACATTGCAAATACGAGTGAAAAAGTAGAGGCTATCGAACACGTTGGTAAAGGGTTATCCGACCATGTCATTCTCTGCGGATATGGCAGAAGTGGTCAGTATCTTGGACGCTTTTTAAAAGAAGAGAATATTCCTTTCGTAGCTCTAGATATAGATCCAACTCGAGTACATGAAGCCACAGTAGCGGGTGAGCATGTGATGTACGGGGATGCCAGCCGTAATGCCGTATTACACGCTGCAGGTGCAGAAAATGCCAAGGCATTAATCGTTAGCTATTCTGATATGCGTTCTTCCATGAAGATATTACATGTTACGCAAGAAAATTATCCTAATTTGCCAGTAATTGTACGTACTTCTGATGAAACACATATGGAAGACTTTAGACGTGCAGGCGCAACCGAGGTAGTTCCAGAAGTTCTGGAAGGAAGTTTGATGCTTGCTTCACATGCACTTGTAATACTAGGGGTGCCCATTAATCGTGTTGTAAAACGGATTCGAATGTTCCGTGAAGAGCGTTACCAAATGTTTAAAGGCTATTTCCGAGGGGTTTCTGATGTCAGTGTAGAATTTGGCGACACACAACAGTTGCGATTGCACCCTGTCGAAATCAGTAAAAATGCTTACGCTTGTAGATTGCGTTTGGATCATCTAGAGCTTGATAAATTTGATGTTGAAGTCCAGCACTTACGTCGACCAAATATGCGTTCCGATATTCCTCCCCGTCCAGATATTGTATTGGGCGAGGGTGATATATTGGTTTTACTTGGGCCGCAAGAGGGTATAGTGGCTGCAGAAATCTATCTGATTTCCGGTCAAAGATGAATGTGAGCAATCACATTTTTGGACGTCTTAGTTAGTGGTGTAGCGCTTTCTTTGTGCGTGGAAAGTTACTTAAGCTGGTTCAGCGTGTTGCCAATGTCCTGATTTTCCACCTTGTTTTTCTAGCAGCTTAATCTCGCTCATTGTCATGCCTCTATCAACCGCTTTGCACATGTCGTAAATGGTGAGTAAGCCGACATTTACGGCTGTTAGCGCTTCCATTTCAACACCAGTTTGCCCCGTGGTTTCTGCTGTTGTTTTACAAGTGATGCAGTTATTACTTTCATCTATTTCAAAATCCACCGCTACTCTGCTTAAACTGATTGGATGACAAAGTGGTATTAAGTCAGCTGTTTTTTTGCTCGCTTGAATAGCAGCAATTCTAGCAATGCCTAATACGTCCCCTTTTTTTGCATCACCAGACAGAATCAACTGTAAGGTACTCGCTAGCATATTGATTTGGCCAGATGCGATTGCAACACGGCGTGTTGATGCTTTATCGCCTACATCAACCATATGTGCTTGTCCTTGCTTGTCAAAGTGGGTTAATGTATCCATTGATGACTTCCTTTTGTCGAATTAGTGTGAACTTGCACTTAATCGCATTATCATAACAATACTTTATGAATCACAATATTAAAATGCCACATTTATTCTATGCATTACTGGTTTTGAGCACACTGATTGCTAACCCAGTCAATGCTGATGATACGCTTTCTGGAAAGCCGTATAGCAAATCAATCGATTTGGATACTAATTTGCCAGATGATTTACACGATGATTTACCAGAGTTAGGTGATGTGTCGGAAACTGTGTTATCTGCTCAGGATGAACAGCGTATTGCAGAGCAAATTTTGGCCGAAGTCGCAGTGAGTGATGAAGTGTTGCAAGATGTAGAAATCGTAGACTATTTGCAAGCACTTGGAAATCGCTTAGCGTCAGCCAGTGATGACAAACAGCAGGCATTTTATTTTTTCGTCGTCAAAGATCCATCTATTAATGCATTTGCTATGCCTGGTGGCGTGATTGGCGTGCATACAGGTTTATTTTTGGCCTCTAATACTGAATCTGAATTGGCAGGTGTAATAGGCCACGAAATCGGGCATGTGACGCAACACCATTTAGCGAGAATGCTGGCTAAGCAAAAAACAGATACATTCAAAAATATTGCTGGAATCGCATTGGCACTGTTGGTTTCTCGCTCAAATCCACAACTCGCCCAAGGTGCTTTATCGGCATCGTCAGCGGCAGGAATACAAAGACAGTTAGATTATACGCGAGCACACGAACGTGAAGCTGATCGAGTTGGCCTGAGCATTCTAGAAAATGCTGGCTTTGATCCGCGTGGCATGCCGGCATTTTTCACTACTTTACAAAGAGGGTCTCGCTTTGTGGATGGTAGCGCCCCTAGCTTTTTACGGACACACCCGCTGACAACTGAGCGTATCTCTGATGTTGAGAACCGTGTGGCAACCATGCCTTATAAGCAGGTTGCTTCAAGTTTGGATTATTACTTCGTTAAAGCGAAATTGCGAGCCAGTAGTGGTTTGGCGCAGGCTGCCATTGACCAATTTAAAAACAATATTGCTGCAGGCCGTTATGCCAACGAAACATCCGAACATTATGGCCTGGCGCTTGCTATGCTACGTAAGAATGATGTCGCAAACGCAGTTGAACAACTGAAATGGTTGGAAACGCATGGAGCAAAAAGTGTTTTTATTGAGAATTTAAAAGCGCGAATTGCGGTAGCTAATAATAATCCGCAAAATGCAGCCAAACAATACCAGGAAGCGTTACAACGTTATCCTGAAAATAGAGCTTTGATCTACGGATATGCTGAACATTTTCTGGCAATAAAAGACGCCAAATCCATGATAGGTTTGGTGAAAGAAAAGCAACATTTGTATCCCAGAGATCCATATTTCTATGAGTTATTGGCAAAAGCGTATTATTTGCAGCGTAAAGATTTACTCAGATATCAAGCACAAGGAGAGGCATACTATCGCCAATTTAATCTTGATAAGGCTGTTGAACAAATGGAGTTTGCTGCAAGAGCAAATGACGGTACTTTTTATGAAAAATCAATTGTAGAAGCAAGATTGAAAGAGCTACAGCGAATTCAGAGTTATAGAAAAAAAGGTTAGGTTTTGTTAAACAATGCCCAACTGCTATGAGTATGAGTGAATAAGAAGATGAAGCGTAGAGGTTTTTTAGGTTTTAGTATTTCGGCAATATTACTAATACCATTTGAATTAATGGCTGCTGCATGGAATAAAGCAGCATTCAGCGCGAAAAATAATAAAGCTGCAGAGCAGGCGCTTGCTATCAATAATGAAATTGAAAGTAACCAGATAGAAATCAAAGCGCCAAGTCGAGCTGAAAATGGGGCAATTGTGCAAGTGGAAATTAATAGCCACATACCTAATACCGAAGCGATTGCATTATTGGTCGATAAAAACCCAACAGCGTTAATTGGTAATTACATGTTTAATCATAGTTCTTTGCCAAGTATGGTAACCAGAATAAAGATGGCGGAGACTTCAGATATTAAAGTGATTGTGAAGTCTGGCAATCAATACTTCACAGCAAAGCGGCTGGTAACAGTGCTAGAAAATGGCTGTGGCGGATCGAGTAGTATCAATGAGAAGTTTGTTTCAAGCATGAAAATCAGAGCAAAGTTACTTACTGATAAGCCAGATGTTGCACAAGTGAAAGCAATTATTACGCATCCGATGCATACAGGACAGGGTAAAGATTTAGATGGTGCACTGATTCCTGCACATTTTATTCAAACCATCACAATACGCCATAATGAAAAACCAGCAATTGAAATGCAACTAGGAACAGGTATTGCCAAAAACCCGTATCTCACATTTTATCTATCTGATGCTAAACTAGGCGACAAGGTGCACATTGAGTGGGCTGACAATCTGGGCAATGCGGATAATAATGAAACGTTTGTCATCGCATAAATGTCATATTGGCTTATTAGTATGATGTTATCATCGTCTGTATGATAAATTTTATTTATCACATTGATTAAAACAATCAAATTTACTAATTGTGGAAGGTTTTCTATAATTACGTTTATCGAAGTTAATTCAATCATTAACAACTATTTTTAATAACCATGGAGAAAAGGAAAACATATGTCACTCATTAACACGCAAGTACAACCATTTAAAGTACAAGCTTTTCATAACGGCAAATTTATTGAAGTTACGGAAGAAAGCCTAAAAGGCCATTGGTCAGTATTAATTTTTATGCCAGCAGCATTTACTTTTAACTGCCCAACTGAGATTGAAGATGCAGCTGACAATTATGCTGAATTCCAAAAAGTAGGTGCAGAAGTGTACATTGTGACAACAGATACGCATTTCTCACACAAAGTATGGCATGAAACTTCACCAGCAGTGGGTAAAGCAAAATTCCCACTAATCGGTGATCCAACGCATCAATTAACGAATGCATTTGGCGTGCACATTCCTGAAGAAGGTTTAGCATTACGCGGTACTTTTGTTATTAACCCAGAAGGCGTTATTAAAACACTTGAAATCCACGACAATGCAATCGCACGTGATGTGAAAGAAACTGTACGTAAATTAAAAGCAGCAAAATTTGTTGCAGAACATCCAAATGAAGTTTGCCCAGCGAAATGGAATGAAGGCGCAGCAACATTAACACCTTCACTAGACTTAGTTGGTAAAATTTAATTCTGCGTAATTAAATGAGAAATCGTTGCTAGGGCAAAACCCTAGCAAACCTTAAAAGTGGCGTTGTCCAAAAGATAGCGCCTTTTTTAACACTGAATATTATGTAAAGAGAGCAATCAT
>JBFIGM010000008.1:0-28367 GCA_041602315.1 Methylophilaceae bacterium | reverse complement strand
TTTTGTTACGATCACCAAAAATGAACTCTGCCATTTTAGGATTCCAGTAACGAGTTTGGTGGCCGAAGTGAACGCCAGCCTCAAGCATTTGACGCATTGTTACAGACATAGTAATACTCCATGTAAGGGTTAAAATTACACACGTCCAACATTATTTATCTGTTGATAAACACCCTGTACGGGACGGTGCAGTGATTTCGCTAAGTACATTTGCTAGAATAATGTAATATTAATCGAAGCGCATGCGTAGCGGCGCGTATAATACCAAAATTCAGCGTTTACCACAAACTTTAATACATCGTTACACTCTAAATCTTATATGGCTATTTCTATTCATAACGAAGACGATATTGCAAAAATGCGTATCGCAGGCAAACTAGCGGCAGAAGTTCTTGATTATATTACGCCTTTTGTTGTCAAAGGCGTAACAACAGACAAACTAGATGCGCTTTGTCACGACTATATTGTCAATGTACAAAAAGCAATTCCTGCTCCTCTCAATTACGCACCAGATGGACATACACCCTACCCCAAATCGATTTGCACTTCCGTTAACCATCAAATATGTCATGGCGTTCCTGGCGACAAAGTACTAAAGAACGGCGATATTATTAATATTGATGTAACCGTTATAAAAGATGGTTATCACGGTGACACCTCTAGAATGTTCCATGTTGGTGAGGTTTCAATACAGGCAAAACGCTTATCGGAATTGACCTTTCAAGCGATGTGGCTTGGGATTAATCAGGTTAAGCCAGGTGCTACACTAGGCGACATAGGATATGCCATACAATCTTTCACCGAAAAAAATGGTTTTAGTGTTGTTAGAGAGTTCTGCGGACATGGAATTGGTAAGAAGTTTCACGAAGACCCACAAGTGTTACATTATGGTAAACCTGGAGGTGGCGTAAGGTTGCAAAAGGGAATGATTTTTACCATTGAGCCGATGATTAATGCTGGCAAGCGAGATATCAAACATATGCCTGATGGCTGGACAGTTGTCACAAAAGACCGAAGCCTTTCTGCACAATGGGAGCATACCATTCTTGTTACTGATGACGGATTTGAGGTATTAACCGTATCTGATGGCACCCCTGCTGCTCCTGAAAATATTAACGCACTATAACGACATGGACACTGTAACAGTCATGCCAGAGCAAAATGCGACTAAGTGGCGTAATCAATTAAAAACACAGCAAGCATCATTAGAGCAATCTTTTCTAAAAGACAAAAACCCTGCTAATTTATTAAAACAGCATACAAAATTAATAGACAAGGTCTTGCAAGATGTCTGGGAAAGTAGTCCTTTAAGCGATGAAATTAGTTTAATTGCAGTTGGTGGCTATGGACGTCAAGAGCTATTTCCACATTCTGACATAGACTTGCTCATTCTGGTACCAGAAAATGTTTCTGATAGTCAAAACGCCGCTATTGAACAGGTCATTGGCCTGTTATGGGACATAGGTCTTAATATTGGCCACAGTGTACGTAGTATCCAAGAATGCATCAAAGAAGCATCTGAAGATGTTTCTATTCAAACCAACTTGATCGAAGCACGATTACTTTGTGGTCCTAAAGCGACTTTCGCAAACTTTTACATTTCCATTATGCAAAATATGGATGCAAACAAGTTTTTGGTCGAGAAGCTCGCTGAGCAAAAACAAAGACATGCGAAATTTAATGACACAGCATATAAATTAGAACCTAATATTAAAGAAAGCCCCGGTGGCCTGAGAGACTTGCACGCTATTTTATGGGTAACACATAGCCAGGGGCTCGGCAACACTTGGCTAGAGCTTGAAAAGAACGGCATCATCAGTCAAAAAGAGCTGAATGCCATCAAAAAACATGAGCGAAATTTAAATACACTACGCATACGTCTGCACTACTTGGCTAAGCGTCGCGAAGACCGCCTATTATTTGATTTTCAAAACCAACTAGCTGCTAATTTGGGCTTGGTTAATACAAAAAGTAAGCGCGCTAGCGAGCAACTGATGCAAAGCTACTATCGCAGCGTACGTTACATCAGCTTAATAAATGAAATTGTAATCAAGTCTTTTGTTAACACGAGTGTACCTGGAGAAGAAGATAAAGTTATCAATGACGATTTTATCGTGCAAAACAACCTACTTGAGCTCGCCTCCCCTGATCTTTTCCAGATGAAGCCTAGTGCTATTTTAGAATGCTTTTTGTTATTACAAACAAATCCTGAACTGGATGGTTTTAGCCCTGTACTGTTACGACAATTACAAAATGCTAATAAACTGATTACAAAAGCTTTCCGAGAATCAGAAACAAACCAGCAACTTTTCTTAAGCATACTGAAACAAAAAGATGGTGTGCATCATAGCATCAGCCGTATGAATCGATACGGCGTGCTGGGCAAATACATTCCGGCTTTTGGTAAGATTGTTGGTCAAATGCAGCATGACTTGTTTCATGTTTATACGGTAGATGCACACACCATTAATGTGTTGGCGAATTTACGCAGGTTTAGCAAGCCTGAACTCAAATATGAGTTCCCATTATGTAGTCAATTATTCTCAGATTTTAAAAAGCCATACCTGCTCTATATCGCTGCTATTTTTCATGATATTGCAAAAGGTCGTGGCGGTGATCACTCAGAACTAGGCAAAATCGATGCAAGAAGGTTCTGCGAATTACACCGTATAGAGAACGAAGACACAGCACTAGTATCATGGTTAGTTGAGATGCATTTGCAGCTGTCAAAAGTAGCACAAAAATCAGACTTGTCTGACCCTGCTGTCATTGAGCAGTTTGCTAAAAAAATGGGCTCCGAGACACGCCTAATCGCTTTGTATTTGTTAACTGTTGCTGATGTAAGGGGAACAAGTCCAACAGTATGGAATGCGTGGAAAGCCAGATTGCTAGAGAGTTTATTCCTAGAAACAAGGCAGGTTCTGAACAATGAATCATTCAGTGTCAAGAGCGCAATAATTGATCGTCAAAATAAAGCAAGTGCAAAATTACTGAAATACGACCTTAAGCCCACATCATATGAGAGTTTTTGGAATGAAGTCGGTGAATCCTATTTCTCACGTTACAACAGTAATGAAATTGCTTGGCAGACACGTTTACTCATTCCTCATGTTTATACTGAAAAGCCCATTGTCCGTGCACATTTAAGTAGCGAAGGTGATGGCATTGAAGTGATGATTTATACTAGAAATCAGCAGGACTTGTTTGCGAGAATTTGTAACTTCTTTTATCGACTTGGTTATAACATCGGTCAAGCCAAAATTTATACGACAAATCACAATTATGCATTAAACAATTTTATTGTTTTAGATCAATCCACTACAGAAATAAGTTATAGTGGATTATTAAAACATATAGAAGAGAAACTATCGGAAAAAATTCTATCTACCACACCCATCGAAGCGCCAATCAAAGGCCGACTTAACCGGCAAGTTAAGCATATGCCAATAAAAACAGAAGTGTCATTTGATAATGCGCCTGATAACAATTATTTAATGCTAGATATTGTCACTTGTGATTTACCTGGGCTGCTAGCAAGTATCGCTTTTATTTTCATCAAGCACGATGTAATGATTCACAATGCAAAAATCAATACACTGGGGAATCGGGCCGAAGATACTTTTTTAATTTCCGATATGAATGATAAACCTTTGAGTCAGGCAAAAATTAATAAACTCAAAGAAGATCTACTCAAACTTTAGACTAGTAATTTATATGGTTAAAGCTATCAACATTAACTTGAATAATATCTGCTAATCTTTACCAAATAGATCTCTACTATAGACTTTTTCTTGCACGTCTTTAATTTCATTAGTAATTCGATTTGCAACAATTATATCTGCTGTTGCCTTAAACTGCCCCAAATCGTTCACTACCTTAGAGTTAAAGAAACGCTCTTCATGATAGGTTGGCTCATAGATAATAACCTTAATACCACGCGCTTTGATTCGCTTCATAATGCCTTGAACCGAAGACGCGCGATAGTTATCAGAGCCAGCTTTCATGGTTAAGCGATAAATGCCAACCACTTCAGGGTTGCTTTTATAGATGCTTCTAGCAATAAAGTCTTTTCTTGTGCTGTTTGCATCAACAATAGCGCTAATAATATTATTAGGAACATTGTTATAGTTGGCAATTAATTGTTTTGTATCTTTAGGTAGACAATATCCGCCATAACCAAATGATGGATTATTGTAATAATTGCCTATCCTAGGATCTGCACAAACGCCTAATATGATATCTCTTGAATCAAGGTTTAACATTTGTGCATAAGTGTCGAGTTCATTAAAGTACGCGACTCGCATCGCAAGGTAGCTATTGGCAAATAATTTCACCGCCTCTGCCTCTGTCGGCTCCATATAAAAAATGGGTGGGTCAGTATCTTCTGCTCCTTGCGCTAACAATCCAGCAAATTGCTTAGCCCTATCGGACTTTTCACCAATGACAATTCTAGATGGGTGTAAATTATCATAAAGTGCTTTACCTTCACGCAAAAACTCTGGTGAGAAAATTATATTGCTACAGTTAAGTTTTTCTTTAATAGACTCTGTGTATCCAACAGGTACTGTAGACTTGATGATCATGACAGCATGACTGTTGATTGACATTACATCTCTAATGACACTTTCGATTGACTGGGTATTAAAGTAGTTTGTTTCTGGATCATAATCGGTTGGCGTTGCGATAATGACAAAGTCAGCACCTTTGTATGCTTCAAGTTTATCTAAAGTACCTCTAAAGTTTAAGTTCTTATTTTTTAAATAGTGCTGGATTTCATGATCTTCTATCGGTGATATCTTTTGATTAATCAATTCAATTCTTTTTGAATCAACATCATGCATCACAACCAGATTATTCTTTGCTAACAATACTCCATTAGATAAGCCTACATAGCCACAACCGACTACCGTTATTTTCATTTTCAACCTGTTGCTTAATTCATCACATAACCCATCATATGGAAGGTTTGTGACAAATTAGCGACCAAATTGTAAAAAAGCTTATATAGCCTTTTCGTACGTCATGTAAACTAAAGTGAAAATAAATACGTATAGTTTTTGCTAGGTTATTTCAACATCAGTAAGCTATTAAATACATAAAATCAACTGAATTGATAATGCTTACGAAGCGCTTTTTTTACTTCCCACACACAAGAGAGACCTGCAGGAAAAGTAACCAAATCTCCAGCACCAAAACTAACAGGAGCGCCTCCGTTATTAGGCGTTACTGTTACCTCACCCTCTAGAATATAAGCAATTTCTTGACTACTATAATCCCATGGAAAAGTAGAGACTTCTTTTGACCAGGTAGGCCAATTTTTAACGCCCAGTGCTTCCAACTTTTCTGAATCTGGTTTTTCAACAGTAATTTTCATAGCGCCCTCCTCTAGTTAGATAAAAAATCAATAACTGTAAATAACACAATTTCCCAGTAAAAAAGCCTAGCGTAGCTAGGCTTTATTCTAATGCTAAACAATCTATTGATTAAGAATGTTTGTAATGTTTTTTTAGTTGCTTAACAACTTCCCAATTAGACTTAAGCCCTTTAGGGAACACAACCAAGTCTCCAGCTTTTACAACAACCTTCTCACCACCTTCTGGGTACACGTGAAACTCACCCTCTAAAACGTATGCGGTTTCCGTCATATCAAAATCTAGTGGAAATTTTGACGGCGGACAATCCCAAATTGACCAACTTGCTACGCCTAATTCTTTCAATTTTTCTTCTGATGGGTTATGTTCCAAAACGATTTGACTCATTATTTATTCCTTAATTTGTAACAACTAATAAAAAAATATCGCCAGTTAAGCGATATTTGATATGACCAATCGGTAATATTCGAGCAGATTATACAATATTTCAAGTACTTATTTTAGAATTTTATTACCCAGACAGACCTTAATCAGGCTTTTACATCAAGAAAATCTTGCTTGTACAATAAGCCAAGTCTAATCAGCAACTTTTCCACTTCCACAGCAATAAATACAATCGAAGATAAAATCAAACACACTGCTAACTCAGTAAGACTTAAAGGTTGAGTTTTGAAAATATCATTAAACAAAGGTATGTATATCGCAGCCATTTGTAATAAAAAAGTCACAACAACCGCTAATAGCAATGGAACGTTGCTGAATAAGCCCATACTGAAGAGTGATGCTTTTTCTGAGCGTATTGCCATTACATGCCCAAGTTGTGACAACGTGATAACAGTAAATGCCATGGTTTGCCAGTGAGATGAACCAGTATGATAAGCCCAAGCTTGAGCAAATAAGGTTAAGCCAGCCATCAACAAGCCGACCCATATCGCATGTTGCCACATACCGTGTGAGAATATGCTTTCATTTGGAGAGCGAGGTGGACGCTGCATCACGCCTTTTTCTACAGGCTCTGCTGTAAGCGCTAGGGCTGGCAAACCGTCAGTCACCAGATTAATCCATAAAATATGCGTTGGAAGTAATGGTATGGGCAACCCTAGGAAGGGTGCTAGAAAAATTGTCAGCACTTCGGCAGAATTTGTCGTTACAGCATAGCGAACAAACTTACGAATATTGTCATACAGGCGCCGACCATATCGCACAGCATTGACGATGGTAGCAAAATTATCATCAAGTAATACCATATGCGCCGCTTCTCTTGCCACATCAGTTCCAGCTTTTCCCATAGCAACACCTATATCTGCCACTTGCAATGCGGGGGCATCGTTTACACCATCACCAGTCATGGCAACAATCTCACCATTATCTTGCAAAGCCCTTACAATTCTCAGTTTTTGCGAGGGATCAACTCTGGCATAAACATTTAACGACTTAACTTGTGCATTGAGTGCACTTTCGCTTAATTTTGCCAAGTCATCACCAGTAACAACACGCCCATCAGCACGCGCTAATATACCAAGTTGATAAGCGATTGCACGTGCAGTCGCAGGATGATCGCCAGTAATCATCACGGGAGTTATTCCTGCCGCTTTACATAATTCAACTGCCTGCTTACCTTCATTACGTGGAGGGTCAATCAAGCCCACTAGGCCAATAAAAGTGAGTTGACTCTCTAGCTCTTCGCCAATACTCACATCAGGTAAAGATGGCCATTGTCGATACGCAAATGCCAATACGCGCAAGCCATTCGCCGCCATCGTATCCGCTTCTTTTAATAGTTTTGCTTGGTCTATATCATCTATGCCACTCGATAACAATGCATGTTTACAGTTTGATAAAACTGCTTCTGGTGAACCTTTGGTATAAGAAATAAATCTGTTATCAAGCTTATGAAAAGTCGTCATACGCTTACGCTCAGAATCAAATGCCAGCTCTTTTAATCTGGGCATTTTTTGCTCAAGAGCTGATTTTGACCAGCCAGCATCTTGTGCGGCAGTGAGGAATGCTATTTCAGTCGACTCTCCGTGAATTTTCCCATCTTTTGCAACTTGTGCATCATTACTAAGCGCCATAGCGTTAAACAAGCTTAACCAAGGTTCAATGTTTTCTTCTTTATCCCATTGATGATAAGAATTACCATTAATGTAAATGGATGCTACATGCATTTTGTTTTGCGTAAGCGTCCCTGTTTTGTCAGCGCACACAAAGGTAACTGAGCCCAATGTTTCTACTGCAGGCAGACTTTGAATTAACGCATGCTGCTTAATCATTTTATGCGCACCTATGGCGAGTGATATCGTAACAACTGCTGGTAAAGCAGAAGGGATGGCTGCAACAGCTAAACTAACTGAAGTCATAAACATTAACAACAGTGGCTCGCCACGTGTTATTCCTATGACAAAAACCAATACACAGATTGTTAAGGCAGCAATCGATATCCATTTGCCAAAATTAATTAATCGTTTTTGTAAAGGGGTTTTGTTATCTTCACTATCTATCAAAAGACTGGCAATTTTGCCAATTTGAGTTTGCATCCCTGTCGCTGTTACTATGCCGCGCCCTCTACCATAGGTAACAATGGTGCCTTTATATGCTAAACAGGTCTTATCGCCGACAGGGGCATCTTTGGACATTAAGGCTTGTGTTTGTTTTTCAATAGCAACTGATTCTCCAGTGAGTGATGACTCATCTACTTTTAGCTGGACAGCTTCTATCAATCTAAAATCAGCAGGTACAACATTACCAGCCTCTAATAACACAATATCTCCTGGTACTAATTCAGAAGCATTGACTGTCTCTACTTTACTATCTCTGAATACGCGAGCACTACTTTCTGACATATGCTTTAATGCCGCCATAGCTCGCTCGGCACGGTATTCTTGTACAAACCCGACAATGGCATTGAGTATTACGATAACAATGATAAAGATGGTGTCGCCTAAATCGCCAATAAATCCAGAAATAACAGCAGCTACGATGAGTACGATTATCATGAACTCGCTGAACTGCTTAAAAAGCATGCGCCATGCAGAACGTTTGCGTTTTTCTGATAGTATATTTAATCCGTGTTTAGTAGCACGCTCTGCTACTTGAGATGAATTTAATCCTGTTTTTAAATTTAATTCTAGCTGCGCTGCAGCATCATCTATTGACAACATATGCCAATCATCTGCACACAACTTGATTTGGCTATTCACTGTCAAAATATACCTTCATAAAAAAGTGCTATTAACTTAGTAATATTAAATATTATTTTTATAATTCCCGCCCTACGACTTCACTAATTCTATACATAAATCTCTAATCATTGCTTCTTCATCAGCAGGAATAATAGCTATTGGCTTATACCCATCACTCTCAATTCTTAATGCTGAGCATTTATTAGCGTTAATATCTAACTCAAAACCCAGTAGCCCTAAGGGTAAACATATTTTTTCACGAATAATTGCAGATCTCTCACCTATTCCTGCTGTAAAAACCAATGCATCGATTCCACCTGCTTTACAAGCCAAAGCACCAATGGCTCCACGCACTTCTTGACAAAAATATTCGACCGCAAATTTAGCGTTCTTGGTGTTGCTAGATAGCAATGCTTGCATGTCTGCACTCTCCCCATCTGATAGGGCTAATAAACCCATACCATGAAAGACTAAATCTCTTAACTCTTCAGAGGAATACTTTTCAGCGAGTGCTAGCATTACACCCGGATCGAGATCACCGCTCCTTGTTCCCATTGCAATGCCACCTGCAGGCGTATAACCCATTGTAGTATCAACAGACTCAAGATTTTCCATTAAACATAAACTCGCGCCGCTACCTAAATGCGCCACAACGACCTTTCTGTAAGCAGTTTCACCAATTACTTCAGGTAACTTTTTCGCTATATATGCGTAATTGAGTCCATGAAATCCAAAACGACGTATTCCAAATGCCTGAGGAATTGGAAAGCGTTTAACCAACGCTGGCATTGTGTAATGATAGGAGGTATCAAAACAAGCAACCTGCGGCACATTGAAATAGGCCGAACATAAATCTAAGGCCAACAAATTACTCGGCATATGCAGTGGTGCAAGATTAGTAATGCTTTCTAACCTCTCTCGCTCCATGGAGTTAATGACTCTTGCATTATCAGAAATGTCACCTCCATGAACAAAACGATGACCAACTACATCAGGCTTGTTGCCTTCTAAATCACTAAGTAATTGCTTTAGAACCTCTTCTATGTGATGAAACTCACCTTGTCGCTTAAGTAAATAGTGGAAGTTTTGCCGAGTACCATCGCTTGAAAAGTAACTTGCTTTTAAACTTGAGGATCCACAATTAATTGACAGGACATTTATAGCGGCCATACCCACTCATCTACCTGCGGCAAATCAACGCCATGCTTGTAAGCATACTGACAACACTCAATCTGTTGATTGCGGACCTTTTCTCTAACATGAGCACCTTTTACTTGCAGTTTAGGCAAGAGGTCGATTGCACTAATAACGAGGCTGAATCGATCTATCTTATTCTGGATAGCTAACTCCAATGGCGTATTGATACTACCCTTTTCATTATAGCCATGCACATGAAAGTTATCATGATTAGTTCGACGGTAAGTCATTCGGTGTATTAACCAGGGATAACCATGAAAGTTAAAAATAACAGGCTTATCTTTGCTAAAAAGACTATCAAAGTCATTGTTAGAAATCCCATGTGGATGCTGACTTGGTGCTGTTAACTTGTATAAATCAACTACATTAATGAATCGAATTTTTAAGTCAGGAAAGTATTGACGCAAAAGTAGCGTAGCGGCCAAGGCTTCCTTCGTTGGAATATCTCCTGCACTAGCCATAATAATATCTGGTTCCATACCATCATCGTTGCTTGCCCACTCCCAAATACCTAGCCCTTTTGTACAATGTTTAATCGCATCGTCCATATTTAAATATTGCAGGTGTTTTTGTTTGTCAGCAACAATCACATTGATGTAATCAGTGCTCTTTAAACAATGATTAGCTACTGAAAGTAAGCAGTTTGCATCTGGTGGTAGATAGATGCGGGTTACAGAAGGGCTTTTGTTGACGACAATATCTAAAAAACCTGGGTCTTGATGCGTAAAGCCATTATGGTCTTGACGCCATACTGTTGATGTAATCAGTAAATTAAGTGAAGAGATTGGTGCCCGCCATGAAACAGCTTTAGACATATCCAACCACTTTGCATGCTGATTGAACATAGAGTCAATCACATGCACAAATGCTTCGTAAGAGGAGAAGAAACCATGACGACCAGTCATTAGGTAACCTTCTAGCCAGCCTTCAACCGTGTGTTCAGATAGCATCTCCATCACACGCCCATCGGGCGCCAGTTCACCACCATCCTTGTCCTCAGGTAGGTAATCAGCCAGCCATGTTTTTTTACTTACTTCGTAAACACTGTCCAGTTTGTTAGAGGTGTTTTCATCTGGCCCAAAAATACGAAAATTTGTCATATTATTGCGCATTACATCACGTAAAAACTCACCAAGAGGATGGGTGTTTGCGACATACAGTTTAGCTGGCGATGGAAGCTTAACTGCGTAGTCACAAAAGTCTGGCATACGCAATGCCTGTCGAATCAATCCACCATTTGCATGTGGATTAGCACTCATTCGGCTTGCGCCTTTGGGCGCTAACGCTTTCAACTCTGCGCGTGGAGCCCCAGCGTCATCAAAAAGCGTATCAGGTTTATAACTTAGCAACCAATCTTGTAACTGAGAAAGGTGTTCTGGGTTTTCACGAACGTTTTTCATCGGCACTTGATGCGCACGCCAAAAGCCTTCAACCTTATGATTATCCACTTCTTCTGGTCCAGTCCAACCTTTGGGTGACCTCAATATAATCATCGGCCATCGTGCACGGTTTGCTTTGCCCGTTTTACGTGCTTCTGCTTGTATACGGCGGATTTCTAGAATACATTGCTCCATTACTTCTGCCATTTTTGCATGCATCAGCAATGGGTTATCTCCCTCGACAAAGTGTGGTGTCCAACCATAGCCAACAAATAGGCTTTCCAGTTCGTCATGAGAAATGCGCGATAGCAAGGTAGGGTTGTTGATTTTATAGCCATTTAAATGTAACACTGGTAAAACAGCGCCATCGCTAATGGGGTTCAAAAACTTATTTGAATGCCATGAGGTAGCAAGAGGCCCTGTCTCAGACTCTCCGTCTCCCACCACGACAGTAACCAACAAATCAGGATTATCAAAAGCAGCACCAAATGCATGTGAAATGCTGTAACCTAGCTCCCCACCCTCGTGAATTGAGCCTGGAGTTTCAGGCGTACAATGGCTACCAATACCGCCAGGGAATGAAAATGCTTTAAAAAATTGGCACATTCCCGCTTCATTTTGCCCTTTATTAGGATAAACCTCACTGTAGGTACCTTCTAGGTATACCGGACCCAACACACCTGGCGCACCATGTCCTGGTCCAGCAAGAAAAATAGCATTCAAGTCATATTTGTTAATGAGTCGATTAACATGTATGTAAGTAAAAGATAAGCCTGGACTAGAACCCCAGTGCCCTAGTAAACGTTGTTTGATATGTTCGGATTTGAGTGGCTCTTTTAATAGCGGATTGTCCCATAAATAAATCATGCCTGCTGCTAAATAATTACAAGCTCGCCAGTAAGCATCTAAACTGTTTAATTCTTGTTCTGAGAGCACTTCTATCTCTTTATCCATTAACAATCCTCAAAAAAATAGCTTGTAGTTTAAGTTAACAACACATCACACTCGACCATGCTTGCGACTGTTTTACTGACACTACCTAAAACAAATTCTTGCAAGTTTGTCTTGCCTTGTTTCCCAAGTACGATCAAATCGGCATTTGCAGTTTCGACTCTTGAACAAATAGTTTCAGGCAAATATCCGTTTACGACCTTACTAGTTACATGCTTGCCCTCTAACTTTTGTTTCAATTTGTTAAGTTCGCTATCAATATGTTGCAATGAAGACTCGCGATATTTTTGAATTTGTTCTTCACTAGTACCCACTTCTCGACTGAGTATTTCTTGCTTAAGATCAAACACATGCAACATTTCTATTTGAGCAGTTGGCGCAATAACACTAGCAGCTGCGACGATATCGAAAGAAATTAGAGATAAGTCAACTGAGGCAATCACTTGCCTATAAGGCGTTGCATTAACATCGCTCACCATCAAGACAGCGCAATGAGCGGCGCTAAGTATTCTAATTGCAGTTGAACCTAAAACAGCGTCAAGAAGATTTCTCTCTCTACGATAACCAACGATAAGCAAGTCTGCAGATACATCTTTAACATATTCAATAATTTGCGTATGTGGTCGCCCTATTCTAGATGCTGTGGTGACATCTATACTAAATTCACTTCTAATTTTAGTAGCTAATGCATCTAGACTTTCAATTCCATTTGCCTGTTTTAGCCGCTCATAGTCTTTCACATGCGTATCAAATGTAAGCATGAGCTCGGGATATATCTCTAAAGGATGTACGACATGGAGCAAATGCAGCGCATTACCAGTTTGCTTGGCAATCTGTGCGCCGCGCATTACTGCTGCATCGCCTATTGTGGAGAAATCTGTTGCAGCAACAATACAATTGATTGGATAGAGTGAACTCATTTTTAGTATCTCCTAATATCTAATATTCAGTTCTAATATCATTACTGATATGACTGATGACATAGAAGAAGCTTATCTGAAATAAAAAATGCTAGAAATACGCGTCAGCACTTAGCAATCATTCTGCGCGTAATGCATCCACTGGACTCATGCGAGAAGCTCTAACTGCTGGCGCCATCCCCGCGAAAAGTCCAATTAGTGCTGAGATTAATACAGCCCCAATTACATAAGTCCAAGGTGTATGTACAGGAAATGTTGGGAATATGAATCGTAACAGTTGCGCGATTCCAATGCCGAAGCTTAGCCCTAGTAAACCACCCAATAATGAAAGTAATATGGACTCACCCATGAATAAACTCAAAATCGTGTGCGGTTTGGCGCCAAGAGCCATAAGCAAACCGATTTCATTAGTCCGCTCTGTCACCGAAATTGTCATAATCGTTACAATGCCAACAGCTCCTACTAATAAGGATATTGCACCAAGTGCACCGACTGCTGCTGTTAAAATATTTAAAATATTAGATAAAGTCTCCAGCATATCCTCTTGCGTTGTCACTGTGAAATCTTCCCGTCCATGTCTTAATGTTAGTCGTTCTTTAATAGCTGCGGCCACTTTAGCAGAGGATGCATTTTCAGTATAAATAACGTGGATTTCCATTAAACCTTCACGGTTATACAGCTCCAAAGCCCGTTCTGCTGGAATAAAAGCTGTATCGTCTAAATCAATTCCTAAAAACTGCCCTTTAGAAGCTAGCACACCAATCACACGGAAATGCAAGCCCCCAATACGGACGCGTGCGCCTAATGGACTAGTGAGCCCAAATAACTCTTTGTGCAACTTACTGCCTAACACAACTTGCGCACGGGAAGCGCTACCTGCTGTAGATGGTAAGAAATGACCCATAGCTACTCTTGAGCTTAATACTGTCAAAAAGTCCGCATCTACTCCATAAATAGTTGAACGTCGAACTCTCCCGTTGCCTTCCACCTCGGAGTTACCCCAAACTGTAGGCGATGACCCAATCACTTGAGGTAGCTTTTTAAGTGCTGCGGCATCATCCATCGTAAGCAAGCGTGAAGTCGTAGGAATGCCAGAGGTTGGTGTACCTCCAGTTTTTGTTTTCCCAGGAGCAACAGTAATAACATTAGTGCCAAATTGCGTAAATTCCTTAAGCACAAACTGATGAACACCCTCGCCAATCGAAGTGAGCAGAACAACAGCCGTGATACCTACGGCGATGCCTAGTAGCGTTAAAAAACTACGCAGACGATGAGAGAAAATGGCTAGCAATGCAAAACGAAGAGAGTCGGCTAGTAACATCACTACCTTTTTGTCAAAGCTTCAATGGCGTCCAGTTTGGCTGCTTTTCGCGCTGGCATTACGCCAAATATTAACCCAGAAGCAAGTGCAGTAGACAGTCCTGCCAATACAGCCCATGCCGGTGGGTAAGCAGGAAATGCCGGGTACAAATGACGTAGTAGCATTGCCCCCAAGTAACCTAAACCAACGCCCACTAGTGCACCAGTTAACGATAACAACAAGGCTTCAATCAAAAACAGGTTTTTTACAATTGAAGCCGTTGCGCCAAGAGCCTTGAGTAATCCAACTTCAGACGTGCGTTGTGTAACTGAAACCAGCATGACATTCATGATTAAAATACCAGCAACAGCAAGACTTATAGCAGCAATACCAGCTACACCTAAAGTCAGAACACCTAAAATTTTATCAAATGTTTGTAAGACTGCATCCTGCGTAATCACGGTCACATCTTCTTCACCTTCGTGGCGCAATGCAATTGCTTGGAGTACACGATCTTTTACTTTAAGAATTTCTTCTCTGCTTTTGGACTCAACCAGCACACGAAATAAAGTATTGGTATTTAACATTGCTTGCGCTGTAGCCACAGGCAGGATGACCAAATCATCGGTTGTCATCCCCATACCTCGGCCTCCTTCCTCTAGCACGCCTATAACTCGCAGCTTTCTATCTCCTACACGCACTGTTTTACCTAAAGGGTTTTCTTTGCCAAAAATATCATTACGTATTCCAGCGCCCAATACGACTTCTGCATTTGCCCGATTTAAGTCAGATTTTGACAATGGTCTTCCAAGCGATAGGTTTAAGTGCCTGACTGCAAAAAAATCAGCATTGGTACCAACCAGCATTGCTTCTCTCAACTTCCCTGCCGCATTGATTTCAGTTGTACCTACTAAAATAGGTGAAACTCTTTTTACATTAGGCAACCGCAAAAGTGATGCTGCATCCTCCACAGTTAAATCTCTTGGTGTACTAGTCACTAAATTAGCAGGATTAAAGCCACCTGTTTCAGATCGCCCAGGAAAAACGATTACTAAATTCGTACCGATTGAAGAAAACTCATCCACAACATAACGCCTAGCTCCATCTCCTAGCGCCGTTAGCAATACAACCGCAGCAACGCCAATAGACATTGCAATAATCAATAAAAAGGCACGCACTGGCGTGCCAATAATCGCTTGATAGGAAAACAATAATGCATCGAATAACTTCATTACGATTCTTTACTGATGTCACTCACAATTGCGCCATCGACCATTTTGATTTGCCGCTTAGCCCTTGCACCCAATACTTGGTCATGCGTAACAACAATTAATGTCATTCCCTGTTTATTCAATTTTTCTAATAAATTTACAACCTCATCTCCAGTGACCCTGTCCAAATTGCCGGTAGGTTCATCTGCTAATAATAATGCGGGCTGAGTCACAGTAGCACGAGCAATTGCTACACGTTGGCGTTGCCCACCGGATAACTCGTTGGGTTTATGATTTGCTCGATCACTGAGTCCATAATTTACAATCGCTTCTGCTACTCGCTCCGCTCTTTCTGCAGAGTTGATACCAGATAGCGTCAGTGGTAATTCGATATTCGCCGCTGCAGATAATCTTGGCACTAAATGAAAGCTTTGAAAAATAAATCCTATGCGCTCGCTACGTAGCTTTGCTTGCTCATCAAGGCTTAAAGTCGTGATATCCCTACCATCTAAAAAGTAAGACCCACTATTAGGTTGATCAAGTAAACCTAACAGATTTAATAATGTTGATTTACCTGAACCGGAAGGCCCCATCACAGAGATATATTCGCCTTGTTTAATTGATAGACTCACATCTTGTAATGCATGAACTTCACTATCTCCAAGATGAAAAATGCGATTTATTCCATTTAGCTCAATAAGTAGCTGGTCTTCAGTCATACTATCTACTAGCAGGTTCAGGCGTTACAAATGCGCCAGCTTTGATACCATCACGTTCTATTGAGGTGACAATTTCCTCACCTTGGCTAAGTCCATCAACTACCTCAGATAACTCCCAATTGGCAATTCCTAATGTCAAAGAACGTTCCTCTAATCTTTGTGTTTTAGGTTGATAAACAAGCACTTTGTTGCCATCTATTAAGGCAGCTGTAGGTACGCTCAAGACATTGTCACGACGCTCTAAAATAACCTCTACATCAGCACTATAACCAACCAATAGTGTTTTTATATCTTGCTCGTTCTCAAATGAAACTTCTATATCAACCGTACGTGCCTGCTTTTCAACTGCCACGACATAAGGTGCCACCCGCTTAACCACCCCTGCAAAAGTTTGATTTGGCAAAGCGTCCAGTGTTATGCGCGCGGGCTGCCCAACTTTAATCTTTGGCGCATCAATTTCATCCATGGGTGCTTCAACATATAAACATGATGCGTTAATTAAATCGATAGCAGGCGGCGTGGCAACACCAGGTGGCGATGGCGTTGTATATTCACCTAGTTCACCTACTATATCTGCCACAACCCCATCAAATGGAGCAGTTAAGATCGTTCTACCCTTCTCTACCTGCGTAATTTTTACTCTTGCTAGTGCTTGTGTGATGTCTGTTTTTGCTGCATCACAGGAGGATCGACGTGATTGTGCTTCAAACCTTGCCTTTTCTTCAGCGCCCTCAGATATAAATCCGCGTGCTTGCAACTTTTTCATTCTATCGGCTTCACGCTCTGCACTATCCGCCAAAGTACAAACCTCTTTCAAGCGCTTGCGTGATGTTTCGACCTGTGCCAAGGCCAAACTATTTTGTGCTTCTTGATCATCATTCCATAACCGGATCAAGACTTGCCCTTTTTTTACATGGTCGCCTTTTTTAACGCCAAGATAGTCAATTCTTCCGCCTATAATTGGTGAAAGCCGCGTACGCTGACATGCTTCGATAGAGCCAGCTCTGGTATTCGCAACTGTTGACTCTACAGACCCAAGCTTCACTGTCGTTAGCGTAACGTATACTGGCTCTGGTTTAGAAAAATACCATATTGATAAAGCAATCACTGAAAAAACGAATAAAGTGATTAAAATACGTCGCATGTATGAGTCAATTTCTTTTTATATTGTAAGTTGAGTAAAAAACTTAGAAGAACGCTCTTCTTTATAATACCAATAAGCTAAGCATAGTAACCAATAAAAAAACTAATTACTGCCACTACAATAATCACTTTCCAAGCATTCGTTCTAACATAACTATCTGTCATTTCAGCGGCAATTTGTTCTTTATTTAATAAATCTTGCTCTGCAATAATCAGTTTCTCTTTTGTCCTTTCTAGCTTTTCTTCGAAGCTATCTTTTAATTCCGTAGCTTCCTTACTTGATTTATCTTTTACATCACTCAACACCTGTTCCAAATCAGCTAATACAACTTTTATATCTTTAATCAGTTTTTTATTACTGTCTGTCATGATAGTCTCCTTTAATCAGTCATCATCCTGCTTTTATATTAGTGGCTAACAACCGTTTTGTCTCTACGTTCTTCCACTTACATCAACCTATATTATGCATGCTCTGGATAGCCTATCGCTCCCAACATTACCTTAAGAAAACCATAAACAAACCATGACATTAGCCGTTTAACATAATGATGCTTCTGCCATTCATCTTTGGTGATCAATACTGCACCTGTATCAATCGTTTGTTTTAAGTGCTGTGATAATTGTTTAGTAAAAGATTGATTATCAATAATTATGTTTGCTTCTAAAGACAAAAATAAGCTAAAAGGATCAATATTAGAAGAACCGGCTATTGATAATCGTTCGTCGATAACAGCAACTTTGCTGTGCATGTGACTTTTATGATACTCATAAATATGAATACCTTGTGATAACAAACTGGTATAAAGTGCTCTAGTGGCAAAATCTAGAAATAGATACTCTGTGCGCTGTTGCAGTAGTAATTTAACGCTTACCCCTCTATCAACAGCATCTCTTAATGCATGCCTAAACCGTAAGCCAGGCAAAAAGTAGGCGTTGGCAATGATAATTTCGGATTTAGCAGACTCTATGGCTGATAAATACGCATTTTCGATATCACGACGATGTTTTAGATTGTCGCGGACTAAATATGCCGCTCGAATACCACCATTTGATAGCGGAGCGCTGTCTATTTTAGCTGTAGTTTGTCGTGTTTGATAAAACTGCCTGCGGCACACCCCTTTCCAGATATGTTTAACATTGCCATGAATATCTTTCAATAAAGGACCGCTTATCTGAACAGCATAATCGATACGAGGCGGAATATGTGATGGTGTGTTGTCATCATCAATAATATTGATGCCGCCCACAAAAGCGACCGCTCCATCCACTACACTGACTTTGCTGTGTAAACGCCTCAATCGGCTGCGTTTTAACGTCCATGGAGAGATTTTAGGTCGAAAAAATAAGACTTCAACGCCAGAATCCTTTAGTTTTCTAATATAGTTTTTTGACAGCGAACGAGAACCAAACCCATCAACTAACAAATGAACACTGACTCCCCTTTTTGCGGCCTGCAGAAGTGCATCACCTATCCGTTCACCTGTTTTGTCCAACTCAAAGATATAGGTTAGTAAATAAATTTCATATTTTGCATTTTCAATAGCGCTTATCAGAGCTGGAAAGTAATCTGTTCCATTACATAACAAGCTGATTTGGTTACCACTCAGGTATTGACTCATAACCGAGTTAAATCTGCAGTTAAAGCAGCATGGTCAGATAAATTTGCCACTACTGCGCCACTATGTACTTGGCAATGCTGTATATCAAAGCCACGTGCGTATATACGATCTAATTTAAACATGGGTAATAGTGAAGGAAAGCTTCTAGCATGTGCACCGTGTGTCATTTTAAACACCTCTTGTAAATGCTGCTGTTCAGACAATAATAGACCCGCCTCTTGTTTCCAATCATTAAAATCTCCTGCGACAATCAGTGGCGCATCCTTAGGGACAAGCTGATTAATACGGGTATTAAGTGATTTTAGCTGTTTGCGGCGCCACAGTGAAAATAATCCCAAATGCACACAAATACAATGCAGATTTTCCTGCCATTCTGGCACATGAATTTCACAGTGCAACAAGCCTCTTTGCTCCGCAAAGCTGGCAGAGATATTTTCATTCTCCCACTTAACAATAGGATATTTAGACAAAATAGCATTCCCGTGGTGCCCACTAGAAAGAACAGCATTTTTACCATAAGCATAATTGTGCCAGATACTATCTGCTAGGAACTCGTATTGGGTATTTAACGTCAGCTTGCTATGTCTAGCGTGCTCTCCTCTAACCTCTTGCAGAAAAACAATGTCTGCATGGAGTTTTCTGACAAGCTCGCGCTGTTTATTTAAAACGAGGCGTGTATTGAAACTACTCACCCCTTTATGAATATTAAAAGTCGCAATACGTAAAGTAGGTTTCACAAGAAGCCTTCCATCTTTTTACTCATTCATTGCACTTCTGCATTGATATGTAGCCATTATTTGTAAACAATTGATGCATTATTACAACTTTAAAGTTAATTCATTATCAATACAGCTGCTCCTTTTATCTTGCCTTGCTGCAGCTTTTGAATGGCTTCATTAGCTTGGGATAAATTAAAACATTCTACTTTGGTTTGAACACCTAACTTGGGAGCTAAATTGAAAAACTTTTCGCCATCATCACGTGTTAGATTAGCTATTGAGCACACTTCACGTTCACCCCAAAGGATAGCATAAGGAAAGCTAGGAATATCACTCATATGAATCCCAGCACATACGACTTTTCCACCTTTTCTGATATTACTCAGTGCCAATGGAATCAAGGAGCCTACTGGTGCAAAAATAATGGCAGCATCCATTTCATTTGGCGGTGGTTTTTCTGAATCTCCAGCCCAAGCTGCACCCATTTCCATTGCAAACTTCTGAGTAACAATATCACCAGGCTTGGTAAAAGCATAAACTTCTCTTTTTTGCGCAGATGCCACTTGAGTGATGATGTGAGCTGCTGCACCAAATCCATAAATACCCAGTCTTTGCGCATTCTCTGCTGCAACCAGGGCTCGATAGCCTATCAGACCTGCGCAGAGCAGTGGCGCAGCTTCTGCATCTGAGTAAATGTCTGGGATGAGGAAACAGTATCGTTGATCGGCAACAATATATTCAGCAAAACCTCCATCCAACGTATACCCAGTAAATAATGCTGCATCGCAAAGATTTTCACGGCCGTTATCACAATATTGACAGCTTCCACAAGTGTGACCAAGCCACGGCACACCTAGCCTTTGTCCTATGTTAAATTGCTCAACTTGAGCGCCTTTCTCGACTACCGTACCAACAACCTCATGACCCAAAATAAGTGGCATCTTTGGGTTAGGCAAATCCCCTTCTAACACATGTAAATCAGTACGACAAATACCGCAAGCGTGTACTTTAAGCAAAACCTGTCCCTTATTAGGAACGGGTGTTGGGGTTTCAACATACCGCAGTGGTTTCCCAATGCGCTCTAATAACATCGTTTTCATTTGCGATTTAATGTAATTCCAATTTACTCAACTACAATGCCTAACCCAACGAATAAAAAACCTAATAACACCTGTGTGGCTAAGTATATTAAAACTGCTCTCTAACATCTTCATTAGCGCCATGATTCAACTCAACGGCGACTTTTAAATTCATTTTTTTGCTCTTTACTAAGCGACTTGGTTAAATTTAAGAATATACTTGTTGTAATTTCCAATAAATCATCCAAAGTAACAATTCCAATCAATTCGCCACTCTTACTAACAACTGGTAAACGGCGCACACCCTTACTGGCCATTAGTTTTGATGTCTCTAGCAAATCAGCGTCTTCTCTCACCACAATAAGCGTTTGTAACATAATATCCCCAGCCGTAATGACGTCGGGTTCTAACTCAGTAGCAACGACTTCTATCACCACATCACGGTCAGTCACAATGCCTATAGGGAATAGGTTTTTACCTTTCTTTTCAACCACCACCACATCACCTACATGATGTTCACGCATGAGCTTAGCCACTTCTGTAAGGCTTTTATCTTTCTCAATTGTAATCACATGATGATCACAAATATCTGAAATTAACATATAAATTCCTTTCAAAAATTTGTTTTGTTTTGGCTATCTTCAATTAGTTTCAATAGACATAAATGGCATAATTTTTATGATTTTTTTGTTTTCATTGAGTCACTTACTAACAGCACTGGAACTGTACTTGTTCTAAGTACATTTTCTGCATCGCTACCCATCACAATGCGGTTAATGCCCCGTAAGCCATGGGTTCCCATTACAATGATATCTGCTTGCCAAACGTTGGCATGATCTACAATAGTGGCTGAAGGTCGCCCACCAACAGTATTTAACACCTCCAACTCAACTTCAACGCCAGCATCATTTGCAATCTTTTTTGCATCTGCAATAATGGACTTGGCGTTTTCTTCTAAGACTTCTTTGATATCAACAGGAATAAAGTTTCCAACGCCATCTATAATAGGAAAATAAGCATCAACAACATGAATAAACTTAAGTTTAGCTTGCTGGTCCTTAGCAAGCGCGATAGCTTCTTGCATGCCACGATTAGAGGTTTCACTTCCATCTACTGGACATAACACTTTGTTATACATTATTTAATCTCCTGTTCAATGTTCAGATTCTGAGTCGAGCCAAGTCAAAATTATTGGCCGTTTTCGTCGGCTAACTTGAGTTTCTACATCAGAGTAACCAATCACAATGGGGGCAATTGCCTCATAATATTCTGTTATGCCTAGTTGTGACTTTATGTTTTTGTCATTTAGCGCTGGCAATGCTTGCGTAATGACACAAGAACCCAAGCCTATGGCATGTGCCGCCAACATTAAATTTTGAGCTGCCATCCAGCAGTCTGCAGATGCATCAGGATTTTTAGTGTTGGCGCAAATAACAATTAAAGTATTTGCATCGTAAAATACATTAAAGCTTGGCTGGTTCAATGCATCGTTTAGATCTAATGGTTGTTTTAACTCGTT
This sequence comes from Methylophilaceae bacterium, assembly GCA_041602315.1. Classification (GTDB taxonomy): domain Bacteria; phylum Pseudomonadota; class Gammaproteobacteria; order Burkholderiales; family Methylophilaceae. Next base: position 6,057 of record JBFIGM010000008.1, on the reverse strand, counting down.
TATTAGCTTTACTTTAGCAATATCTGACATCTGCTTAAGTAATAATTTATCTTGTATGATTGCAAATGCCCAGGGCTCTAAATGCATGGCAGTTGGTGCCCTAACTGCAGCCTCAATCAAACTACGAATTTTTTTTGCTTCAACTTTCTGAGCCGTATAAGCACGTACAGACCTTCTCGCTAAAATAGCCTGACATACATTTAATTCACCGATCGTATTATTCAATGCGGACCTCAACTCAATATTCGAATTCGATATGTTGAAGTTTATTAAGGTAGCAACAATTGGCTAGGAATATAATCCGCGCAAACACCTATACAGAACTAATTATGCCGAGGCATAGAAATGAATATCTAACATTGCTAATCAAAAACACCGCCTTCACGCGCAATACTGGCTAAATCTAACAAATTAATGGCTCCAGTTTTATGCATGATTTTGGACTTATGAATCTCTACCGTCCGATGGCTGATATTCAACCGCCGCGCTATTTCTTTATTAGGAAAGCCATTAATTGCTAATAGCATCACTTCTCTTTCACGATCAGTTAAGTCTCTAAGTAAGTTTTTTGCCTCTTGAATACTTGCTTGCTCAGAGAGTTTTTTATCGCTCTCGATGATGGCGGGCCTAATAGATGCCAACAATTTCTCTCTAGTTACAGGTTTAGTCAAAAAATCATAAGCACCTGCTTTAATAGCATCAACACTCATTGGTATATCACCATGCCCAGTCAAGAAGATAATTGGCAGAAGAATACCTCTATCTATCATCAGTTTTTGAAGTGCCAAACCATTGATTTGAGGCATACGCACATCCACTACTGCACAGCCAAGCACTTCTTGTTGATAGGCCGATAAAAAAGCTTCTGCACTTTCAAAGGTTTTAACAGAATACTTTTCTTGCTCTAACATCATCGACAACGCATCCCTAACGGCAGGGTCGTCATCAATAATAAAAATAGTTGCTGTTGTCATCTCTTATTACTATCCATCTCTCACAAATGGCAAGGTTAAATGAACCGTTGCACCATCACTCTTATTAACATCAAACCATAATTGACCGCCATTAGCCTCTATTAACGAGCGACTGATGACTAGCCCCATTCCGACACCATGCTCCTTTGTAGTAAAAAATGGTTCAAAAATACGTTCCTTAACATCCTCTGTCAGGCCAGGACCATTATCTTGAATAATCACTTCAGCCATTTTCAATTCTGCATGTGTGCGTACCAGTACCTGTATTTCTGCAATCGGAACTCCTATATTTTGAGCCGCTTCTACACCGTTTCTCAAAAGGTTGACGAGTACTTTTTGTAATTGCGTTCGATTAGCCAACACTTTTGGCAATTCAGGTTCTAAGTCCAACTTAGACTTAAATCCACCATAACCATTATGTTGCGTAATATGAAGTGCCTCAAGTACTACTTCATTTAAGTCAGTCGGTGCGAGCTCTACTTTACCTTTTTGTAAAAATTCCATCAGCTCATGTAAACTTTTACCAGCTCGATGTGCTTGAGCCACACAGCCCAAAAGACTACGATTCAACCTATCAATATCTGGCTTTTCTGCTTTCAGGGCAAATAACGCCACTTCACTGTAAGCGGAAATGGCGGCCAATGGTTGATTAATTTCATGGGCGATTGCGGATGCTGTCTGAATAGCTATTTGTGTGGTTGATAGGGTTTCTAATTCTATGCGTTGCTCATTCAGTCTCTGCTGTAATAGTTTTTCTTTTGTGACATCTTGTACTACACCAAGCATGCGTACCGCTTGCCCTTCGCTGAATAGAACTCTACCTGCAACGTATAACCATGTTACAAACTTATTTTGATTGTTGTTGATGCGAAACTCGATTTGATAATCGCCATCATCTAATGAAGCTGTTGCCTGTGCAAACATCGCTTCCCATTTAGGTCGGTCAATTATATCAATTGCATGAATGAAATCTTGATGACTAATTGGCGTATTCCTCTGAAAACCAAATAACTTTTGAACCAATGTGTCACACTGTGCGCTATCAAGTAACAAATCTAAATCAAAAACACCTAATCCTGCTGACGCTTTAGCAAGCCTTAAGCGCTCTTCACTCACCTTGAGTGAAGATTCGACCTCCAATAACCGATTAATTGTATGAAAGGTAACTAAAATGTAGTTTTCATTATTGCTGTTAATGGGACTTAAGCTAATGTCTACTGGCATTTCATTGCCATTTTTTGTCAATAGAACCAAGTTCTGACCTTTGCCCATTTCTCGTTTTTCCGGTCGTTTAGAAAAGTCGCTCCTTAAAAATGAGTGATGTTCACGATAAATTTTAGGCATTAGCGCCTCAACAGAAAGTTCTGTTAACTCATCAGCGGTATACCCTAATAATTGCTCAGCTGATTCGTTAGCTAATACAACATGGCCATGCGCATCTACCAGCAAGGTAGCATCAGCCATTGAATTAAAAAGTGAGAAAAAGCTTAAATTTTTTAATAACTTAGTCAAGATTATGTGTAATCATAAGATATTAATGTCTAGTATATGCAAAATAGGTGTAAGAATAAAATCTAATTTTTGCTACTTGGATGACTAGTCTCTAGATAAGCACCTAAGGGTTAACCCTTACGTGCTTACACGCATTCTAAAATGCATATTGCAGCTGTAAATTATCATCCTCGGTAGTAGTCTACTAAAACCAAAAGACCTCCCTTACAGTTACTACTGCCAACTATTTCAAATAGATATTTATAAGGAGAGCAGATATGGCGAATAAGGAAAGCATTCAAGTAAAAAATAAAAACTCAAATGAGGGTTCATTGCTCAAGCACCCACTTCTTGAGATGGAAAAGGCGTTTGATCGATTTTTTGGTAATGGTTGGAATTTGCCAACCATGTGGCATATGCGAGACTTCCCTAGCATTGAAATTGAAGGTACTCGACTTCCCAAAATAGACTTAATCGATCGTAAAAACCAAATGTTAGTGCGTGCTGAGCTACCAGGACTGGACAAAAAAGATGTTGATGTAACGCTAAACGATAACATGCTACTCATCAAAGGACAGACAAAGACTGAAGAAGAAAAAGAAGAAGGCGAATATCATCGTCACGAGATACAAAGCGCTTCTTTTGCTCGTTCTATTTCAGTCCCTAGCAATATTGATGCATCGAAAATAACAGCTACACTCAAAGATGGCGTACTTGAGGTCACACTACCAAAAAATAAAGCATCATCAAAACAAACAATAAATGTGAAATAGAGCGACAACTATCGCTAAAACCTTCTTGAGCAAGAAATGATAGTCTGTGAAGCAAGCAACATACGTTTGCTGCTTGCTTCATTAGCATGCAATAACCATGAAAATCAAAGTATTATCTGAAAAACTGCCACTTCCCTCTTGGTGAAATTATGTTTCTACTATCTAATTATAAGGGTTTACACGGATAACAATCAGCTGCAGATAGCGCTATAGTATAGTCTGCAGTTTGCAGATTTATCATTTTTAGCCGCATGATTATTAAGCAAATAAAGGAATTACAATGAAAAACGCATCACGATTAATCAAACTATTGATGATTACATGTTTATCAATCCCTGCATTAAGCATGGCTGAAGAAGCAAAAACCACTGAGGAATATCAATGCGATGCCAATGAATTCAACCTCATGCCAATTGCCACGGAGGAAGATGCTGCCATTAATTATGTCACTGGTGGGGTTTGCATAGATGAAGCAGAATTAATGAAAAGTATTGCCAATAATTTCCCGCTAGAAATTGTCTTGGTAGAAAAATCAGATGAGAATGAGAAAGAAAACTATATTGCCGACGTAAGAGTAGTCATTACAGATACAAAGAAAGAGAAGAAATTCTTGGATGTACATACGGAAGGTCCTTTTTTGCTAGTTAATTTACCAGACAACAGATATCTGGTTACTGCTGATCACAATGGCGTTAGCAAAGAATATAAAGTCAATATTGATAACAAGAAACACAAAAGAGTTGTTTTTTTATGGCCAGCTGATTAAGCGTTTATGACCAGCTCGACAAGAGAGTGAGAAGATATGATGAAAAATAGTGCTAAGAAACCAGTAAGTGATTTTCAACATACACTAAAACAACTGGCACAACCAAGTGGAAAGTTTCCAGTTGCCTTTGAAAATGAGCTAAAGAGACTTATTAGAGAAGAAGCTTACTCTCTCGCCGAACAAGATGGCTTTAGAGAATCACCAGAGCATTATTGGTACACTGCAGAAGAAAAAGTCTACCGCAACCATTAAACGCTGAATATAAAAAAGCCTTAATAAAACTTATTAACAAAGCCTGACACTATCAGTTCATTTAGTGTCTTAGAGACACCCGAAACAGATATCCGTATTTCAAGCTTGTCCTTACTTAGCCGTAACAATTATGCGTTGTTGATATACAATACAAGCAATTATCCTAAAAAAAGATACCAATGCAATCAGAATTTTATCTGCAATTCCTTGGAGCAACAGGTACAGTTACAGGTTCAAAGTATCTATTGAAGGCTAATGGTAAAAATATTCTTATCGACTGTGGTCTTTTTCAAGGGTTTAAACAGTTACGCTTACGTAACTGGAAACCGTTACCCTTCAGCCCCAAAAAAATAGATGCAGTTATTCTGACGCATGCCCATATTGATCACTCAGGGTATTTGCCATTACTGGTAAAAAATGGCTTTAACGGGCCAGTATATTGCACATCGGCAACGCGCGACTTATGCGAAGTATTGCTTATGGATAGCGCCAGACTTCAAGAACAAGAAGCCGAATATATGAACAAGCATGGTTTCTCTAAACATAAGCCAGCGCTACCTTTATATACACCAGAAGATGCACAAAAAAGCCTGCAACTTCTACAAGCTGTAGATTATGCGCAAGAACAATCGCTAGGCGGTTCATTAAAGTTTCACTTGCTAAACGCAGGTCATATTCTTGGCGCTGCGATGGTTTATATCAACAATGATCAAGAGTCGATACTTTTCTCTGGAGACTTAGGTCGCCAAAACGACTTGATTATGAAAGCACCAGCGATTGTAAAAAATACTGACTATTTAATTCTGGAGTCCACTTATGGAAACCGGGTACACGAAAATGAGGACCCGCTGGATAAATTAGCTGACATCATCAACCGCACAATACAACGTGGAGGCGCTGTAATTATTCCTAGTTTTGCAGTTGGTCGGGCTCAATTACTGCTTTATTACATTCATTTACTTAAATCGAAACACATTATTCCTAATGACTTACCCGTTTACCTTAATAGCCCAATGGCGCTAGAAGCTACTGCCATATTTGATAATCATCCAGGAGAACACCGTTTATCTGTTGAGCAATCTGAAGCTTTATGCAAAACACCTGAAATCATTACAAACGTTGAAGACTCGAAAAGACTTAATCAACGAAAAGGGCCCATGATCATTCTTGCTGGCAGTGGCATGGGTACTGGGGGTCGTGTTATTCATCACTTTAAGGCTTTTGCACCCGATGCGCGCAACACCATATTATTCTCTGGGTTTCAAGCAGGCGGAACAAGAGGAGCCGCGATGGTTGAAGGTGCAAAGGAAATTAAAATTCATGGTGAATATGTTCCAGTGCATGCAGAAGTCAGCTCAATCAACAGCTTATCTGCACACGCAGACGTGAATGAAATTATGGATTGGCTCAAACATTTTGATCAACCACCTAAACAAACTTTTATTACACATGGCGAACCAATTGCAGCAGATGCACTACGTTTAAGAATCAAAGAGCAATTAGATTGGGAAACTTATATTCCCGACTATTTAGAGACTGTAAATCTAAATAACATTGCATCCAATATCAATGCGTTGGAGGATGAATGAGCGACAGAGTAAGTGAAATATTGGATCAAATCACTAAACTCGAAGATGAGTTAAGAATTGCACTTAGTGAACAACCATCAAGCATATTTTTTAAAATAAAGGGTAAGCGGATAGAGTTTGAACAATCAATCAAAGAAACCCATAAACGCTTAAAAACTAGCTTCTTTCGTTGGCTTGTGACAAACCGACCACAAAACCTGTTAACAGGGCCA
>JBFIGM010000007.1:0-29674 GCA_041602315.1 Methylophilaceae bacterium | reverse complement strand
GGACTAGGCCCATAAGGATTCTCATTGGTGTTTAACTTGATGAGATTTTGTACTTTTGGCTGCTCTCCTGGCACATAGGGAACAAGGTCATGAACAATTTCACTCCAATATTGGCTCATTAGTTATCTTTCACCGGGACTATTTCAGCCGATATTCTGCTGACCGCGCGTGTGACTGCAAGCTCTCACCGTGTGCGAGTGTAGATGCAATTTTGCCGAGCTTCTGTGCGCCGTCACTGGAAACCATAATCAGGCTAGAGCGCTTTTGAAAGTCATAGACACCTAACGGAGAACTAAACCGTGCTGTTCTGGATGTTGGTAGCACATGGTTTGGACCTGCGCAGTAGTCTCCCAGCGCCTCACAGGTATCCCGCCCCATAAAAATAGCGCCGGCATGTTTGATTTTCTTGCTTAATGCTAGTGGTTCTTCGACAGAGAGCTCCAAATGTTCGGGTGCAATATAATTACAAATTTCAACGGCTTCTTCTATGTCCTTTACATGAATCAGGGCACCTCTATCCGTAATAGATTTGCTAATAATATCTTTGCGTGGCATTTCTAGTAACAGCTTTTGCATTGACGCTTCAACTTGATCTAAAAATACTGCATCAGGGCATAACAATATTGACTGCGCCAACTCGTCATGTTCAGCTTGGCTAAACAAATCCATGGCAATCCAATCTGGATCAGTTTTACCGTCACAGATGACCAGTATTTCAGATGGTCCCGCAACCATATCAATACCCACCACACCGAATACACGTCTTTTAGCCGCTGCCACATAAGCATTACCCGGACCAGTGACCTTATCTACCTGCGGTACTGTTTCTGTGCCATAAGCCAATGCACCTATTGCTTGCGCGCCACCAATGCAAAATACACGATCAACACCTGAAATAGCCGCAGCCGCTAGTACGAGTGCATTTTTCTCTCCATTTGGGGTTGGCACAACCATTACCAATTCTTCTACGCCAGCTACTTTTGCCGGGATTGCATTCATCAAAACACTGGAAGGATAGGCAGCCTTACCACCGGGCACATACAAACCAACCCTATCCAGTGGCGTCACTTGCTGACCTAAAAGTGTTCCATCTGCCTCTGTGTAATGCCATGATTCCATTACTTGTTTTTCGTGGTAACTGCGCACCCGATTAGCAGCCTCTTGCAATGCTTCTCTTTGACCACTAGGCAATGCTGATAAAGCAGCTTGTAACTCATCATGATTGATTTCGAGTTCGGCGATGCTTTTTGCCAATGTTTTGTCAAAACGATTGGTATATTCCAATACGGCAACATCACCACGTGTTTTCACGTCTTTTAAGATATCCGCGACAACTTGATCTATCCTGTCGTCCTGTGCTGTTTCAAACGCAAGCAGCGCCTTTAATGCAACATCAAAATCTTGGTCTGCTGTCGATAAACGTCTAATATCCATATTGCCCTAACTCTTTGCAACCGCATTTGTAAAATCATCCAATATTGGTTGCAATAGTGAACGATTTAATTTTAATGAAGCTTGATTCACGATCAAGCGTGAGCTAATGTCACCGATGTGTTCTACTGCTTCTAAATCATTGGCTTTAAGTGTGCCACCAGTACTAACCAAATCAACAATAGCGTCAGCCAGACCGACCAATGGGCCTAACTCCATCGAGCCATAAAGTTTGATTAAATCAACATGCATACCCTTAGCAGCAAAGTGCTCTCGTGCTGTTTTCACATATTTAGTCACTACCTTAAGCCTTGCGCCTTGCCGAACAACAGCGTCATAATCAAAGCCCTTGCGCACAGCAACCATCATCTTACACTTTGCAATTTGCAAATCTAATGGTTGATACAAGCCGTCACCACCATGTTCGTCGAGTACATCTTTGCCAGCAATACCGATATCTGCTGCACCGTATTGTACATAAGTTGGCACATCCGAAGCCCGCACAATGATCAGACGCACATCTTTGCGATTAGTTTCTAAAATCAGTTTTCTCGAAGAACCAGGCTCTTCAGCAGCCTGAATACCAGCTGCAGCAAGCAAGGGTGCTGTTTCATCGAAAATTCTGCCTTTAGATAATGCAATGGTAATCATCTTAATGTGCTCTTCTAACTTTTGCGCCTAATGCGGTAAATTTTTCTTCTAACAATTCATAGCCACGATCCAAGTGATAGATGCGTTCAATGACTGTCTCGCCTTTTGCAACCAAGCCTGCCAAAACCAGACTAGCCGAAGCACGCAAATCCGTCGCCATCACCGTTGCACCATCTAAATGTGGCACACCTTTTACTAGAGCAGTATTACCTTCTATACTGATATCTGCACCCAATCTTTGCAACTCCTGTACATGCATAAAACGATTTTCAAAAATCGTCTCCGTAACGGTTGCAACACCTGCAGCAATTGCATTCATTGCCATAAATTGCGCTTGCATATCTGTAGGGAATGCTGGGTGTGGCGCAGTTCTAATATTAACTGCGTTTAACTTTCCACTACTAATGACAGTAATACTATCATCTTCAACTAGTATATCCGCACCTGCTTCACGCAACTTTTCAATCACAGCGTCCAATAAATCTGCTCGAACATTATTCAGTTTAATCTTACCGCCTGTCATGGCTGCAGCCACCATGTAAGTGCCAGCTTCAATACGATCACAAACTATGTTGTGGCTGGTACCACCCAGCTTTTCTACACCCTTAATTGTGATTACATCTGTACCTGCACCAGTAATATTTGCACCCATTTTATTGAGACACTCAGCCAAATCTACTACTTCGGGTTCTTTTGCTGCATTTTCCAGAACTGTAGTTCCATCAGCTAGCGCAGCGGCCATCATCAAATTTTCGGTTCCTGTGACAGTCACCAAATCCATATAATAACGCGCGCCTTGCAAGCGACGATTAGGCAAATGCAATGTGCTGGCCTGGATATAACCATGCGTAATATGAATAGCGGCTCCCATTGCTTGCAAACCTTTAATATGCAAATCAACAGGTCGAGAACCAATTGCACAACCACCCGGAAGGGAAACACGCGCACTACCAAAGCGTGCTAGCAATGGCCCCAACACCAAAATAGATGCGCGCATGGTTTTAACCATCTCATAGGTCGCTTCAAAAGAAGCAACATCACTGGCATCTAGGATGACTTCTCCATTTTGACGGGTGACTTTCACACCCATTGTATCCAAGAGCTTTAATGTAGTATCGATGTCTTTTAATGCTGCGACACTCGTCAAAGTTAACGGCGTCTCTGCTAGCAATGCAGCACATAAAATGGGCAATGCTGCATTTTTTGCACCTGATATAGTCACTTCTCCATCAAGTGAGATACCACCTTCAATAATTAATTTATCCAATTATTTGGCATCCGCTAATAAGGTTTGCAACTCGCCACTTTCGTACATAGACCGCATAATATCAGCGCCACCAACAAACTCACCTTTCACATAAAGTTGTGGAATTGTTGGCCAGTTAGCATATTGCTTTATACCTTCACGTATCTCTTGATCTTGCAACACATCTATAGCGACATACTGTGCATCGCATGCATCTAAGACTTGTGTCGCCAAATTAGAAAAACCACATTGCGGAAATTTCGGACTACCTTTCATATATAGTACGATAGGGTTACTTGTTACTGTTTCCTTTATTTTTGCTTGTATATCCATATTGATTCCTAACTATAATTTATTGATTCATCTCAGCCCACTTTTCAGGCGTCAAAGTGCGCATTGATAAAGCGTGAATTTCTGCTCGCATCCGATCCCCAAGTGCCGCATACACCAATTGGTGTTGTTGTATCATGGTTTTACCAACAAACTCAGGGCTTACAATTACGGCCTCGAAATGCGTACCGTCATCACCGATAACTTTGATGTAATCGCAAGCCAAATTCGCTGTAATATAACTTTCTAACTGTGATGCACTTAACACATTAATCCTTACACTTCATCAAGCGGAAAAATTTATTTAATTTACAAACGGCGCTCATCAGCCGCGTATTTTATAACCAGATTTTAACATTTTTAAGCTGAGCACAACCAATAATGCTAAAAACGTACTGACAACTGCTAAACTAATCCAAGGTGAAATATCGCCTTTACCAAAAAAGCCATATCTGAACCCATCAATCATATAAAAGAAAGGGTTGAATTTGGAAATCGTTTGCCAGATGGGTGGTAAAGAATGAATAGAATAAAATACACCCGAAAGAAATGTTAGCGGCATAATGACAAAATTTTGAAACGCTGCCATTTGATCAAAACGATCAGCCCAAATCCCAGCAATAACACCAAATGTACCTAGCAAAGCGCTTCCGAGTAGTGCAAAAACCAGCACCCACCCAGAATGCGCGATGGGCAAATCAACAAACCACAGGGCGACTAAGTAAATACTTAAACCGACAACCAATCCTCTGACCATTGCAGCAGCTAGAAATGCCAAAAAAAACTGCACATATGTTAGCGGCGTTAGTAGTACAAAGATCAAATTGCCCATGACTTTTGATTGGATAAGACTAGATGAACTATTCGCAAAAGAGTTTTGCAATAGCGACATCATAATAAGCCCAGGTATCAAAAATGCTGTATAGGGCACATCATCGTATACTTGCACACGCCCTTCTAAGACATGTGAGAAAATCAATAAGTACAATAATGCAGTAATCATAGGAGATGCGATTGTCTGAAATGCCACACGCCAGAAGCGCAAAACTTCTTTTTTGAACAGCGTCCAGACGCCCCTATTTTGCTCGTTAATCAATCTATTAAACATCAGCACCACCTACGAGCGAGATAAACACATCTTCTAAATCTGCTTCAATTAACTGCATATCCTCAATCACAGCATTTGATTTGCGCAGTTCACTGAGTGCATACTCAACCTGATTAAGTTCGGTAAGTGCCAAAGTGAACACAGCATCCTCTCCATTTTTGAGCATTGGGAGTAAGCTTGGCGGCAAACTGCCAGCACTTAACTTGACACGTAAATTTTTAGCTGAGAAATTGCTCAACAAATTAGCAGTTGTATCCAGCGCAACAATCTCACCCTGCTTCATCATAGCAACACGCGAGCATAACTCTTCTGCCTCTTCGAGATAGTGTGTTGTGAGGATAATTGTGTGGCCTTGTTTATTCAGCTTTTTGATAAATGCCCACATAGTTTGTCTTAGCTCAACATCAACACCAGCTGTGGGCTCATCTAACACAATTACGGGTGGCTTATGTGCCAATGCCTGTGCAATCAATGCACGCCTTTTCATTCCACCTGATAACCTACGCATGTTGGTATGCGCTTTATCAGCCAAACCTAAAGCATCAATAATTTCATCTATCCATGCATCATTCTCTTTACCACGACCAAAATAACCAGCCTGAAAACGCAACATTTCTCGCACATTAAAGAATGGATCAAATACAAGTTCTTGCGGCACAACACCCAGCGCTCTACGTGCTTCTTGATAAGCATTAACAACATCATGACCCATTACTGAAGCATGTCCTGCAGTAGGCTTCAATAATCCGGCAAGAATATTAATTAATGTTGATTTACCTGCGCCATTTGGCCCCAGCAAACCAAAGAACTCTCCCTGCTCAACTGCTAAATTCAAGCCTTTAAGTGCGTGCAATGATCCGAAACGCTTGTGTATATTCTCAATTTTTATTGCTGGAACTGTCAAAACGCCCTTATCTAAAAATCAATGTTGTTATAAAAACGAAACCCCATCATGAAAGATGGGGCTAAAATCAATCAAAAGCAAGCCTTTGATAACTGAAATTAACTCACCAAATCAGTCACACCGTATAATGCTGTCAGACTAGTTAGACCAGCGGGTACATTAACGAATGCTAACTTTTTATTCTCACTTCTTGCGCGACGATGCCACTCCAACATCAAACTCACTGCAGCCGTATCGACATCGTCCACTTGAGCAAAATCTACTTGCGTGTCATCAGCCAACTCTAATCCCTTGCTTTTTTCCAGTAAAGAATTAGCACTGTCCATATTGATATCACCAACTACTGTCCAGCAATTATTATTTTGTGAAATTTCAGTCATATTGATTTAGCTATTATTATCTTTCACTCAAGCCGATTAATTGGCCGCTGCATTTTTATCAGCAAGCTTTTTGATTAAACTATCTAAGCCATTCTGACGAATCTCTTGAGAAAACTGCCCACGATAGTTCGTCACCAAACTCACTGCTTCTATGACAATATCATAAACCTTCCATGCATCACCTTCTCTGGCGAGTGAATAATCTACTGTGATCGGCTGGCCACCTGATTGGATAATTTTGGTTTTGACCGATACTGTTTTTGCATCATCCGTCATTCGTAATGGCATAAACTCAATTTTTTGATCTTTATATTTAGACAACGCCGTTGCATACGTCCTTAAAAGCAATGTACGAAATTCAGATTGAAATGCTGTTTTTTGCTCAGGGGTGGCTCTAGTCCAATTTTTACCCAGCACCAAACGCGAAACACGTTCAAAATTAAAGTTTGGTAGAATTTTCTCTTCTGCCAGCGCAAAAATCTTCTCTTGGTCACCAGCTTGAATGTCTGCATCGGACTTAACTATTTCTAATACATCTTCTGCGGTTCTTTTTACTAATGCATCTGGCGCTTCAATCGCTAGAGATAATGTACTAAAACAAAAAAAACTTAAGGCAACAAAAAAGTGTTTAATCATATTCACGTCCTATTTAATATAACTTTGCAACTAATTTAATCAATCAAATCGTCCAAAGGATTAGCAGTTAACGCATCATCCCCAGTTTTGGTTGATTCAGTCGTTGTATTAGTTGCTGGCGCTGGCTCTGAAGCCTTGTTGTATAAAAATTGACTAATCATTTTTTCCAACACGACAGCATCTTGTGTGTGGGCAATTTTATCACCTTCTTTCAAAGACTCCAGTTCCCCGCCTGCCTCCAAACCAATATATTGCTCGCCTAATAAGCCAGCTGTGTAAATGTTAGCAAAGGTATCTGTAGGGAATTGATAATCTTCATCGATGTTTAGACTAACAATCGCTTCATAAGTTGAGCTATCAAATTTAATATCTCCCACGCGGCCAACAACTACACCAGCACTTTTTACTGGCGCCCTTGGTTTTAAGCCTCCAATATTCTCAAAGGCTGCATTGACGGTATAAGTTTTGCCAATATTGGTTGTTGTTAAGTTGCCAACCTTCATTGCTAAACCAAGCAAAGCGGCCACACCTAACGCAACAAACACGCCAACCCATAAATCTATCGTCGTTCTATTCATAAATCTACCCTAATATTTACTCAATCATAAAGGAAGTCAGTGCAAAATCTAATGCCAATACGGCTAGAGATGAGGTAACCACCGTTCTTGTTGTTGCTCGACTAACCCCTTCAGCCGTTGGCGGTGCATCATAGCCTTCAAACAGTGCAATCATCGTACACGCCACACCAAATACAACACTTTTTATCACACCATTGACGATATCTAGGCGCCAATCAACATTGGCTTGCATCTGCGACCAAAAAGCGCCTGCATCAACTCCGATTAACGGTACTGCAACGATATAACCACCTAAGATACCAATCATTGAAAACAGCGCAGCCAATATAGGTAGGGCGATAACCCCAGCCCAAAACCTCGGTGCAATAACCCTAGAAACAGGGCTAACCGCCATCATTTCCATTGCTGACAACTGCTCTGTTGCTTTCATTAAGCCGATTTCAGCTGTTATTGCAGTTCCCGCTCTCCCAGCAAATAACAATGCCGTTACGACGGGCCCCAACTCTCTCACTAACGCTAGCGCCACTAATACACCTATTGCCTCAGAAGACCCATATTTTTGCAAAGTATTATAGCCTTGCAGTGCTAGCACCATCCCAACGAAAAAAGCTGATACGGAGATAATAACCAACGACATCACACCCGTTGAGTAGACTTCTTTAACAACCAGTCTGAATCTACGGAAACTCTCCCCAGACGAAATCAGCATATGGAAAAATAAGCGCGTTCCCGCACCCAAGCGCCAGATTTGGTCTATAAAATTACTTCCCAAATTACGCAGCGCCCCTAGCACGCCATCAAATATTCTAGTCATTTCTAGGTCCTAGCAACTCTTGCTGATAATCCCCAGCTGGATAATGGAAAGGCACTGGGCCATCTTTTTCACCGTACACAAACTGGTGTATGAAAGGTAGTGTTGACTGACGCAAATCATCTGGCGTACCTTCTGCGGCTACTACACCATCAGCGACAAAATAAATGTAATCAGCAAAAGAGAATGTCTCCTCCACATCGTGTGTCACCACAATCGACGTCACACCTAGCGCATCATTTAGTGTTCGAATCAAATCACAAATCACGGCCATCGAAATGGGGTCTAAGCCAGCGAATGGCTCGTCATACATAATGATATCAGGGTCTAATGCAATGGCGCGTGCAAGCGCCACTCTGCGCGCCATGCCACCAGAAAGTTCTGTTGGCATCAATTGATATGCTCCACGCAGGCCTACTGCATTCAATTTCATCAACACCAAATCACGAATCATACTCTCTGGTAAATCCGTTAACTCGCGCATGGGAAAAGCTACATTTTCATATACGGATAAATCGGTAAATAATGCGCCTTGCTGAAATAACATTCCCATCTTGCGTCTTAGTTGATACAAACCATCATCATTTTGCTTGTGTACAACCTTCCCATCTACACGCACTTCTCCTTTATTGGGTTTAAATTGCCCCCCAATAAGACGCAACAATGTAGTCTTGCCACTTCCACTGCCACCCATGATTGCAACCACCTTACCACGTGGAAAAGACATAGAAATGCCCTTGTGCAGCAATCGGCTTTTGTATCCAAATGAGAGATTGTCAATTTCGACGATATTTTGGGTCATTGAGATTTAATTATTATCATTTGCGTTTTGTATCAGGCTGCTATTCTAATTCAAATCAGATTGAATTGAAATAAAGTCTAGATGAAAAGCCAAAACAAACAATACCGAATACGGGGGATAAAAATACGTAAAAGCCCGCGAATGCGGGCTTGGTGGTTTAGATAGCCATTAATTTCATATAGTCATACAAACTGTATATTGACTGGATTCATTGACAGCTGTTGACGCTACACCAACTCCTGGAGTCCCAGAGACAACCGCTCTGACTGAACCCGCACTGGTTTCGCCATCATCTAAGGTAGTATCAATCTGCAAAGCATCTCTGCCCAAAATCCCATCTGAGCAAATTGCAAAAGCACCTGTCATACCTGTTATTTCAGTCATTCCATTAACACTCTGAATACCTAAACGGGCACCATTCGTGTTTAGAGGGGTATATGCACTAGCACCTGTATCCGTTGATCCAGGAGCAATACCCGCCAACCTTACATGTTGCCAAAATAAAAAAGACTCATTTGTAGCCGTATTAGAATCCCACTCGCCTTCTATTCTCCCATTGGCAGTAGTTCCACCGCCTGCAACAGTACCGCCAACATGATTGTCAGCTGCAGGGTCATCTCCTGGGATTGCTCTAAATCTGTCTTGGTAGGTGTATAAGTAAACTTGAACATTCTGGAAATCTCGAGTAAGACTTTTTACACGCGCACTATTAATCAACTCCTGCCCCCTCAATACACCACCAAGCAATAAGCCGATAATCACCAGCACGATTGCAAGCTCGATAAGCGTAAAACCTGTTTGTTTATTCATGTGGTATCCTTAACCAATTCATTATTAAATGACTTATTATTGAAACTTATAAAGCATTTGCTAAAAACACGCAAGTTTTATACCACGCACTAACTTATTATATATAAAGCGTAAAATTAAAGCTTGAATGCAAAAAGGATGGCAAAAGTGATGAAAACTCAACACTTATGACTGAATTTTGACACTTTTTCATCATATTTATGTGGTAAAGACTTATGTTCAATATTAAAGGTATCAACCAGTTTTTAGCTTCTCATGCTCACCGCATATTGGCACTGATGCTGCTAAGTCTGCATGCATTTCTAATATGGGATGAAACAGACAAAACACTCGCACACGCTATTTTCCTTTGCCACTACGGCTTTTTCCTCATGTGGCAGCCAATCTGGCGTAGTTCTGAAAAGCTATCCAAGCCTAGCGCTGTCGTTTTCTTTGCCTTTGCATGGATAACCTTTATTTTCATGAATTGGTGGATTACCGCTTTATGGCTGGCTATTTTGGTTGGCTTATTAGGTGGACGTATTTTTGCTGAAGAAGCCAAGCCTAATCGTATTATCCATATTCTGGCTGCCAGTTATTTATTAGCAATGTTACTACTCTGGGTTGTGCCAAAATTGCTCAATGCATCAGCCGACTTAGAGGCAGCGACGTTTACAATCACTTACTTGATGCCTCTATTACCATTGGCTATTCTATTTTTAAGCTCACAAGTAGCCAAAACTTCACAGCAGCCCATACTGGATTTCTTCTACACACTGATCATCACGCTGATCGCCATCATTATCATTTTGGCTAGTTATGCGATTGGTAGTCAAAATCAGGTAAATTACATTCAAGTGATGTTCATCACCATATTTGCGATTGCACTATCACTCATAGGTTTGAGCTTCCTGTGGAAACCAAATGCTCGCTTTTCTGGCGTAGAGCTACTCATGTCTCGCTATTTGTCTAGCGTAGGCATGCCATTTGAAAAATGGGTCAGAAACATTTCTAACTTAGGTGAAATTGAATTAAACGCGAATAATTTCTTGCAAGGCGCGATGCAGGAAATGAGCTTATTGCCATGGGTAACGGGCGTCACATGGTATGCGGATTATGCAAAAGGTGATATCGGTAAGGTTTCTGAAAATGCAACCAGCTTTAGTTTTAAAGATTTGAATATGACGCTGCATACACGCTGGAAAATTTCGCCTGCACTATATGTACACGTTAAATTACTTACCCAAATTATGGGTGAATTTTATGAAGCAAAACGTCGCGAAGAAACTATGCGTCAAAATGCTTACATGCAAGCTTTTTATGAAAGTGGCTCGCGACTAACGCATGATATTAAAAATATTCTGCAATCTGTCGGTACGCTAGTAAAAGCAGCAGAACAAACGCAAGATGAAGATAATGAGGCATTATTGAGCCTTATCCGCAGACAACTGCCTGTATTAAACCAACGGATTGCGGCAACGCTTGATAAGCTTAAAGCACCAGGTGAAGAGAAAAAACGGCTGGAGAAAATTGCAGGGTGGTGGTCTGGTCTGCAAATGCGGCATCAACTTAGCGATATACAGTTCAACGCGGAAAAGCTACCTGCGCTTGATATTAATGCGGAAGTACTAGACAGTGTGATTGAAAACTTAATCAGCAATGCTCTAGAAAAAGCAAAATACCAACCAGACACCCATATCAGTGTCACGATTTATGATAATAACGAAAGCGGCTACTGCATTGACGTGCTTGATACGGGCATGGCGATGGATAGCGCCACAGCGGAAAGTCTATTTAAAAAACATGTGTCCTCTGAGAACGGCATGGGTGTTGGTTTGTACCATGCCGCATATGATGCCAAGCAAGCTGGCTATACACTGAGCCTAGCTCACAATAAAGATGGTGCCGTTTGCTTTAGACTAGCATTAAACGGCCGCTAAAAACTTATCTTAAGCCTTGAATATAATCTGCAACGGCAGCCATTTCTGCTTCCGTCATTTTCACAGAGATAGCCTGCATCATAGGTGCGTTAGCCCGGTCACCAGTCCTGAATATTTTGAGCTGTTGCAAAGTATATTCAGCATGCTGGCCTGATAAGCGAGGGAAGCGTTTTGGAATACCTTCACCATTAGCTCCATGACATGATGCGCAAGCAGGCACTTTTGTCTCTAGAATACCACCACGATAGATTTTTTCGCCCAGTGATCCAACACCGTTAGATTTAGCTTGCCCTAGTTTAGGTGTTTGGCCTGCAAAATATGCTGCCAACGCTTTCATATCGGCATCTGATAAGTTAGCAACCATCCCAGCCATGACAGCGTTGTTACGCTTGCCAGATTTAAATTCAGTTAACTGCTTATATAAATATTCTGGATGTTGGCCTGCGATTTTAGGGTTTAATGGTATTGCGCTATTGCCATCTGCACCATGACAAGCAGCGCATACTGTTTGCGCAGTTTGCTCCGCAGCGTTCATATTCATATCAGTAGGGGCCTGTGCCTCCTCAGCAACGACGACTGACGATAAAAAAAGCGATGATAGTAATAAAGATAAACCCCTGATACGCATACTTGCTCCGGAAATTATTTAGTCATTTAAGCCGATATTTTATCAAAGTTAATGGGTTCGTGATAGCATTTGCAGCTTGTGTTGACCACCTCATTTATATAAAAAACCTAAACATGTCTTTATTTCAAAACGCCCGCTTCTATATTTCTGCACATAAACTCAGTGATTTACCACCTGCGCATGGTGTTGAAATTGCTTTTGCAGGCCGTTCAAACGCAGGCAAGTCCAGCGCCTTAAACACCCTAGCCAACCATAATCGATTGGCATTCGTCAGTAAACAGCCAGGCCGCACGCAACTCATTAACTTTTTTAGCCTGAACCCTGACAGCGACAACAATCAGTTCCTTGTCGACTTACCAGGCTATGGATATGCCAAGGTACCAGAGAGCGTACGCAACCATTGGCAAGGAGTGTTATCAGCCTATTTAACAGAAAGAGAAAGTTTGTTTGGTCTAGTGCTGGTGATGGATAGTCGAAGACCACTAACGCCTTTGGATAGACAAATGCTAGATTGGTTTTGCCCAAGTGGCAAACCCGTACATGTGTTACTCACTAAGGCAGATAAACTCTCGCGTAATGAAGCTAATCAAACATTATTCAAAACCAGAAAAGAGCTCACCCAATGCTGGGGTGAAAACGTTACGGTGCAATTGTTTTCCAGCTTAAAAAAACAGGGCGTAGAAGAAACTGAAAAGATGATTGGCCCCTGGCTAATGCCGCAAGATACTCAGCAATAATGCATTAAACCTTGCTAAACACCAAATCCCAAACACCATGCCCTAGCTTGATGCCACGATTCTCGAATTTGGTCAGCGGTCGGTAGTCTGGCTTTTCTGCATAATCATTCGCCGTATTTATAAGCTGTGGTTCTGCTGAAAGCACTTCTAACACCCACTCAGCATACTCTTGCCAATCAGTTGCCACATGTAGGTACGCACCTTTTTTTAAGCTGCTACATAATAATTGAACAAATTCCGCTTGAATAAGCCTGCGTTTATGGTGGCGCTTTTTATGCCAAGGATCAGGAAAAAAGATATGCACGCCATCCAAAGACTCCTCTGGCAGCATGTTTTGCAATACTTCCACCGCATCATGCTGAATAATACGGATGTTTTCAATATCGCCCTCTTGTATCAACTTTAACAATGCACCCACACCTGGTGCATGCACTTCGACTGCCAAGAAATCTACATTGGGTAAAGTTTGCGCAATTTTGGCAGTTGCATCGCCCATCCCAAAACCGATTTCCAGCACTTTTTGACTTTCAGCACGTTTAAACGTCTGGGCTAAATCAATCGGTTGTTTTTGGTAATCCAGTCCATACACTGGCCAGCCAGTGTCGAATGCACGCTCTTGGGCAGGGGTTAATCGGCCTTGTCGTAGCACAAAACTACGTATCTTACGTTTGGTTGGTTCTTCCGCTTCTTCAAATACTCGTCTGCGGTAAATGGGGCGCTGTTCAGTCATAGGGCGTGATTATACTAGAGAGTGTGCGTCTTATCGCCTTTTAAGAATCCCAGCATGTTATCTTCAAGCCCTTTACTGAAAGCAATCACTTTAAACAGTTCCCCCATCTCGGCTGGCGAGAGTAATTTTTGTGCACCTGCTGCAAAAGCTGCGTATGCAGTTGCATCTGATGTTTGTTGAGCAAGTAAATCAAGAATACCGCAGCTCATTAAAAACTGTGCCTGGTTCGTATACCCTTCAAGCACAAGCCCTTGTGAAGTAGCCGCCTCAGCCATCGCCGTAAAATTCACATGGGCAGTAATATCTTGCAGACCAATATACTGAAACGGGTCGCTATGCGCATAATGCTGATAATGGCACATTAGCGTACCTTGATTACGCTGTGGGTGATAATACTCCGCAGCGCCAAAACCATAATCAATCATGAGCAAAGCACCATGACTAAGCATATTCGCCAAACTATTAATAAGCCCAATGGATCCAGGGCACACTTCCGTTAAATAGCCTTCTGGCAGCGCATCAATATCAAAGGCATCGCCAACCAAATCGGCAGTTAAGTCTTTGTCCTGCCACTTAAAGCCAGCCTCATACGCCACGCCACGCTCCATAAGCTTACCATCTTGCTTAATGAGTAAATGTACTGGAATCGCATCCAACACTTCATTACCTAAAATGCAGCCCGTGAACTGTTGTGGTAATTCATCTAGCCATTGCAGCTTATTGAATATTGATTGCGGCAATCCTTTTTGCAAATTTTCGCGCTGTACAGAACGCAAGTGACTACTCACTTCTATAATATAATAGTTATGTGGTAATAGGCCTAATTCATCCAATGCCATCAATAAATCCAAAGCAAGTTTGCCAGTACCCGCACCCAACTCCAACACATCTCCTTCTGTAGCATTAAGTATCTGCGCAACCTGCCTAGCAAGCGACTGAGAAAATAAGGATGAGATTTCAGGTGCTGTTACAAAGTCGCCGCCGCCTTGTTTAGCATCACCAATTTTTTGCAAACCACCGCTGTAATAACCAAGCTCTGGTGTATAGAGTGCCATATGCATAAAATCAGCAAACGAAATCCAACTACCAGAATTTTTAATCTGTTGTTGAACTAAATCGCTTAATTGTTGGCTATATGCTAATAGCGCTTGTGATGGAATAGGTAAAGCAGTCATAAGCCATTATAATATTTTCAATTAATCCCGAGTAAGCAATTGACAAACCAATTAGAAAACAAAGTCGTCCTCATTACAGGAGGAGCAAAACGTGTTGGCGCTTGCATTAGCCGAGAACTACACGCGCATGGCGCTAACTTGATGATTCATTACAACACATCCAATAAAGAAGCCAAAGCGTTGCAAGCAGAGCTAAATCTAAAACGCAAAGATAGTGTGTCTATCATTCAAGGTGACTTACTCAATATGTCTGTCGTTTCTAGCTTGCCTGCGGAAACTGTAAAACGGTTTGGGCAACTAGATATACTCATTAACAATGCCTCAACTTATGAGCCAACCGAAATTGGCAACATTAACGAAGACAATTGGCAAGACCTGATTGGTAGCAACTTAAAGGCACCTGTCTTTTTATGTCAAGCCGCGGCAAAAGAACTCAAGAAAAACAAAGGCTGCATTATCAACATCACCGACATGCACATCGAAAGCCCCAAAAAAGGCTACGTGGTCTACAGCGTGGCCAAAGCCGGCTTGGTGACCCTAACTAAATCGTTGGCTACTGAACTTAGCCCGCATGTGCGTGTGAATGCGGTAGCGCCGGGCCCTGTGCTCTGGCCAGAGAACAACCCCCAATTTGATGAGGTATATCGTAAACGCGTCATCTCACAAACCCTACTCAAAAGAATCGGAGATCCATCTGATATCGCCAATGCCGTTAAATTCCTTGCCGCTGACGCACCCTTTATCACAGGGCATGTACTGGCTGTGGATGGCGGCAGGTCAATTAATTTGTAAAGTGATTTTTTAATAAAGTGTTGTCACGGTATTGATAATCGAATTGATGCGTGTATCTTTTGCCTTGATTTTTCTAAATAACGCAATTGCTAGCATTAACAAAAACCGAAAATCATAAAAACAAATGTAATTCAAACAGTTACAAACAACCGTATTCGTTTTACGCTATAATGCTCCGCTTATGAAAATCAAACACTACCCAGATAACGTTAGCAATAACTTTTTGAAGTTGCGTAATCAATTGATTAGCGCGACTGGTAAGGCTATTGGTGACTTCAATATGATTGAAGATGGCGATACGGTGCTGGTGTGTATGAGCGGTGGCAAGGATAGCTATGCCATGCTGATGATGTTGTTGGCATTGCAAGAGCGTGCCCCGATTAGCTTTAAGTTGATTGCGATGAATCTGGATCAGAAGCAGCCTGGGTTTCCTGAGCATATTTTGCCTGCCTACTTTGAGCAGCTAGGTGTGGATTACCGCATTGTAGAGGCGGATACGTACTCAGTGGTAAAAGAGAAGATCCCAGAAGGTAAAACCACTTGCAGCTTGTGCTCAAGATTACGCCGTGGGGTGATTTACACCACTGCTAAAAAGTTGGGTGCAAATAAGATAGCCTTGGGCCACCACCGTGATGATATTGTAGAAACACTCTTTTTAAGTATGTTTTACGGCGCCAAAATGAAGGCCATGCCGCCTAAGCTGGCAACCAATGATAAACAGAATATTGTGATTCGCCCATTGGCGTACTGTAGTGAGAAAGATATTGCAGTCTATGCACGCGGCATGGAGTTCCCAATTATCCCGTGTAATTTGTGCGGCAGCCAGGAGAATTTACAGCGCGTGAAAGTGAAAGAGATGTTAGCCGCATGGGAAAAAGAGCAGCCTGGACGTGTGAATAATATCTTCCGTGCCATCGGTAATATTGAGCCTTCTCACTTAGCGGATACCGATTTATATGACTTTAAAGGATTAAGCCAATCTTTAACTACTGACGAAGATCCATTGTTTGGCGATATTGAAAGTGCGGGTAATGCCCTCAATATTGTAAATGAAGTGGGCAATCGAATTGAATTTAGCCGAAATTAACACTAATTTGCATTGTTTTTGCACGATATAACGACTATTTCATTGTGCAACGTGACATTTGCTTGCTATTATCTAAGCCATAATTGAAAAAAGTTTTATTTTTTACTACCTTACATGTCTAATTTACTCATTGTTGAATCACCCTCAAAAGCCAAAACACTGAAAAAATATCTTGGAAAAGATTTTGAAGTGTTGGCTTCGTACGGTCATGTCCGCGATTTGATACCGAAAAACGGGGCTGTCGATCCTGAGAGCAAGTTTGCGATGAAGTATGACATTATCGACCGGAATAAAAAGCATGTCGATGCGATAGCCAAGGCGGTTAAAGCAGCTGACAATATATTTCTGGCAACCGATCCGGACCGCGAGGGTGAAGCTATCTCATGGCATATTGCTGAGATTTTAGCTGATAAAAAACTCCTTAAGAATAAAAATCTTAAGCGCGTAGAGTTTAATGAGATTACACAAACAGCTGTAAAGCATGCTATTGAGAATCCACGTGATATCGCCATGAATCTCGTTAATGCGCAGCAAGCCCGCCGCGCGTTGGACTATTTAGTTGGATTTAATTTATCACCTTTATTGTGGAAGAAAATTCGCCGTGGCCTATCAGCTGGCCGGGTGCAAAGCCCAGCATTGCGCCTGATTGTAGAGCGTGAGCTAGAGATTGAGGCTTTTAATAGTCAAGAATATTGGAGTATTCATTTAGATGCGCTGAAGCATAACCATGCATTTACCGCCAAGCTTATTCAGCTGAATGGTGAAAAGGTAGAGCAATTTACTGTTACCAACCAAGACCAGCAGGCTGATATTGTCGGCAAGCTATTACTAGAAAGTGCTGGCAAAGCGACAGTAGCGCGTGTAGAGAAAAAACAACGTAAACGTAGCCCTGCCGCCCCGTTTACCACTTCTACCTTGCAACAAGAGTCAGTGCGTAAATTAGGTTTTACTACTAGTCGCGCTATGCGCATTGCCCAGCAACTTTATGAGGGGATTGATGTAGGTAGTGGCACCGTGGGTTTAATCACCTATATGCGTACAGATGGCATCAGCTTGGCACAAGAGGCATTGATGCAGATTCGCGATTATGTAAAAAATAATTTTGATGCGAACTACGTACCCAAAACACCAAATGTTTATAAAAACAAATCAAAAAATGCCCAAGAAGCGCATGAAGCTATCCGCCCAACTGACGTGACGCGTACACCCGCAAAAATGCGCCAATACTTGAATGATGAACAATTCAAGTTATATGAGATGATTTGGAAGCGTACTGTTGCCAGCCAGATGACACCGGCAGTATTTGATGCAGTAAGTGTGGATTTGAGTATAGGCAAAGAAGACAATTTATTCCGCGCCACAGGGCAAACACTGGTATTTCCAGGTTTTATTGGTGTGTATAAAGAAGGCTCGGATACGGATGAAGACGATGATGCCGAAGCTAAATTACCTGCGCTAGAAGCGGGTGAAGTGTTGGATGTAGATAAAATTTACGGTGAACAACACTTTACTGAACCACCACCACGCTATGGTGAAGCGAGTTTGGTAAAAACACTAGAGGAATACGGCATTGGTCGCCCTTCTACATATGCCAGCATTATTAGCACGCTACAAGACCGCGAGTATGTTGTACTAGACAAAAAACGCTTTACACCGACAGATGTTGGCCGTGTAGTCAATAAATTCCTGACAGAACACTTTACCCAATATGTCGATTATGACTTTACTGCTAAGCTGGAAAATGAGCTAGATGATATTGCAGAAGGCGATTTAGATTGGATTCCAGTGATGGATAAATTCTGGCAAGGATTTAACCAACAAGTGACAAGCAAGGCGGATGTTGAACGACCTGGTAATGAGTTGATTGACGAATATTGCCCTAAATGTGGTAAGCAGCTACAAAAGCAATTGAGCCGTTATGGTACATTTATTGGCTGCACAGGCTACAACGATGAGCCAAAATGTGACTACAAGCGTAGCTTAAATGGTGCTGACGAATCTGCTAGCACTGACCCTGTGGTGCTGGGTACAGATGATGAAACAGGTAAAGATATCTACTTGATGGTGGGACCTTATGGCCCTTATATTCAGCTAGGCATGCCAGTAGAAGGTGAAAAGAAAAAGCCGAAACGCGTCAGCATTCCTAAAAATATCAGTTATGCAGAAGTCAATCTGGATGTTGCACATCAGCTACTATCCTTGCCACGTGACTTAGGCCAACACCCAGAAACTGGTAAAAAGATTGTGGCAAATATTGGCCGATTTGGACCTTATGTTAACCACGATGGTAAATTTAAATCTATTCCGAAAACGGAAGATGTATTTACTATAGACCAAGCAGGTGCAGTAGCACTGCTAGCACAAGCCTACGCTGGACCAGCGCCTTTGGCTGACTTAGGCGAACACCCATCTGGCGAAGGCAGAGTTGAAGTATTTGATGGTCGCTATGGTCCTTATGTACAACATAAAAAAGTGCGTGCTACGTTGCCTAAGAGTGTTAAACCTGAAGAAATCACCCTAGACGAAGCACTGGCACTGCTAGCTGAAAAAGAAGCTAAAGGCACGACTAAAAAAACGAGCGCTAAGAAAGCACCAGCTAAAAAGAAAGCAACCACGAAGAAGACAACAGCAAAGGCAAAGAAAGCTAGCACTTAGCAGTATGACTTAGCTTCAAGCATAAAAAAGCGAGCTGACTAGCTCGCTTTTTTATGCTGTTCATCTGTTTAGTGTTGTTCCATTTCTGATAACCATTGTTCATATCGCTCATCATAAATACTTTGCGACATCATCAATTTTGGTTGTAGCCCATCGTCTTCTATTTCTAGATCAGCAGCCAACGTTTGTTGGTTTTGTGATTGTTCTGGTAACTTCTCTGCAACCTGCACTGGCGCATCATGATGATGATTTTCAAGCCATTTGCGTATCATGTTGGCATCGCCTGTGCGTTTGTTCGTCCCTGCTGCATCCAATAACACAATCATCAATGGCTCATTAGCAACAGTCGCCTGCATCACTAGGCAGCGCCCTGCTTCATTGATAAAGCCTGTTTTAGATAGCCCTATATTCCACTCGCCTTTGCGTACGAGAACATTGGTGTTTTTATATAGTAGTGGACGCTGGCGGCCATTAATGGTGATTTCGTATTCTGTTGTAGTGGTCGCTTGTCGAATAAATGGATATTGATATGCCGCAGCAACTAATTGATACAAGTCGTGTGCTGTCGATTTATTCTGTGGTGATAGCCCTGTCGGTTCTGAAAACTGTGTTTGCATTAAACCTAAGGAAAGTGCCTTAGCATTCATCGCACGGATAAAGGCAGATCGCCCACCAGGATAATGACGAGACAAAGCATAAGCTGCTCTGTTTTCAGAAGACATCAATGCCAACTTAAGCATATCATCGCGGCTGAAAGTTGTCCCTACTGGTAGTCTTGACCTAGTGCCTTTAATACGATCAATGTCTTCGTTGGTGATAGTCACCATCTCACTCATAGGCAAATCTGCGTCTAATACCACCATTGCCGTCATTAACTTGGTGATAGAAGCGATAGGTAATTGCGCTTCAGCATTTTTTGAAAGTTTGATTTCACCAGTATCTTGATTAACAACTAATAGACTATTTGATGAAAAATTTGGTTGAACAGTGCCGTCGTAATGTTCGCCTAAATCAGTTGCACGTTCTTTTGCCAGTGCTAATCTACGCGCTTTCAGTTTTTCTTTACGAGATTGTCCGCTGTAATTAACTTTTTTGATGTACTTCTTTTTTGCAGAGGATTGCGCGCTTTTTTGCCCATCTGCATTTGCGGACACAGATTGCAAAGGCAACAAGGCTAGCGTTGCTGCTATGACAAGCAGCGCGTAATTTTTGAGCACTAATTTCACACAAAACCTTTTAACTTAAAGCTGACTTATGATTAATATTATTCACAAAAAATATACAAGTCAATTACTTATTGGGTTTTTATAAAAAAAATATTAAGTTTTGAAATGATTGTTTCATTTTTCATACGCCATAACGGTTAACAATATGAGAAAATATACTAATTACTGTTTATAAAGCTGATTAGAAACATGACCTCTCCATCTGACCTACTCTACACAAAAGAACATTTGTGGGTACAAAAGACAGCTGAAGGTGGCTGGCTGGCAGGAATTACTGATTATGCACAAGATCTATTGGGTGATATTGTGTATCTAGATCCACCAAAAGTGGGGGCAACAATTGATAATGCACAGCCATGTGGTATTGTTGAATCAGTCAAAACGGGTTCAGATTTACACGCGCCCATGGATGGAATTGTTACAGGTGTTAACGAAGCGCTGGTGGGTGAACCAGAAGAAATCAATGACGGGCCATATAAGGCGTGGATTTTTAAGTTTGAACCGACCAACCCTGAAGATACAGCACACCTCCTTAATGCTGAAGCATATGAGGCACTCATTGCTGAAGCTTAATTCTCTGGCAAGACAAACTTAACTGTTAGCAGTAATTGTTTCAACTCCGCTGTTAGTTGCTCTCGCAAGCTATTTTCCATATCAGGTATGGTGTTTGATAAGATGGCTTGTATTTTTTCATCCAGTACAGCTTGCACCTCAGGCAAGTCAGCATTGACCTGTGCCAGAAATTGCTCTCTTATTTCTTGCGTCTGTGCTGTCATTTGCTCGGCAAAAACCAACCTGATTTCTTCACTTGTAGCATTCAATATTGCAGCTTTCTCGTCATTAAATTCTTGGCGTAACTTAGCAAATGTCTCTCGTTGAATGGTACCTACTTGCGTAAACATTAAATCAGTTTGCTCTACTGTACTCTCATCAACCCGTTGTTTAATTGTTTCCAGTGCATTCGCCATTTCTTCTGACAATTTTTGCTGGTAATCAGCATGCAGTCTTTGTTGCTCTTCTTGTAGTTTCTGTAACAATGCTTTTTCTGCTGCCTCACCCTCAATTTGCAAATAACCATCTAGCGATTCAGTAAGCTGTTTTTGATGTATTTCGAGTATATTTTTTTGTAATGCATTTAGATTGTTATGGAATGCTTCTTCTGCTGAGGCTTGCACCGATTGTTGTATTCCGTTTAGTGCATCACCTAAACCTTGTTTATGTTGTTCAATTATTTGCTGCTGGTAAACCTGCAATTGCTCTGATAGTGAATTCTGTGCCTCTGCATTCACTTTTTCTAACTGAGCTTCAAGTAATGCCTGACTCTTAGCAAGTGCTGTGGGCTGAAACTCTTGCATATGATTTTCAAATGCCTGCGCGACACGCGTATGAAGGTCCGTTTCTGCAGAGATAATTGCTGAATCTGTAATTTGAGATATGGATGCATCAAATTTTGCGCTTGCGTCCACGTGCATATCAGCAAACTTATCGGTCAAATTCAATTGTGCTAATCTGACACTTTCTTGATACATACTGGGAAGCTCAGTTTTGAGGTCTGCTTTCGTTCGGTCGATAAAGTCTTTCGTGGAAGATAGTATTTCATTGCGGGCTTTACCAACCTCTGCTTTTAGCTCGTCTAGTACATAGTCGGTAATTTCGGCTTCTAGCCTAGGCTTGATTTGTGCAACTACTTTAGCAAGCAAGTCTTCAGTAATAACAACTGGTGAAGAAGCATCACTGTTCTTCACTCCCTTATTTGGGTTATACACTTCCGTTAGTACTGGTATTTTCTTCTCTGCCAAAACAATTTCTACCTAAATAATTTAAGATGATTGCTTTTTAGTGCAACAAGTCTTTTTCTTCAAAGTGTTTTATTTGATAACCTCTATCTCGATAAAATCTAAAGCGTTCCCTAGCCTGTTCTTTATCAAGCTCATCAGTGCCTACCAACTCAATTAACTGTCTAAACCGACTGAAA
Organism: Methylophilaceae bacterium; assembly: GCA_041602315.1. Taxonomy (GTDB): domain Bacteria; phylum Pseudomonadota; class Gammaproteobacteria; order Burkholderiales; family Methylophilaceae. Next base: position 7,063 of record JBFIGM010000007.1, on the reverse strand, counting down.
ACAGTTAATTGCTTCTGCGATAGGTTAATCAAAATGTCATCATGGCACAACTGATTTTGTTGCCAATCGAACACAATAGGCGTCTGCTTTGCCAAGTGAGCATCTACCTGCGCATTGGGTAAAAAGCTTGTTTTTTCATGCTCCCATAGCACTTTAGCAAAGGTTTCTGCTTGTGCCTCACTTTCCACTGAGACTGTGACCAGATTTTTTTTAGCTAAGGCCCGTTGTACCAGCGCAAGCAAGGCATGACTTTTTTCCGTGATACTTGAGTAAAAAATGACTTGTGTCATACTCAGTTGTTAAACGCTTTCAGCACGTGTAATCAAAAATGTGGTTAGTAACGGAACAGGGCGCCCCGTTCCACCTTTTGCCTTACCTGACTTCCATGCCGTACCAGCAATGTCCATATGCGCCCAATCATACTGCTTGGCAAAACGCGATAAGAAGCAGGCTGCTGTGATACTGCCCGCAGGACGGCCGCCGATGTTCGCCATATCGGCAAAATTACTATCCAACTGAGATTGATAGTCATCCCATAGCGGCATATGCCATGCACGGTCATGTGATACTTTGCCCGCTTCTATGAGTTCATGCGCTAGCGCGTCTTTGTTACTATAGACTGCTGATGCGTGTTGCCCTAATGCAATGACACAAGCGCCAGTTAGCGTTGCCACATCTACAACCGTACTTGGCTCAAATCGCTCGGCATAGGTTAACGCATCACATAAGACCAAGCGTCCTTCTGCATCTGTATTCAATACTTCTATTGTTTGGCCTGACATACTGGTAACGATGTCGCCTGGTTTTAAGGCTTTACCACTTGGCATATTGTCACATGTTGGAATAATGCCCACAGCGTTAATTGGTAAATTCAGCTCACCGATAGCTTTAAATGTACCTAATACACTTGCAGCACCACACATATCGTATTTCATCTCATCCATGTCTGAACCTGGTTTAAGTGAAATACCACCAGTATCAAATGTGATCCCTTTACCTACCAAAGCAATTGGTTTTTGGTTTTTGTGACCATTTTTATGCTGCAATACAATCAAGCGCATCGGCTCATCGCTACCTTGTGCTACCCCTAAAAAAGCCCCCATACCTAATTTTTCAATTTCCGCTTTTTCCAATACCTCAACTTTAAACCCATAGGTTTTAGCTAGCTGTTTTGCCTGCTTCCCAAGATAGCTTGGTGTGCAAATATTGCCTGGCAAGTTACCAAGGTCTTTTGCTAGCTTGACGCCTTCAGCAATTGCCAACCCTTGTGCTAAGGCTGTTTTTGCCTCTTTCTCATTTTCTTTATCAACAAATATAGCGACCTTCTTGAGCCCTTTTGACTCAGGCTGCTTAGACTTCAATGCATTTACTTGATAACTGGCATCTGAAACAATTTCGGCGATTTGTGCTATTTTTTGTTTTAACGACATTTCTGCAGTAATCAGTTCTGCCATGTACAAACCAACAGATTCCACCACTGCTGGTAAAGCTTTAATGGCGGCACGCACTGCTTTTAAGTATTCTTTTTGCCCAAACTCCGTTTGTTTACCTAAGCCAACTAGTAAAACGCGTTTTGCAAGTACTCCAGGTAATTGATGTAGTAGCACGCTTGAAGCCAATTTGCCTTGCATATCACCTGCTTTGATGACAGCTGTAATTGCTTGTTGTGAGGCATCATCTAATAACTGTGCTGGTGTGGATAATTTTTTACCTTCATACACACCAACGATTAAACAATCAATACGTTGTTTTTCAGGATTACCGTTTTTTATGCTAAATTCCATTAATTAGGCCTTATACTTGTTATCTAAATACATTGAGATAATTATCCAGTGTTTTGACTTGAAATCAAAGCGTAATATAAAAATTGAAAACTTTTAAAAAATCACTATCGCACGAGCTGATTTATACCGCAGGTGCACTTTTTTTAATTCTAATTGGCATTGTTGTTGCACAGCGAGCTGGCTTTTTGGTTGGTAGTGCAGCCAAGGGATGGATTCCAAACGATGCCATCATGACTATATTAGGCTTTAATCTGATTCGCTTTTTGCCTATGATTTTGTCTCTTAGCATCTTTCTTACCATCTTATTAACACTAACGCGATGGCATCAAGATTCTGAAATGGTGATCTGGTTCACTTCTGGTTTAGGTATTACTAAATGGATACGTCCAATTATCGCGTTTTCCGCACCTGTAATACTCATTATTGGCCTACTTAGCTTTCTGGTGATGCCATGGGCGACACAAAAGGTAGAAGACTATAAGGCGGAATTGGAATCACGCGATGAGACATCGTCTATTAGCCCTGGCGTTTTTAAAGAGTCGAATAATGGAGAACGGGTCTATTTTGTTGAAAGCTTTGATGAACTGGGTAATGTCGTCAAAAATGTTTTCATTCAATCTACGCAACACCAAAAGACAGGTATTATTGTTGCTAGCAGAGGCAGCCGCTACAAAGCAGAGAATGGCGATAGTTTTATCCTACTTGAGCAAGGCCGCCGATACGAAGGCAAACCAAACTCGGCTGAAATCTCTTCCACGGAGTTTGAAAGCTATGCGATTCGATTAGAGACAAAAGAGGTTGCACAGAAACCAGTCAAAACCGATATGGTATCGACGAATGATTTGCTTTCTAGCGACGACCCAAGAGATAAAGCCGAGTTACAATCACGGCTTGCCATTCCCATTTCAGCCATCGTGCTGGTGTTACTTGCAATCCCAATGAGTTTTGTAGACCCGCGAGCCGGTCGATCATTAAACCTGATGCTCGCCATATTTATTTATATTATCTATAACAATATGTTGAGTATTTTTGAAGCGTGGATTTCACAGGCAAAAATTACCCCTATTATTGGCTTGTGGCCAGTACATTTGATTTTTGCTTTATTAGTCGTTTATTTATTTTATCGACGAAATTATTTATTACCTATTTTCCCGCAAACAATTTCACATTTATTGCCGAAAAAACCCAGACGAACTAAGAAAAAGTCTAAATAGCATGCGTATTCTGAACCGATATCTCTGGCAAGAAACCACACTCAGTATTTTAATGATTATGCTGGGTTTACTCTCCATGTTTGCCTTTTTTGATCTAATACAAGAGTTAGATAGTTTAGGCCGTGGTAATTACAACATTAATAATATGCTAGCTTTTGTATTGTTGAGTGTACCTGGTCACACCTATGAAGTTGTACCTGTGGCTGTTTTAATTGGCATGATGGTGAGTCTAGGTGCATTTAGCAAAAGCTCAGAGTTAGTGGTCATGCGGGTAAGTGGGCAATCCATTCTTGATTTGGGAATCTCACTCATCAAGGTAGGCTTATTGTTCACAGCTATTACTTTTTTTGTTGGAGAATTGATTACACCAATCAGTGAAAAAACAGCTCAACGTATGCGCATACAAGCAACAGATGCAGTCGTTGCCCAAGATTTCAAATCTGGCTTATGGGTAAAAGATCAGAAAAGTTTTGTGAACGTAGAGACAGTATTACCTGACGCTACATTATTGAATCTGAATATCTACGAGTTTGATGATAGCTTTAAACTACAAACTATCAGCAAAGCAAAAGAAGCGAATTACATTGAAAACAGATGGAAATTAAACGAGGTAACGCAAACCACATTCCATTACGAAGACGATGCTGAACAAAACTCTGTAAGTACAAATTTTTTCGAAAAGGCAAACTGGGAATCAGCTATTCGCCCTGAATTATTGAATATATTAATGGTTTCGCCAGAGAAAATGTCAGCCTGGAATTTATATTCTTTTATTAACCATTTAGCTAGCAATAAGCAAAAAACCACACGTTATGAGGTAGCACTGTGGTCTAAAATGATTTATCCCTTAGCTTGCGTTGTGATGGTGATTCTGGCGCTTCCGTTTGGCTTTTTGCAGCAGCGCTCTTCAGGCACCAGCGCTAAAATATTTACTGGTATATTGCTTGGCGTTGTTTATCAAATTATGAATCGCGTTTTTATCCACCTGGGCGTCTTAAATGATTGGCCACCACTGATGAGTGCCATCACCCCTACCGTTTTATTTTTGATTGCAGGCCTAGCGATGATTATGGTAATCGAAAGGCGTTAGTCTTGATTGCTATTGAGCTGGCACCTTGATAAACAAAGTATTCATTAGTCGATCATGTAAAAATAAATGCTCCTTATCAACAACAGCCCACAGAAAACCCAAGCCAAAGCAGCTTAGAGAGAGGGTTACTAATAAATACCTGACGCATGCTTTTTTATAGGTCAGCAATGTATTATCAGCATTCACCAACTTTATTTTCCAAGCCTGTGCTGCCAATGTTTGCCCAGTTTTTACCCAACACATAACCAAATAAATACCAGTTACGACCCATAATGTTATTTGTAATAACAAACGTTCCATGGCATTTTCTATGTGTCCGTTTAGCATCACAAAAACAAATGCACAAAAAAACCAGATTGCGATTAAACTCAATAACTCATATAAACAGGCGACAAATCGCCTTACAAGCCCTGCGTGCTCATTCATTTAGTATTCCTGCTTGCTTCGTAACATTAGAGATGGTTTCAAGAATAAGCTGATAGCCATCCATAGACAGCGAACAACCTTGCGTTCAAGTTAGCGTTAGATTTAATCTAGTTCGGGATCGTAATACAACTCACCTGACTCTTTGCGTAGTTTCTCACGCTTTTTTTCTGGGAGTTTTTGATGTTCAGCCCATTTATTACGTAATGCTTGCTTCTCTTCTGGACTTAAACTATGAAACTGCTGAAAACGCTTACGCGCATTTTCGCGTTCATAAGGAGTCATTCTACTCCAGCGATTAAGGCGATTTTGAATGCGTTTCTGCTTCTTGGCATCCATTTTGGGATAGTCTTTTGCAATATCGAGCATTTTCTCTCTTTGCCATGCTCTCAATGTGTCCCACTCTGATGCTAGCGGCGCCAACACCTTTTGCTCCTGCTCTGTCAGTTCGCTCCATTTTTTATTGGAAGACTCATCGTCAGTCACAGATGTTTTGATAGCGCCTATATCTGCCATTGCCAGATTGTTTTGGCTAGATTGTGCATTCCCCTGTAGTGCAAATATCAAGCCAAATATGAAGCAAAACTTTTTCATTACTACTCAACTTCCCCTAATTGATACAGTCTTTTTATTATGTTTAATTGCAATTAAATATTTGCGCGCTTGTTTAGCGATGGTTCAAAACCTCTGTCAACAAAAGCTTCTGGCGGCAAATCAGCTCCGAGCAAAAAAGCATCACTTGTCTCGTTATTGTTAATATTATGCAATACTGTAAAAGTCCCTATGATAGCAAACAGAATCAACCCTGCAAATGCAATACGATGATGATCAATCCAACTAGTTAGGATACTAAGTGTGCCATCACCATTTACCACTGTGCCTTGTAATTCCTGATGCCTTTTAACTGCTCTATTTCTGCCCTCATCAAGTTTTTTCAATGTACGCATACTGAGCCGTTGCGCATGCGCATCTAACAAGCTTGCCAGTTTTTTTGCTTGCTCATCTTGTTCAACACTTTGATCAATTGTATTGTCGTTACTCATGACTCTACCCCCAAATTTCCGATTTCCTTACGACTGAACCCCTCTTGCTCTAGCATGGTTACCATTGCGTGTAACGCTCTCGAACAATGTGTTTTGACGCTACCTTCAGAGCAGCCCATCGATTCCGCTGTTTCAGCGACACTCATCTCTTCCCAATAACGCAGAACAAAGGCTTCGCGTTGACGTGAAGGTAATTTTGCTAGTGATTTTTCAATGATTTGCAGTGTTTGACTACTTTGCACCTGCTCTTCTGGGTTTTGTGCTGAATCTCCAACATCAATGGTATCCAATGGATCCCTATTTTCGCCATCCTCACTATTAGAACCAAACGAAGACAGTAATGATGTCCAAATATTTCGAACTTTTTGACGACGCCAAAAATCACGCATGGTATTTTGCAATATTCTTTGGAAGAGCATTGGATACTCTTCCACAGCGTTATGCGGATATTTCTCCGCGAGTTTTAGCATGGCATCTTGCACAATATCAAGCGCAGCATGTTCATCACGAACAGCATAGACTGTTTGCTTAAAAGCGCGTCTTTCTATTCCCTCTAAAAAATCCGATAATTCTTGTGAACTTGCCATGAATTGTTTTTTTATCTCACCAACGCCAAGTATAACAGTTTAATTTCTTCTAGCCTCAAGCAGTATGTTTTATACTAAGCTTTATTTATAAATAATGATAAGCAATTTTACTATGCCACGCATTCTATTACTGATTGTATTACTCTGGATCATTTATGTACTGATAAAGTTCTTTATCAAAAAAGTACAATCCGCTAATGAAGAAGCAAAAGATGGTCGTCAGGCAGAAAAAGTAATTGCTTGCGTTAAATGCGGCATGCATGTTCCTGAAAGTGAAACCCATACCATTGACGGTAAAGTTTATTGTAATAACCCAAATTGCAACAATTAACATACGCATGATCACGCAGCCTGTACAGGACATTAAACTCATCAAAGCGCGCTGGAATAGCTTCAAGCTATACAATGGCTATCGTATTTTTATAGCGCTTACGCTGCTACTCAGTCAAAGCTATAACAGTACGCAACTATCCATTGTTGACAATACATTTTCTGTGATTGCTTTTAGCTATTTATGTTTTAGCTTGATTAGTGCCTGCTTTACCTGGTTTGAGAAACCGAGTCTGGAACTGACACTTCCATTTCAAATTATTGCCGATATTATTTTCATCCTGCTACTGATGTTTACAGAAGGCGCAAGCTATGGCGGTATGGGACTTTTACTTGTGATTACTGTTGCTGCTGCGAGCTTAATCAGTGACGGCCGTCTTGCTCTATTTTATGCGGCGATTGCAACAATAGGCATATTGCTACTGCAGTTTTTTAGTTCTGTATTAACCGCAACTGACGCAAAAAACTATTCTACTGCGGCGATGCTCAGCATTGCTTGCTTTGCGATTGCTTGGCTTGCCCATAGCTTAGCCAGAAGGATGCAAATCAGTGAAGAGCTTGCATCACAGCGCGGTTTGGATTTGGAAGGTTT
>JBFIGM010000006.1:0-29985 GCA_041602315.1 Methylophilaceae bacterium | reverse complement strand
TGTCGCGATTCGCTCGTGTAATATTTTCCTGTCGTTAGGAATTAATGCTATTTTGCTCACTCGATAGGGTAATTTTTCAGCTGCTTGTTCAGCATACAGTGCCGACATCGTTTTACCCGTCAGCTCATAAACTTCCAGTGCTCTTTGAATACGTTGCATGTCACTCGGCATTAGGCGGGACGCCGTTTCTGGATCAACACTTGCTAGCTTATGATGCATCGCAGGCCACCCGACAAGGGCAGCCTCCTCGTCTAGTTTGTTTCTAACTGCTGTGCTTGCTGATGGCAGGCCACTCAACCCCTCTTCTAATGCTTTAAAATAGAGCATCGTACCACCCACCAAGACAGGTATCTTCCCTCTAGCTGTGATGTCGGCCATTAACCCTAGTGCATCTTGCCTAAAATTAGCTGCTGAATAACTTTCGACGGGTGTAATGATATCGATTAGGTAATGTGGCGCTAGGGCTAATGTATCTGCATCTGGCTTAGCAGTGCCGATATTCATGTCTTGATAGACCAATGCCGAATCGACACTAATAAGCTCAACAGGAAATTGTTGCAATAATGCAATGGCCGCATCTGTTTTACCACTCGCTGTCGGCCCCATTAAAAAAATAGCATTCGGAAGAGAATTGTCATTCATACTGTTAATTATTAGCTAGAGTTATATAATACCGCTTAGTGGTGAATTAATACTTTACCAACAATTGAACTCAGCAATGGCGGATTTATTATGAATTTAGAAAAAGTTATATTTGGTTTTTTTATTGTACTCGCAATGACGCTCAACTTCGGGTTCTTTCTGGGTGAAATTGATAATGTGACCCACCACCATGTCTATGAACTCTATGCTGCAATCATTGTTAGTTTGATTGCCACTGTACTAAAATTTGGAGATCGCACACAAATGGGTGCTATTTTACTCTCTACTAGTCTGGCAGCAGACCTTCAACTAATCACAGCCGCTATCCTTTGGACAGCATTAGAAGGCAAAATGGATATGCCGAGTTTAATGGTTTACATTGTGTCATTATCAGGAGGTGCTTTAATGGCCAATTTTGTGTCCGTTATTTTATTAATTTCAGAAACGATTACGCAACGTCGATAAAACAAATTTTTGTTAATATTCACTTCATCAATAAGACGCACTGCTTTCAACAATGAATAGCATACTCTTTATGATTCTCCGCCGTCTGCGGCGGCCACTTATCCTCATTATCGCTAGCTTTGGTATTGCGACAATAGGCTTAACGTTAGTGCCTGGTGTAGATGACCAAGGTAACACTTGGTACATGAGCATATTCGAGGCTTTTTATGTGATTAGCTACACAGCGACTACAATTGGTTTTGGTGAAGTACCCTACCCATATAGTCAGGAGCAGCGGCTATGGATGACATTCTCTATCTACTTCACGGTTATCCCTTGGTTTTATGCTATAGGTAAGATTATTAGTTTGCTACAAGATATCAGCCTACGCCAAACCATTACGGCAGAACGTTTCGCGCGCAATGTGCAGCAGATACAGGAACCATTTTTTATTTTATGTAGTTACGGCCAATCTGCAAGCTTACTTGCACATATCCTCGATGAGAAAGGTATGCGTGTCGTTGTCGTCGAGCAAAACCAGGAACGTCTGAACGAATTAGAACTGGCAGATACGAAAAATACTATACTAAGTCTATGTGCCGATGCAAAACTACCCGAAAACCTAATCAGAGCTGGCATATACAATCCCTACTGTAGCGGTGTAGTGACACTGACTGACAATGATGAAGTCAACCTAGCTGTCGCCGTCTCGGTTAAACTCATGAAACCTGACTTACGTGTGCTCGCCCGTGCAGAGCGTGAGGATATCGTAGCTAATATGGCCTCTTTTGGCACTGACCATATCATTAACCCTTATATTCTATTTGGTGATCAGCTAGCCATGCGCGTACATGCACTCGGCACCTACATACTGCATCAATGGCTAACAGGTGTGCCTGGCGATACCTTACCTCCCCCAGAAAACCCTCCTAGAGGCAATTGGGTTGTATGTGGCTATGGTCGATTTGGGAAATCTGTCGTTGAAAATTTGGAACGTGAGCATTTAACGACAACGATTGTTGAAGCAATGCCAGACTTAACTGAATGCGAAAAATGTGTCATCGGCAGTGGTACAGAGGCCCATACACTATTGGAGGCAGGTATTGAAGAAGCATGTGGTATCGTCGCAGGCACAGACAACGACATCAACAACCTGTCAATTCTAATGACAGCAAAAGAACTCAATCCTAATCTATTCATGATTATCCGCAAAAACAACAGAAATAATAGCGCCTTATTCAAAAAATTTGGCGCCGATATCACAATGCAGCCAACGGATATCATTGCTCATGAATGCTTGGCGCACATGCTTACACCGTTATTAGCAGAGTTTCTTGCTCTCGTCCGCAATCAGGACAACCAATGGGCAAACAACTTAATCAGCCACTTAGTTGATGTCGTCGGTGAAACCGTTCCAGAAACCTTTGCAATTACGATTGACCACAAAAATGCAATCGCAGTGCAAGAATATATTGATAGTGGTTTGATTGTTAAACTAGAAAATATAATGAAAGATCCATCAAACCGAGATAATGACCTAAGACTCGTGCCTTTACTATTACTCAGAAATGGCAGACCATCACTTGTGCCAGACAAGGATACGGTCGTCATCAATGGTGATCAAATTCTATTTTGCGGTACCTATGATGCTAAAAACACACTACCAGCATCAATTAACAATACCAATTTATTTAACTATATTATGAATGGGTTAGAAGTACCCGATAGCTTTGTCTGGCGAACAATAAAGAACCTTCTGCAACATTAAAACTGTTTTTACTTTCCTCGCATAAACATTTTATCCAAATCTTGCATACTAACTTGAAACCAAGTTGGTCGGCCATGGTTGCACTGACCAGAACGTTCAGTCGCTTCCATGTCGCGTAATAGCGCATTCATCTCTGGTATTGTTAAATGACGATTTGCTCTAACAGCTGCATGACAAGCCATTGTACCCAATAAAGTATTGCGCTGATCGGTTAGCACTCGACTTGCCCCATATTCATTAAGCTCACGTAAAACATCACGTGCCAAAGAAACCGCGTCAGCATGCTTTAATAGTATTGGTATCGCTCGCACAGCTAATGTTGTTGGTGATAATACGGCAATATCAAATCCCAACTGCGTCAATATCTCGCTACCGCTACTATGTATTTCGCTAACAGTAGCCACCTCAATCCTATCAGCATTAAAACTAACAGGTAGCAACAAAGGTTGCATCGGGACTGCTTTTTGATCAATTGCTTGTTTTAAGCGTTCATACATAATCCGCTCATGTGCAGCATGCATATCAACAACAACAAGGCCAGCAGTATTTTGGGCTAGTATATACACACCGTGAATCTGCCCTACTGCAAACCCCAGTGGGTAACTCTCCTCTTCATTAGCAGGTTCTTTTGTTTCACTATGTAAGCTTGCGATAAGCTGATCTTGACGCTGCTCTTCAGGCGCAGTGTTGGCGTTATGACCAAAGAGTGTTTGATAAAAATCAGGCGTTTGCTTTACCGAAAAGTCTATTGTCGACTGCTGCTTCAAATAAGACGAATTGCCTGTCTGAAATGGATTATGCGCTGCCTGCCCAGCAGTAACAGCACTTGACTCCCCAGTAGGTGTTGCCAATGCCCTATGTAACACATGAAATATAAATTGATGTACTGCTTGACCATCCCTAAAGCGGACTTCTGTTTTAGCTGGATGCACATTGACATCCACCAAGTTAGGGTCTAATTCTAGAAATAAGACATAGGCGGGATGCCTGTCGTGGTGCAATACATCTTGATAAGCTTGGCGTATAGCATGCGCAATAAGTTTATCTCGAACAAATCGCCCGTTCACAAAGACATATTGCGTATCACGTCTTCCTCGGCTAAAAGTTGGCTTGGCAGCAACACCCCAGAAACGCAAACCTGCCGATGTCTCATCAACTGTTATCATCTCAGCAGCGAATTCTTCACCTAATACTGCTTTAAATCGACTGACAGGTTCTGAGGCAGCATAGCGGCTGATTATTCGACCATTATGTTCTAATACAAACGCAACATCAGGGCGTGATAATACCGTGCGCGTATAAGCCTCTTCACAATGACCAAACTCTGTAGCCTCTTTCTTGAGAAATTTACGCCTTGCTGGCGTATTAAAGTATAGATCACTCACTTCTACAATACTGCCGACATCCAAAGCATATGGTTCAATTGCAGAAATTTCACTGCCGTTGGCATAAATTGACCATGCATGCTTTGTCTCTTTAGCACGACTCATGAGTCGCATCCTCGAAATAGAGGCAATACTTGCCAAAGCTTCACCCCTAAACCCCAAACTTGCAACTGACTCTAGTTCTTCTAAAGAACTAATTTTACTGGTTGCATGCCTCGTTAAGGCTAGTTCTAAATCGTCTTTACCGATGCCTGCCCCATTATCAACAACCCTTAGCTGCTTGATACCACCATCTGCTAGGCTTACTTTAATCTCGGTACTTTGAGCATCTAGACTATTTTCTAACAATTCCTTCAAGGCAGAAGCAGGTCTTTCTACTACTTCTCCTGCTGCTATTTGGCTAATTAATTGGTCTGGCAGTATTTTGATATAAGGCATTAAATAACTGTATTTCGATATGGGCTTTATTCGCTCAATGATAGCGCAATACGATTACGGCCAGACTCTTTAGCTTGATAAAGTGCTTTGTCTGCCCGCGCGATTGTTCTATCCGCAGTATCATTGATTCCATGCTGGGCAATACCGAAGGATGCCGTAACGGTGACTATTTCATTATCAATTTTGTGTTGATATTGCTCTAGTGTTACACGTAAGCGCTCCACCAACACTTTTGCAGACTCAAGTTCAGTCATTGGTAAAAAGATTAAAAACTCTTCGCCCCCATAGCGCGCTACGATATCGCCTTGTCTAACACCATTAACCAACAATTGTGCCACTACTTTCAATACATCGTCACCAGCAATATGCCCGTAATGATCGTTTACATCTTTAAAATAATCGATATCCATAATCACAAAACAGCAATCTAATTGATGTCTTTTCACTTCGGGAAGCTTTTCTTCAATACGCTCAAGGATATATCGACGGTTGTATAAGCCCGTTAGCACATCATGTGCGGCCAGCATTTCCAGTTGCGCTTGAATATCTTGTAACTCAAGATTTCTTTTTACGAAATCTTCATTTGTTTTTTCTACCTTTTGATGCAATGCCTTTAATTCTTCAATATAACCATCATTTAGCAGTCTATGTTCAACTTGACCTAATATGTATTTATTTGTCATCCACCCAAACATAATACAAACACACACCAAGCCCAGCGTACCAAAAAACCACCAAGAAAAAATTGAGAAATTGCTAATAAAATACCATGCGGCCATCCCACTGGCGGCCAATACAAAACCAATCATCCCTCTTAAAGAAGCGGCTTTTGATGAGGATGAGATTGACACTACAATGGCGAGGATAACGGCTACCCGATACCCACCTGTTTCTATTGAGCTTGCATCAACAAGGATAAAAAAAGCCATTCCCCAAGCCAAACCGTTCAAAACATGTAAAAAGTTTTGGCGTTGCATAAAAGAACGAATTTTATAGACAGGCATGTCATAGCTAAATTGAAATGAAGTGAACACGATGTAAAAATTGATGGCAAACATCGTTAGGACCCATATCATAATATTTTTAGCATCGGTAACTTGATAGAAACTGGCCGCTAAATACAAAACCAGTAACAATGTGCAATAGACTGTAATACGAGATTGCTGCAAGTAAATATTTAGCATCTCGAAATCAATTGCATCTTGCATATTTAATTTATTTATCGCTTGCATCAGCCATTTTCCCCTATCACAACTTTAGCAAGCGGCGGGTTTGCTGCAAAGTATTTTTTTATACCCTTAAGAATAGACTCTGCCAGCTTGGTCTGGTGACTAGCACTGTTTAGCTTACGTTCTTCTTCTGGGTTACTAATAAATGCTGTTTCAACCAGAATAGATGGAATATCTGGTGACTTTAAAACAGCAAAACCAGCTTGTTCAACATGGTTTTTATGTAAACGATTTACTTCACCGACATGACCTAGAACAGCTTTACCTAATTTCAAACTATCATTAATCGTCGCTGCTTGAGATAAATCTAACAGTGTTTTGGCTAATATTGGGTCTTTATCTTTTAGGCTAACACCACCAATTAAATCTGATTGATTTTCTTTTTGTGCTAAATATCTTGCCGTCGCACTCGTTGCTCCACGCTCTGATAACGCAAACACAGACGAGCCGCGTGCTGATGACTTAGTAAATGAATCAGCATGAATCGAGATAAATAAATCCGCCCTTAGCTTACGTGCCTTTACAACTCGTCCACCTAGGGAAACGAAATAATCACCATCTCGCGTCAATACCCCACGCATATTTTTTTCGGCATCGACCAATGCTTTCAGTTTTTTTGCAATAGCCAGTGTAATATCTTTTTCATGGCTACCTTTTGCACCACGCGCGCCAGGGTCTTCTCCCCCATGACCTGCATCAATCGCAATTGTGATGATTCGCTTGTTTTCTTCTCCATCATTATCTGGTTTATTATTTGGCAATGGCTCAACAATTGGTTTAGGTGATGATTTGCCATCTTCAGCAAGATTATCAAGCATTGCCATCAATGGATCCTTGATGGGAATAATATCAAGCACTAACCGATGTTGATAATCGCCTGCTGGCTTTAATGAAAAGACATTAAAGTTAACCTCTTCCTTTAAATCAACAACAATTCGTACAACTGTCGGTTGATTAACCGCAATTCTTATTTTTTCTATATATGGATCATCCGATTGAATCTTACTTGAAAGCGAGTTAAGCACATCGTTCAACGTAATATCTTCAACATCAACAACCAAGCGCTCTGGGTTCTTTAACGTAAAGGTCTGATACTTTAATGGACTCCCTGCCTCGATAGTAACACGGGTATATGCGTCCGCAGGCCATACACGTGTTGCTGTAATTTCATTGGCAGCTAACAATGATGCACTAGCGAATAAAGTCGCTATAAATATTACTAATCTGACAAAAAATAATTTAACCATACTTCCTTAGGTCGATTTATACTCAATAATGGTTAGTTTCCGACCATTAACTTGCTTATTCTTATTCAATAAATCCAATTCAACATCATAGTCTGGATCAGGTAATAGTTCACCTGCCTTTTCTGGCCATTCCACGATGCATATACTCTCATGATTAAAATACTCATTAAATCCAGAAGCATCCCACTCATATGGATCTACAAATCGATATAAATCAAAATGATAGACATTACATTGTGACAAATCATATGGCTCAACGATGGTATAAGTTGGACTTTTTACTTTACCATTATAACCAAGCCCCATTAGTATACCGCGTACAAAAGTTGTCTTGCCAGCACCAAGATCGCCATGCATAAACACAACATCTCCTGCTCGCAACGACTTTGAAAAATCTCGCCCTGCCAGCAGGGTTGCCGCTTCATCGGCTAATTCAAGTGTAAAATGACTGTCCATGACGCTCAATACCTTAAATGACAACGAAATGACTAGGCTTGCCGCTGACATTAAACAATGGGGCAAGGCGCTTGGTTTTGCGGAAATTGGTATTACCGATACTGATTTGTCGTTTGCAGAAAAAGAGCATCAGAGTTGGATAGAAAAAGGCTTTCATGGTGAGATGGATTATATGGCAAAACACGGCACGAAGCGAACGCGTCCAGCTGAATTAGTGCCAAAAACTATCCGTGTTATATCTGCTCGTTTGGATTACCTTCCACCAAAAGCCAAAGATAGCTGGCAAGTGATGAATGATGGCGACAAAGCCTTCATTTCTCGCTATGCCCTAGGCCGAGACTATCATAAAGTCATCAGAAACAAGCTGCAAAAGTTATGTGAAAAAATAGATCAAGCTGCAAAAGATGTCGAATACCGTGCCTTCACAGATAGCGCCCCAGTTTTAGAAGTCGCCCTCGCGGAAAAAGCAGGCTTAGGTTGGCGTGGCAAACATACTTTATTGATTAATAAAGACCACGGTTCTTGGTTCTTTTTAGGTGAGATTTACACTAACTTACCACTACCAATTGATAAACCAGCTACCAATCACTGTGGCAGTTGTAAATCCTGTATTGATATTTGTCCAACCCAAGCTATTACTGCGCCCTATGAAGTTGATGCAAGGCGCTGTATTTCTTACTTAACGATAGAGCTAAAAAATAGCATACCCGTCGAGTTTAGACCACTCATTGGTAATCGGGTGTATGGCTGCGATGACTGCCAACTCACCTGCCCTTGGAATAAGTTTGCAGAAGCTACACCAGAAAACGATTTTCATGTACGTCATGGACTGGATGATATCAGCTTGATTGAATGCTTTAGCTGGTCAGAAAATGAGTTCAAACAAAAAATGGCAGGCAGTGCGATATATCGGATTGGTTATGAGCAATGGCTACGCAATATTGCCGTTGGGCTTGGTAATGCAAATACCAGTGCAGAAGTAGTTCATGCGCTCAATATACGTGCTAATGATGATAATGCTTTAATCAAGGAGCATGTTGCTTGGGCATTAAGTCAACATCTTGAATAACCATTGTTTAATAGGACCAACTCAAATAAAGTTTGAGCCACCAAATTTACTTTTACTTACAGGCACTTGTCAGTGTTGTCACGTTTTTTATTTAATGGGTTACAATTATTTCACCTTAAAGCGGCGTCTCCTTTTTCATAATTTAAGAAAGACGGGAAATTCAATTATTAATAGTCGGACCAATGGGTTTCTATATTAACTGCTAGATTTAAGAGGTACATGGAGAAGTTAGTGAACCTTTTTCAGGAATATGAAAAACAACAGAATTGGAGAGATTGGGAACGCTATCTTCAGTTTATACCGATGAATAAGAATAACCTGGTTGTCGATCTTGGCTGCTCCATTGGAGATGTTTCCCGACTCTTTTCGCTTCGAGTTAAAAATGTTATTGGGATAGATATCAACCAGGAATTCATTGATTTCTGTGAATCGAACAAAAGTAGCAATGAAACATTCATATGCACTGATTTTTTAAGTCTTGCTAGCCTGCCAGTTAAGTCGGTAAATGGAATTTGGAGTAGCTTTTCTCTTTCATATCTTCGCAATCCACTCGGCTTTTTAATTTCTGCAAATTCCTTGCTGGATAAAGGTGGTTGGATTGCATTGCTTGATGTCTCTTGCTTTATTTCTGGAAATCTTGATAAAAATAGTAAGTACTACGAAAGGGTAAGACGCTTTGAGCTTGAATCATACAAATCGGGCATATATGACTTTAATTTTGGTTCAAAAATGCAAGACTTGTTGCAAAGCGCTGGATACGAAATAGTATATATTGACAACGATGTTACCGACACTGAACTAAATTTCTTTGGCGCAGCACCTAAAGAAGTTATTGAGGGTTGGGCTGCAAGGCTAAGTAGAATGCAAAGATTAAAAGAAGAGTTAGGAACAGAATACGCTGAATTTTGCCAAGAATTACTTTCTAGCCTTGGATCTGAACAACATGAAAAAAGAGGTAATGTAAGATTCGTCGTTGCTAAAAAATCTAACAAATCCATGAAGCCTACCGCTGAAGTGTAGGCAGATTGAAGCGTTAAACCTTATTAGAAAGCTATATAAACTTTTTTTGTTTATTGTTGGTGTAATTATTTGTTTTTACACATAGTTTTATTACATTGTAGGCTTGAGTGAATAAACATCCTATAAACTGGCATTAGAGAGAGCCGCCCTATAGGCAAAAGAAAATTTTGTGAATTTAGACAAGAACACAAAACCCATGCAAGGTCACCAGACTGGCAGTCGATTATGTACCGTTCACATGGAACCCAAGGAAAATAGGAAAGAAGCCTTTTTCAGTTATAGTTGACCCAGTTCTTGTTGAGGTTTTTTTTTGAAGAAGATTAATTATTGGTTCAATCCATCATTCAGACCGCAAGGGTCTTCACCAATCTAGCTTGGTGGTAAACCACCAGTCAATTGCGAAAGCGGGGCGCCTTGCGCGCCCTTTAGTTAATATTTGCCAACAGCGCTGCACCCAGCATGCCAGCGATATCTTGCGCAGTCGAAATTTCAACTTTTACCTTTTGCCGTAAGACTGGAATTAAATCTTGCTGTAAGCGCTGATTAAATGATGCTGCCATTAAATCCCAAGCTGCGGTTAGCCCACCGCCAATGATAACGTGTTGAACATCAGTTACCTTTAAAATGCTGGCAAGCGCCTGTGCTAATGATGCACCAGCAATATTAAATGCCTTGATGGCATTTTCACGACCATTGCGTGCTAACTGGGCAATTTCTTCTGCTGACCGTTTTTTTTGCGTTGCTAGATAATAACTCAGGCTCACACCACTTGCAGATGCATACTGCTCCATGCAGCCTAAGTTACCACAGCCACACAGCCGCCCTTCTGGCTCAATGATGATATGCCCTACTTCCATTGCACAGCCATGGTGACCGACATAGGGTTTACCATTTAGGATTAATCCACCGCCAACCCCAGTACCCAGCCCCAAATAAATTAAACCAGATGCAGGCTGATTTGCTAAATAGTACTCACCAAAAGCGGCAGCATTGGCATCATTTTCTACGACTACTTTTTTTTGAATAAGCGCTGCCAGGTCTTCTGCCAAATTCACATTGAGCAAGCCAGGCAAATTAGGTGATTGTGCAATGGTATTAGTAATCGGATCAATAAAACCTGGGAAACCAATACCAATGTGTTCAACTTCTGGGTGATCGTCTAACACATTTTTGATGCCATCGGCAGTTGCTGCAAGTATCATCTGCCATGCGGTATCTGGTGGATGTTGATGACAGATATTGGAATAGTCTGCATGGATGCGCTTTTCTTCTAAAAGCACGTTTCCTTCAAAAACACCGATGCGTAAATTAGTACCGCCAACATCAATGCCTATTCTTTTAGTCATGTGCTCGTCCAGAGGCTTTCACTACTTTTTTAAATTGTTGTTGGTAAGCTTCTGTGAGTTGTTCCCACGAAAACTGCCATGACCAGTTGCCTTCTGTTGTCCCAGGTGTATTCATTCTACAATCGCCATCCAATGCAAGAATATCCTGCATGGGCACTATGGCAGTGTCAGCCTTGGTTTCAAAAGCCAAGTCAATCAATGCGAACGGCATATTTGGGCTCTCGGTTTTTATATAGTCATGGAAATGTTTTTTCACATTGTCATCAATCGTGTTATACCAACCAAGCGTTGTATCATTGTCATGTGTACCTGTATACACAACGCTGTTTTCTTCTATATTTTCTGGTAGATATGGATTTGTGTTATCACCACCAAATGCAAACTGCAAAATCTTCATACCAGGCATTTTATATTTCAGCCGTAGTGCATCGACTTCTTGCGTAATAATCCCTAAATCTTCTGCAATCAGTTGAATCGTTGGCAGTGCCTGATAGATTGCAGCTAACAATTCATCACCTGGCGCTTCTACCCAGCTTCCATTCATTGCTGTTTGCTCGTTAGCAGGTATTTCCCACGCTGCTTCCAACCCTCTAAAGTGATCAATTCTAACTAAATCAAATAATTCTGACTGTGTGCGCATGCGTGAAACCCACCATGCGTAGTCATCTTTCTGCATTAACTCCCAGTTGTAATGTGGGTTTCCCCAGCGCTGACCAGTTTCTGAAAAATAGTCTGGCGGCACACCTGCAACAACTGTCATTTCTTTATCATCATCTAATTTAAATAGATGTGGATTTGCCCAAACCTCTGCGCTGTCGTAAGCAACAAATATAGGAATGTCCCCAAATAAAGCTACATGTTTTTGCTTTGCATAAGCGCTTAGCGCGTGCCACTGATTAAAAAATAAGTATTGATGAAACTTAACCTGCTCTATAGCAGAGGCATATTCCTGAGCAAACTGATCCAGTGCATCCTGATTGCGGTTTTTATAGTCTTCTCCCCATTGGTTCCAGGCTGTGAACTGAAAGGTTTGCCTTAGGACACAATACAGCGCGTAATCTTCTAACCAGGATTGATGCGCCTTGCAAAAATCAACGAAAGCATCTAACGCACCTTTCTTCAGAAAATTACTGTGTGCTACGTTTAACGCTTGGTGATGTCCTAATGCAATATCCGCGTCAGTTAGTAACGTTTGATCAACCAATGTTTGCAAACAAATAAATGCTGTATTGCCTGCATGCGCCGAGATACATTGATAAGGAGAATTGTCAGCATGTGGCATGTTAATTGGTAACGTCTGCCAAATTGATGCGCCAGTTGCTGATAAAAAGTCTACAAAACGGTAAGCGTCTGGGCCTAGATTTCCAGATGGCAATGAACTAATGTGGAGCAATACCCCTGCTTTTCGTTTACTTTGATCATCAGGCATCTTGACCTCTGCGCATCGTACCTGCATTTTCAGCGTTTCCGCCGCCCTGACTAATTTCCTGATACAAGTTTGCTGGAACAGGCTGACCTAAGAGCTCATATAAATTGATCAAATTTCGTCTATATAATTGATCGAAACTTTTCACACTATCAGAAGCGTTGTAATCGCCAAACCACCAAAACCAGTCCGAACCCTCACATATGGCTAGCTGTCGCTCACATGCAACTCTTCTTTCCGCATCTAGTGTATGAATAGTTTGGTCGTAGACTTTTTTTGCTTCGCATAGCAAATCCCATGCAGCATTTTTGTCTTTGCTGCCTATCCAAGTGCTAAATGTGCCGTAAACCCAGCTTCCAGCAGCCACTTGAGGCAAAACAGACGCTTTAGGAAACTCACCAGTTTTCTTCAAAGCAACAATGTCGCTGAAAGTGGACATCGTAATGTGTGGATGCGTAGCTAGTGCCGCATATAACTCCTTCAGGAAGTAGTACCCATTGTAAGGATAGTACTCCCAAGCATTTTCACCATCCAGTATCACGCTGACAACTTGTGACTTTTTAGGGTCAGACTGATAAATGCTTTCCAAGTTTTTGATAAAGTCTTCAACCGCCTGTGTTGAATGCATTTTAGAATACTCAAAACCAATTTTGTCTGATAGCTCATCGTCTCTAAAAAAACAAATAATGTCGTCTTTACCATTGGTGATTTTATATGGCTGATATAAATAATTATGTTTACTACTTACATCCATTCCACACTTGAGCAAACTATGTGCTAACACCCCTTGACCCGTAGCAGCCCAATCCACGCCATGCTCTGCTAACAATGAAAGTGCCGCATGAGAAACAGCCCCCTCTGCAGGCCACACTCCTCTCGGTTTTTCGCCAAATACTTTTTCATGATAAGCCTCTGCAGACTGAATGTGTGCTTTCGACCGCTCAACACCTCCGGCGTAGAATTTGTGCTTTGGTAGTGGCGCATCTGGCATGGCATCTTTTGTCGATGCAAAGTCAATCAGCAAAGGTAAAATCGGATGATAGTATGGTGTTGTCGTTACTTCAATTTGCCCTTTATCCAATAGCGCTTTATAGCGAGGAATAATACCGCTAATAGTGTCTTTTATGACATTGAATAATTGTTGACGCTCATCTGCGGAAAAAAGCACACCTTTTGCCATTAGCGTCTGAATAACTTTACTATTCTGTCTTAAACTCTCGCCACACCAAGCCAAATGGTACCAAACAAGCAAATCAGCCTTGTACTGTGCTGATAAATAATGGAAATCATACTCATCACTCATTATTGGCTCAACTTGCTGGTAGATATTTAACAAGCGCTGATAGTGTGGAAAAGGGCTCAACATTTTTTCATGATGCGCCTTAAAGCAACTTTCTACAATTAGCTTGCATTCATGATGACTGACATTATCCAGGTCCTCTTTCACAAGAAGTGCAAGCAAAGGATCTCTTATATCGTTATCTTCAAACTGTTGTTTGTAGTCGAGTAACTGTTCAACCAATATTGGCACAAAGTTAAAAGTCACCCTAGCCTTTGGGTTCTCTTCCAAATGATAGACCATGTCACTGTAGTCTTTAATTGCGTGAAGATAAGTCCATGGCAATACATATTCACCAGTAGTCAAATCACGATAGTCTGGTTGATGCATATGCCAATAGAGGTTTAAGCGAAGCTTAGGGGGTGAAACAGGCATATTATTTCCTATAAATTACTTTAAAAAAACTTTTTAACTTATTGTTTTTATTTAAATAACTCTGTATAAATCTTGCCCCAACATATCAGGGGTAACTAGCACAATGCCTTTTTCTGAAACGTAAAAACGTTTTGCATCAAGCGCCAAATCCACACCAATTTGCATACCCTCAGGAATGTAACAACCACGGTCAATAACGACATTTTTCAACACTACATTACTGTTGACTGTTGATTTTGGAAGTATGACAGCACCTTCTACGGTACAGTAATCATCAACATGTACATCTGAAAAGAGAACAGAGTTTGTCACACATGAACCACTAATCAGACATCCGCCTGAAACGAGAGAATCTGTCGCTTTACCTGTTCTACCTTCATCTTTGAATACAAACTTTGCTGGTGGTAATTGTTCTTGATACGTCCATATTGGCCACTCATTGTCGTACAGGTTCAGTTCTGGAATTACTTTGGTTAACTCCATATTGGCTTCCCAGTAAGCATCAATTGTTCCTACATCTCGCCAATAAAAATTATTGTCTTGTGCACCTACACAGCTATCTGTGAAACGATGAGCCTGCACACGATACTTCTGAATAACATGTGGGATAATATCTTTGCCAAAATCATGCGATGATTTTTTGATATCAGCATCACGAATCAATTGTTCATATAAGAACTTGGCATTAAAAACATAAATACCCATGCTGGCAAATGACTGTGTAGCATTTCCCGGGATTGATTTTGGATTGTCGGGCTTTTCAGCAAAATCTATCACACGGTCACTATCGTCCGTGGTGACAACACCAAAACCTTTAGCATCTTCTATCGGTACGTTAATGCAGGCAATGGTCATGTCTGCATTACTCGTCACGTGCGTTGCTAACATTTTGCCATAGTCCATTTTGTAGATGTGATCACCTGCTAAAACCAACACATAATCACCACCATTTTCTTTAAGTATGTCTATATTTTGGTATACAGCATCAGCGGTTCCTTTATACCACTCCTCTCCAAGACGCTGCTGAGCAGGGATGATGTTGACGTACTCGTGAAATTCACCTCTCAGGAAACCCCAACCACGTTGTATATGTTGTATTAAACTTTGTGCTTTATATTGCGTCGCTACGTTAATGCGTCTGATGCCCGAATTAATGCAATTAGACAGCGGAAAATCAATAATCCTGAATTTTCCACCAAACTGAACAGCTGGTTTAGCACGCCAATCCGTTAAGTTTTTCAGTCGACTGCCACGTCCACCCGCGAGAATAATTGCAACGGTGTTTTTTGTTAAGTTACTGATGAAGCGATCTGAGGGCGGATCTTGCCGGAGATTTACTTTCCTTCGTTCCTTGAATTCATTCCTAGACATTCTTGAGTCCTAACAAAGCTGGTAATTAAGCAAGTAGACTAACAACTTCTGCTTTATAATTACATTACATTATTACAATTAAATTTAACAGCAATAATTAAAATTTAATAGAAAAAAACTCAGTGACTAGAACACATTCAAAACAAATGGCAAATAGCGATCAACAGAACCTGCAAAAAATCATCGATGCAAAACACCATGACCCTTTTAGTTTTCTTGGGCTGCATCAAGCTAATAATCAATTCATCCTCAGAGTTTTTTATCCTAGAGCGAAAAAAGTATCTGTTCAGATTGATCAAAAATGGGTGGCACTAAACCAAACTGACGACCAACCACTGTTTACATTAAAGAGTAAAGCGAAGATTTCGGCGCCATGTTTGCTAAAGATTGAAATCGATAACCATGTTTTTGAAACCTATGATGTTTACTCCTTTGGCAGTTCTATATCAAATGATGATTTATATTTATTTGCAGAAGGCAAGCTTAAGCAGGCTTATAAAATGCTTGGTGCACAGAAACTGACCTTATCTGGTGTAACTGGATACCGATTTGCCGTCTGGGCACCCAATGCTGAACGTGTAAGTGTAGTTGGTAGTTTTAATAACTGGGATGGAAGAGTCCACAGTATGCGCGCGCTAGGCAGTAGTGGCGTATGGGAGATTTTTATCCCTCATCTAACAACTAGCGATATATATAAATTTGAAATTCGCAACCGCCACACGGGGCATGTCCTTATTAAAACAGACCCCTATGGCTTTGAATTCGAACACCGCCCTGGCAATGCGAGCAAAATAAGTGATAGCTCGCATCAATGGCAAGACACCAAATGGCTTCAAAACAGAAAAGAAAAAGATTGGTTACATGCTCCATTTAACTGCTATGAAGTTCACTTAGGCAGTTGGCAACGTAACAATGATGGCCACTTCTTAAGTTACCGAGAGCTAGCTGAAAGGCTTGTCCCTCATGTAGTTGAAATGGGCTATACCCATGTTGAGCTTTTGCCAATTACAGAGCATCCACTAAACGAATCTTGGGGTTACCAAACAACAGGCTACTTTGGTGTAACTAACAGATTTGGGTCGCCTGATGATTTGCGGTTTCTAATTGACCAACTGCATCAAGCGAATATCGGCGTTATTCTTGACTGGGTGCCTGGTCACTTTCCCAAAGATGATTGGGCACTTGCTCGATTTGATGGAACAGCGCTTTACGAGCATGAAGATCCTCGCTTAGGCGAACATCAAGACTGGGGCACCTATATTTTCAACTATGGCCGCAATGAAGTGCGTAATTTCCTTATCAGTAACGCACACTTCTGGCTTAATGAGTTTCACTTAGATGGTCTTCGTGTAGATGCCGTCGCTTCAATGCTCTATCTAGATTATTCACGTAAAGAAGGT
The DNA here is from genome assembly GCA_041602315.1 of Methylophilaceae bacterium. Lineage (GTDB taxonomy): Bacteria > Pseudomonadota > Gammaproteobacteria > Burkholderiales > Methylophilaceae. The sequence continues at coordinate 13,030 of JBFIGM010000006.1, read as the reverse complement.
GAATGGCTACCAAATAAATATGGCGGAAGAGAGAACTTAGAGGTCATCGAGTTTTTAAAACAACTCAATATATTTGTCGGTGAAGAGTTTCCTGGCGTCTTAACCATTGCGGAAGAATCAACTGCCTGGCCAGGTGTTTCTAGACCTGTTTATGCTGGTGGCTTAGGCTTTAGCATGAAATGGAACATGGGATGGATGAATGACACGCTAGCTTATATGGAGGAAGACCCCGTCCATCGAAAATACCATCATCACAAGCTAACTTTTGGTCAACTTTATGCATATAGCGAAAACTTTGTCCTTCCGTTTTCCCATGACGAAGTTGTTCATGGCAAACAATCACTACTGAACAAAATGCCAGGTGATGCATGGCAACAATTCGCCAATTTGAGATTGTTATTCTGCCTGCAAACAACAACACCCGGCAAAAAACTCAATTTCATGGGTAATGAAATTGGTCAACGCAGTGAATGGAATGTTAATACTAGTCTAGAGTGGCATTTGCTTAACGACAATGAACCAAACCACCATTTCCATCGAGGCATTCAACAACTCAATCGTGACTTGAATGATTTATATCAATCCCATGAAGCACTACATACGCTAGACTTTGAACCGGCTGGATTTGAGTGGTTGGAATGCCAAGATGCAGATCAATCATTGCTAAGTTTCATCAGACGTGGAATTAATAATACTTTTGCTATAATAGTGCTGAATTTTACACCTGTACCAAGAATTGGACAGCGTATCGGTGTGCCAGTCGCTGGAGAATACAAAGAAGTACTCAATACAGACATTGCACATTATGGCGGCAGTAACGTGAGGAACGCAGACACTTTGCAATCTGAAAATATTGCATGGATGAACCAGCATCACTCGCTGACTATTACCATACCGCCGCTGGCTGGACTGGTAATAACATTAACTTAACAATCAGTGATTATAATTACATAAACTTATTAGAAAAATATATTAATAAATGGCAAGACTGACACAACATCCAAGCTGGAAAGCACTTTGCGAACACGAAAAAGTTATCTCTGCGCTACATATGCGCAATTTATTCAAAGAGGATCCTAAACGATTTGATAAGTTTAGTTTAAAGTTTGACGATTTGTTATTAGATTACTCTAAGCATCGCATCACGGAAGAAACGCTAAGTCTGCTATTTCAAATAGCGCGCGAGGCTAATATTGAAGACTGGCGTGAACGCATGTTTTCTGGTGAAAAAATCAACATTACGGAAGATCGTGCAGTTCTCCACACAGCCTTGAGAAATCGCAGTAATGAGCCTGTTTATGTCGACGGCCAGAATGTGATGCCTGCTGTTAATGCAGTGCTAGCGCAAATGCGCATCTTTACTGAAAAAGTACGTAATGGTGATTGGAAAGGCTACACTGGAAAACGTATCACTGATATTGTCAATATCGGTATAGGTGGTTCAGATTTGGGGCCAGTTATGGTATGTGACGCTTTAAAGCCTTATGCCAGCCCTAATCTCAATGTACATTTCGTATCTAATATCGATGGCGCCCACCTCATCCGCGCACTAGAAAAATGTAATCCAGATACAACGCTGTTTATCGTTGCATCCAAAACATTCACCACTCAGGAAACTATGACTAATGCACGCTCTGCTCGTGCATGGTTTTTAAACAGTGCAAAAGAAGACAAGCATATTGCCAAGCATTTCGTCGCATTATCGACCAATGCTGATGCAGTCACCGAGTTCGGCATTGACAGAGACAACATGTTTGAATTCTGGGACTGGGTTGGTGGTCGCTACTCCTTATGGTCAGCAATCGGTTTATCGATAGCACTTTATGTCGGCATGGATAACTTTGAGGAATTGCTGACAGGTGGCCATGACATGGATAAGCATTTCAGAAATGCACCACTAGAACAGAACATGCCTGTTATCATGGCACTAATTGGTATATGGTATAACAACTTTTTCCATGCAGACTCGCATGTTATTTTGCCCTATGATCAAAGCATGGCACGCTTTCCTGCTTACATGCAGCAAGCAGATATGGAAAGTAATGGTAAATTCATGTGTCGAGATGGTAAGCGAGTCCATTATAAAACAGGGCCTATTATCTGGGGCGAAGCTGGCACAAATGGTCAACATGCATTTTACCAACTCATCCACCAAGGTACGCCAATTGTCCCAGCTGATTTTATTATGCCAATCCATAGCCATTATGAAGTAGGCTCGAATGGAAACGAGCATCATAAAATCTTACTTGCAAACTTCCTTGCGCAAACACAAGCATTGATGTTGGGTAAAACGAAAGAGGAAGCGCGCGCCGAACTAGAAGAACAAGGTTTATCTGGTGAGAAACTGGAAAAACTGTTACCCCATAAGATTTTTGAGGGTGACCGTCCGACCACATCTATTTTATTTAATAAACTGACACCTCGCACACTTGGCAGACTCATTGCACTGTATGAACATAAAATATTTGTCCAAGGTATTATTTGGGACATTAATAGTTATGACCAATGGGGCGTTGAGTACGGCAAGCAAATTGCTAGTCGAATCCTGCCACAACTGACTAGTGACGAGGAAGTAACTAATTATGACAGCTCGACAAATGGTCTAATTAACTATACAAAATCGATGACTTAAAGATATCAATGTGAAACTTTGATACTTACAAAAAAAGCTGGGTTATCCCAGCTTTTTTAAAATACTCTATTAGCGTAAGGACCACCCTCTAGTATTAGCATCGAAGCCTAAGTGCTGAGCGATGCTTGCACCAAGTCTTTTGGCAAAACGATCAGCGAAGCTTTCCTGATAAGTGAAATCAATGATTTCTTTTTGCTTGATTACTTCTCTAGCAACGTAATCTGTATTGCCAAGCGCATCAGCTAAGCCTAATTTGATGCTCTCTTCCCCAGTCCAAAATAAACCACTAAAGGTTTCCTCGGTTTCATTCAAACGGCTACCTCTGCCCTCTCTCACAACAGCTTTAAACTGCTCATGAATTTCGTCTAGCATCTCCTTAGCGTATTGTTCATGTTTAGGATTAACAGGTGAAAATGGATCCAGCATTGCCTTGTTTTTACCTGCTGTTAATAAGCGCCTTTCAATACCTAGCTTTTCCATTGTGCCAGTAAAGCCATAACCATCCATCAATACACCAATAGAGCCTACGATACTCGCCTTATCTACGTATATCTTATCTGCAGCGGCTGCAATGTAATATCCGCCAGATGCACAGATGTCTTCAACTACTGCGTAAACAGGAATCTTTGGATGCAGCTTTTTCTGCCGTTTAATTTCCTCATTAATAATGCCAGCTTGAACAGGACTCCCTCCTGGGCTATTGATACGTAAAATAATCCCTTTCGTACCCTTGTTTTCATAGGCATCTTTTAAACTACCAGAAACCGCTTCTGCATTCACCTCGCCACCTGGCAAAATGACACCTGATATATTGATCAGTGCAGTATGTTCGCCAATCACAGCTTTACCATCTTTAACCACCCAACCTACTGCATAAGCAAGCAGTGTAAATAGATAGACAAACAACAAGATTTTAAAGAATATACTCCATCGCCTTGCCGTTTTTTGCTCATTCAAGCTTGCCATTGCTAATTTTTCAATGACTTCTTTTTGCCAGCGGCTATCTTCGGTATTTATATTATCTGCCATTTCAATTTCCTAAAAAAATTATTGTTATTGTGAGAACATTTAATCTGTATCTAGATGAATCGTTATCACATCATCTTGCTCTATCACGCGCAAAGGTTGCAACCTTTTTCCTTTGCAAGGACCATAGACACAATATCCAGTATCAGGTTCATACGATGCACCATGTGTTGCACAAATCAACAACTCTTTATCCGATGTAAAAAACTCACCTTCTTGCCAATCTAGCTCAACTGGAACGTGGGCACACTGATTAACATAAGCATATGGCTTATTGTCGAATCGTATCACAAAGCCAGTTGCATACTCGCTTAATTGTGGCAAATCAAAACGCAAGCCAGTAGACTTTTCCTGTAAATCGCTACTTTTAAATTGGATCGTTTTTTTATGCATTATTCAACAACCATTCTGCTAAGTCATGAAATGTTTTGAAGATACCTTTTGGATTATATTGAAGTAATAATTCACTCGGGTGTGCTCCAAAAGTTACGGCAAGGCAGTCGACCCCTGCATTTTTTGCCATTTGTAAATCATAAGAACTATCCCCAATCATAAGAGTTCGCTCAGGCGTGACTACTAATGCATCCATTAATTCATCTAACATTTGCGGATGTGGCTTGGAAAAGCACTCATCAACCGTTCTGGTCTCCTTAAAATATTTGGTAACACCAGTATGTTGCAATGCCAAATTAAGCCCTCTTCGTCCTTTACCTGTCGCAACTGCTTGTTTGTAGCCACGCCTCCATAACTCGGCAAGTAGTGTGCTTGCTCCTTCAAACAATGGAACACTTTGTTCATTAGCAAAATAATTCAATGTATATTGGCGTGCTAAGTCCTGCGCCTGCGTTTGTGATATGTCCCCATACAAAGCACGTATTGATTCCTGCAGACCGAGTCCAATAACGTTTCTTGCAGCTTGTTCTGTTAACGCAGGCAAACCAACCTCTGCAGCAGCATTCATCAATGCGCGTGCGATCATACCCGTGGAATCGGCTAATGTTCCATCCCAATCCCATACTATTAAGTCATATGCCTTTTTCATTTGATTAAAACCACTCGAATACCGTTAGCTATTTTTTCGTTAATGAATGAAGGAAGTTTTCTAACGCAGGAGGAAGTGGTGCTACCAACCGTAGTCGCTCTTCTGTCATTGGGTGCTGAAGCTTGGTTTCGGATGAATGCAGAAACATACGCTTTAGACCTTTTTTTTGTAATTGCTTATTTAGATCAAAGTCGCCATATTTATCATCGCCCACTATCGGAAAACCTAAATGCGCTAATTGCACTCTCAACTGATGTGTTCGACCTGTGATTAACTTTGCCTCTAACAAACTAAAGCCTTCAAAAGACTCTTTTAAATAAAAAATAGTTTCTGATATTTGGGCTTCATTGTGTTTATCTTTTTGCTTATCTGTGACGACATTCACGCGCCTTTCACCACTTGGTAATACATATTTTTGCAAATGCATTACTACGCGTTTTTTTGCTTCTGTCCACTCTCCAGCGACCAATACTGCATATCGTTTATCTGTTCTATTTTCTCTTATAGCCTCATGCAGTGCTACCAGCGCTGTACGCTTCTTTGCCAACAAAAGTACGCCAGACGTATCACGATCCAAACGATGTACTAATTCTAAAAATTTTGCTGTAGGTCTCTCTTCACGTAATTGTTCAATAACACCACGACTCACACCACTTCCACCATGCACAGCAAATCCAGCTGGTTTATTAATGACCAGTAATGACTGGTCTTCATAGATGATAGCCTGATCAAATTTTGGTTTGCTTGAAAAAGCTTCTGTCGATTTAGGCTGTACTGATGTGCGGATGGGTGGAATACGAACAATGTCGTTAAGCACAAGCTTATAAGAAGCATCTACTCGACCTTTATTTACACGGACCTCTCCACTGCGCAATATCCGATAAATATGCGGTTTAGGAACGCCTTTGAGCATTTTTGTTAAGAAATTATCAATACGTTGCCCTTCGCTCGCCTCATCTATTTGTATTTTTGCTGCGGCTGATGCACTGATTTGTTTATTTTCACTTACTTGCGTCATATATTTTGCTTAAAAGCTCAATAAAGCCTATACTCTAGTGTCGTCAAAAAAATATTTATTATTCTTTTTTACGACACTAAAATATTTCTTTTTTAAGAATATTTAAATTAAAGAACATTTGGTTAATACCGCTCGCCATATTAAGTAGCGATAAAAAATTTGCGCTCTAGCCGCTGCAGATAAAGAAAATAAAGTGCGACTATAGTTACTGAAGAACTAATTTTAACGAATTTATCGCTGTATAGCATAAATTTTTAGCCTAATTTTAAGTGAAACGCTCATTCATCTCATCATGATTGATAGAAAAATGTAATAGTCAAAACGATTGTGCAAAAAGCACAATCGTAGACTGCGTATGACAAGTAAATTGAAATTTACTTAGACAACAACTTAAATAAAGCTCAAACCAGTGATCGCTTAATTCAGCGACCTGATTTCGTTAGCATTACTCGCGTAATGTATCTTCAGTACTTGAATCTAAACTTGAAATCACAATTAAAATCTGCCTGCTGAGTGCGGGAGTAGATAATGAAACGCATGTTATTTAATGCAACGCAAGCTGAAGAGCTTCGCGTTGCTATTGTCGACGGACAAAAACTCATAGACCTGGATATAGAACATACAGGTAAAGAGCAACGTAAAAGCAATATTTATAAAGGGATTATTACCCGAATAGAACCATCATTAGAAGCAGCATTTGTTGACTATGGCACAGACCGCCATGGCTTTTTACCCTTCAAAGAAATTGCCCGCAGTTATTTTGGTAACAAACCAGAAGGCGGTAAAACGCGTATACAGGACGTTATCAAAGAAGGTCAAGAGCTGATTGTCCAAGTAGATAAAGATGAGCGCGGCACCAAAGGCGCTGCACTGACCAGTTATATTTCTCTTGCAGGTCGTTACCTTGTGCTAATGCCTAACAACCCAAGGGGTGGAGGCGTTTCTCGTCGCGTTGAAGGCGAAGATCGTAATGAGCTTCGTGACACCATGGCCGCATTAAACGTGCCAAAAGGCATGAGTATCATTGCCAGGACTGCTGGCATTGGTCGCACCGCTGAAGAGCTACAATGGGATTTAGACTATTTACTGCAACTGTGGTCTGCTATTGAAGATGCAGGACAAGAAAAAACAGATGATAATGGTAAGCGCGTAAATCCAGCTCCTGAGTTGATCTACTTAGAATCAAATCTAGTTATTCGTGCTATTCGCGATTATTTCAATTCTGATATCGGTGAAATTCTAATTGACACAGAAGAAACATACGAACAGGCAAAACACTTCATGAGTGTAGTAATGCCTGGTAATGAAGCTCGAGTAAAATTATATGAAGATGAGATTCCACTGTTCTCACGCTTCCAAATTGAACATCAAATTGAGACTGCTCACTCCAGAGAAGTAAGGTTGCCATCAGGTGGCGCCATCGTCATTGACCACACAGAAGCGCTTGTCTCAATCGACGTCAACTCTGGGCGCTCAATTAAAGGTGCTGACATTGAACAAACAGCCTTTAACACAAACCTAGAGGCTGCTGAGGAAGTTGCTAGACAACTAAGACTTCGTGATTTAGGCGGTCTAGTTGTAATTGATTTCATTGATATGGAAAATCAACGCAATCAACGTGAAGTAGAAAATCGAATTCGTGACGAACTGCATGCAGATCGTGCACGCGTTCAAATTGGTAAAATTTCACGCTTTGGTTTATTAGAGTTGTCGCGACAACGACTTCGCCCTAGTTTGGGAGAAGGTAATCATGCTGCATGCCCTCGCTGCCATGGCACAGGTCATATTCGTGGTATTGAATCTACAGCACTGCATATTCTTCGCATTACGCAAGAAGAAGCCATGAAAGACAATAGTGCAATCATCCAGGTGCAATTGCCTGTTGATGCAGCGACATTCCTGTTGAATGAAAAGCGTGCTGAGATTTACAGCATTGAGCAAATGATGAAAGTAGAAGTCATACTCATTCCAAATATACATATGGAAACACCCAATTACAGCATTACTCGTATCAAACAGGATGATGTAAATGAAGAAACGACACGTGCGAGTTACGACCTCGTTGAATTGCCGCCTGAAAATGCTTACTCTCTAAGCAGAACGATTGATGCAAAACAAATACCACTGGAGGCTGTTGTTAAAGGGATTATCACGGCAACTCCAGCGCCTACTGCTGAGAGAAAAGCACCTGCACCTACAGCAAAGACTTCGTTCTTGAGTCGTATTAAAAAATGGCTGAGTGGTGAAGGCGAAGTTATAACGAAACCAGTGGTTGAAGAAGAAAAACAAAACATTAATCGCGACCGTAATAAAAACAGAAATCGTAATAGAAATCGCAACAAAAGCCGTAATGAAAACTGGCAACAACGTACTGAACAGCAGCCAAGACATGAGCGTTCAGAAGCAACACAAACAGCTGTTGAACCGAACGCTGCCAGTCAAGCCACAGAGCAATCCGCGCTGACAAAAAATGAGCACACAAATAAAAGCAACAATCAACATCGTGGCAACAGGCGTGGACGAGGTGGCAGACGGGACCGAAAAGCTAGAGATGATAATAGAAATGCTTCAGAGGAAATGTTAGAGAAAAACAACATTCCTACAACTGCTGAGGCTGATGCTAAACAAGAGTCAAAACCGCTTGTTAACGAAGCGCCTCAGAAAACTACCTCTGCGCCAGTAAATGACCCTGCGGAAAAACCTGTTGCAAAAGCAGAGAAAGCTGTTGAATCTCAGCCAGAGACAAAAGACGTGGCGAAGGAAGCGCCTAAACCTCGTAAACGAACTACAAAGTCTAAGCAAGCTGCTAAAGTAACCCAACAAGAGGACGATACAACAGCTAATATTGCTAAAGCTGATGCTACGGACAATGAGCAGCCAAAAAAACCAACCCCTAAGAAAACGACTAAAGCAAGAGCTCCACGTAAAACCAAAGCACAAAAAGCGACTGATCTAGGAGATAGTGGCTTGCAATTGGTTGAAACCAAGGCTAGTGCTGTTACCAACAACACTGAACAGAAAGTAGAGAAACCGAAAGCGCCTCGCAAAACGGCTAGCTGGAAGAAGGAAGATAAAGCCAGTCAGGCTGAAGAGCCTCTTGTCATGGTTGAAACACAAAAATAATTTTTTGTTTGAAATATAAAAGCCCGACTTGTCGGGCTTTTTAATAGGTCAACGCTTTGAGTATAAGCTAGTTAGTCAGTCCAGCCTCTGCTGGGAATTTTACATAGACCAACGACAATTTTTCAACTTTTAGTAAAGCTAATAAACGATTAATAGCTTCCTCAGCTGCAAAAAAATCGAGAACAATAGGCACCTCTCCTGCTAATTCAAAAAAGTGTTGTTCATGTATATGCCCATGCCGACCGAAGCCTGCTACTGCACGCGATGCGGTCCCACCTGCAACGCCGATAGATGTTGCTTGCCTTAAAACCCATTCATAAAGCAAGCTATCTTGATGTCGTAAAGCCTCTGGTACAAATAGTTTTAGATAAGTTACTTGCATTTATAGTTAACCCTTAATCAATTGTATTGTAAAAATACCAAGTCCAGTCATTACTAAGGAACCTATTACGTGAAGCAAAATATGTGTTGCAGCCCAACCATACTGACCACGCGCTATTAAGTTAACACCTTCAGCAGAAAAGGTAGAGAAGGTTGTCATACCACCAAGAAATCCGGTCATTACAAACAAACGTACTTCAGGTGATATTGTAGGCGCCAAGGCAAAGCCTGCGATAGCCAATCCCATCAAATAGCCCCCAATTAAATTTGCTACTAGCGTTCCCATGGCTAAAACAGGCAATGTTGCGTTTAGCATTAAGCCCAAACCCCATCGCATCCAAGCGCCTATAGCAGCACCAAGTCCCACCGCCACCCATTGCCCGACTAACATACGTCTCCTTCGTTTAGAATTTCTATCATTACCATTTATAATAGCGGGTATACCCTCTTTCACCAAATTTCATAATGAGAAAAAAGTGCACGTATTATTTGTAACATCTGAAGCATTTCCATTAATTAAAACTGGTGGCTTAGCTGATGTAAGCGGTGCACTACCTAAAGCAATTAAAAACCTATCTAGTTTTAACGGCGAAATAAAAATACTCATGCCTGCCTACACAGGTGTTTTGGAAAAATTGCAATCTACTCAACAGGTAGCAAACATAAAAGCATTGGGTCTTAACTGCCAGATTTACATTGGAAAAATGCCTGAAAGCAATGTAGAGGTAATTGCTATCCACAACAGCGCACTGTATGAGCGTGAAGGAAGCCCCTACAATGACCTACATGGCAACGACTGGCCTGACAATGCCTTACGTTTTGGTGTACTCTCAAGGATAGCAAGCATACTTTCCACACAAGACTCTCCGCTCAATTGGCAACCTGACTTAATTCACTGTAACGATTGGCAATCAGGACTAACGCCCCTATATGTCAAACTAATCGATAAGAGTAATGCTAAAACACTATTTAGCATTCACAACATGGCTTACCAAGGTAATTTTCACCTAGGAACGATGAATGAGCTGGAATTACCACCTGAACATTTCAATATAAATGGTTATGAATTTTATAATCAAATCTCGTTTATGAAAGCAGGACTTTATTATGCCGATTATCTCAGCACAGTTAGTCCAACTTATGCAAAAGAAATTCAAACCCAAGACTATGGCTTTGGCATGCATGGCTTATTAAAAACACGCCAGAATAAGCTTACTGGCATTTTGAATGGAATTGACACGGCAGATTGGAACCCGAAAACGGATCAATATCTTAATGCTCACTACTCGACATCTAATATGTCGGGCAAAAAAACAGTCAAAAAGAATTTACAAAAAGCATTTGAGCTTAATATTGATGCCGACGCACCATTATTGGGCATTGTCAGTCGTTTTGCTTATCAAAAAGGACTCGATTTACTACCGCAAATAATACCAACACTTATCGCAGAAGGCTGCCAAATTGTCATTTTAGGTAGCGGAGAGAAATCTCTTGAAGATAGCTTTAACTACTTACAAAATAGTTATCCAAATCAAATTGGAGTTAAAATTGGCTACCACGAAATGCTTTCACATAACATCATGGCAGGTGCTGATATGTTTATCATGCCTTCGCGTTTCGAACCATGCGGATTGAATCAAATGTATGGTCTCACTTATGGCACACCGCCTATTGTCTCGGCCACAGGCGGTTTAGCCGACTCTGTCATCGATAGTAATGTGGATACAATCAGTAATAATACGGCAACAGGCTTTGTGATAAAAAATGTCACATCAGTATCACTTTTGGTCGCTATTCGCCATGCTATTGATTTGTGGAAAGATAAGAAGACGTGGCGAAAAATACAAAAAAACGGTATGAAAACCGATGTAAGCTGGGCTTCCAGTGCCGTTTCTTATGTAAAGTTGTATAAAAAAATGTTAGAAAACTAAAGGGAGTTAAAATTGGCACGGTGTATGCTTATATATAATCAAGCTTCTCCAAAGCTAAAATCTCCTCCCTTGAGGCGACATTTAAATCAAATGCCGCCTCATTTTTTGTCCGGCATCTCTACTTGACAATAAAGTGCTCTCGATAGTATTTCAACTCGTCAATCGACTCATACACATCTGCTAACGCTTCATGCCTACTGGACTTTTTAAATCCTGAGTATATTTCTGGTTTCCACCGCCTTGAGAGTTCTTTAAATACACTAACATCTAAATTGCGGTAATGGAAAAAAGCCTCTAACTCTGGCATATATCGTGCCATGAAACGTCGATCTTGGCATATAGAATTACCACACATTGGAGACTTTCCTGCTGGAACATATTTCTTAAAAAAATCAAGCATTTGCTCAGTAGCTGCTTGCTCATCTACGTTAGAGGCTTTGACTTTATCGATAAGGCCGCTTTTGCCATGCGTACCCTTATTCCAAGCATCCATTCCATCTAAGACTGCATCTGATTGATGTACAACAATAACAGGAGACTCTGCCAATACATTCAACTCAGAATCGGTAATTACCGCGGCTAACTCAAGTATGCGGTCTGTGTCTGGCACAAGCCCACTCATTTCCATATCTAACCAGATTAAGTTGTCGTTATTTAATACATTACTTTGAGCTTCCATCATGATTTCCATTAAAATAGTCGTTAATTGCACAGTGCTCGAACTAAACCAGGCACAAATGCTTCAAAATACAATAAAACAACATGATATCAGGTTACTAGATCACTTTTAAAATATGGCACATACACTCACATTAATCTTTGTCGGTTTACTCATCTTCAGCACCCTTATCCGTTTCTGGCTGGGGACTCGTCAAATCAGACATGTACAAACGCACCGTAATGCGGTTCCTGCGGCTTTCTCAAACAACATTTCATTAGATGCGCATCAGAAAGCTGCTGATTACTCTACCGCAAAAACAAAAATTGCATTATCAGAAATGATTGTGCAAGCATTATTATTGTTCGGATTAACCATTGGTGGCGGGTTGCAGTGGATAGACAATTTATGGACTTCTGTTTTGCCTGATCATGAAATTTGGAGAGGCGCACTAGTCATTTGTTCAGCATTACTGATCAGTGGTCTAATTGACCTCCCTTTTGAATACTATAAAACATTTATCGTTGATGAGAAGTTTGGTTTTAACAAAATGACACGAAAAATGTTTTTCACTGACTTGATCAAACATAGTTTTGTAGGCTTGTTGCTCGGTGCACCTATTTTGTTTGCAGCACTCTGGCTGATGCAAGGTGCTGGTGAATACTGGTGGTTTTATTTATGGGTAGTATGGACAATTTTTAATATTGTGATGCTAGCTGTGTACCCTACCTTTATTGCACCATTATTTAACAAATTCACCCCACTTGCAGATGAGACACTAAAAGTCAGAATCGAATCTCTCTTAAGCAAATGTGGTTTTAAATCGCAAGGTTTATTTGTGATGGATGGCTCAATCAGAAGTAGCCATGGCAATGCTTACTTTACTGGTTTTGGCAACAGCAAACGTGTTGTTTTCTTTGATACGTTGCTTGAGCGTTTGAATATAGAGGAAATTGAAGCAGTATTGGCTCATGAGCTTGGTCACTTCAAACATCATCATGTCATTAAACGGATTGCAATGATATTTTTTGTTAGCTTCCTCGGGTTGGCATTGCTTGGTTGGTTAATTAACCAACCGTGGTTTTACCAAGGTTTAGGCGTTGTTAACGAATCTAACTACATGGCACTATTATTATTTATGTTGGTATCGCCTGTGTTCCTATTTCTTATTCGCCCATTAATGGCAAGCTATTCTAGAAAAAATGAGTTTGAGGCAGAT
>JBFIGM010000005.1:0-30035 GCA_041602315.1 Methylophilaceae bacterium | reverse complement strand
AGCACCTAAAGAAGTGCCATTATCACCAGAAGCAGGCTGAACAAATAACTCTTTCACATACGGTAGACTGATAATACGCTGATTGAGCTTAACATTCAGCGCAACACCACCTGCCATGGCAATTTTGCCTGTTTCGCGAATAATATCACCCAGATAATATTCAATCATTTCCAACGCAAGCTTCTCTAACAATGCTTGAATCGAAGCCGCGTAGTGGATATAAGGATCATCAATTTCATCACCTTGGCGCTTAGGTCCAAGCCTTTTAATCAACTCTGGCGTAAAGTAGTAGCCTTTACCATTTTCTTTATAACGTCGTAAACCGACCACATTCACGAGCTTTGTGTTAACAATCAGCTCACCATTTTCAAACTTGGCTAAATCAGATAAATCAAACTTTGTCGGATCACCATAAGGAGCCATACCCATCACTTTGAATTCGCCATCCAGCATATCAAAACCTAGATACTCGGTCATTGCTCCATATAGCCCGCCTAATGAATCAGGGTCGTAGAATTCTTTTATTTTATGAATCTTCCCATTTTCACCATAACCAAAAAATGTCGTGGCATATTCACCTTTGCCATCAATGCCAACGATCGCTGTTTTTTCTTTAAAACCACTTAAATGATATGCACTTGAGGCATGCGCCAAGTGATGTTCCACTGGAACAAATTTGGCGTTATTCAAGCCAAGTTCTTTCATTAACGCTAGCGATTTATCGCGATTACGACGGTAGCGGCGATTACCATTAAAAATAGCATCTAATGCACGATCTGGCGCATACCAGTGACGTTTAGCATAATGCCATCTTGCGTTGGTGCTTAATGGAATCTCTGCGTAAGGGAAAGCAACGATATCAACATCTTCTGGCTTAATACCTGCTTGCTTTAAACAAAACTTTGCGGCCTCGTAGGGAAATTTACCTTTGGCATGTTTATCCCGAATAAATCGCTCTTCTTCTGCTGCAGCAATAATTTTTCCATCGGCCAAAATAGCAGCAGATGCGTCATGACTAAGCGCCCCAGACAAACCTAATACAATCATTTAATTTAACTCTATTGTGATTATTTGAATATTTCTGCCGCCTGCAAGGTTGCGTGATCGGCATAAACAACTTTAAAAACCTTAACAAACGCATTATACAGCGAAGGCTCATCTTTCCAATTTTGCATGAAGCGTTTAATGTCTTTGGTATGCATTTTGGCTGCTTTTTTAGCACTTTTATGCTGCTTCATACTATCCAGATCAATGAATAGTGGTTCAGCATCTGACAGTATCTTAATATTACTTGCCTTCATGTCACCATGCGAAATTTGAAGTAAGTAAAGTCTGTAGAATAGTTGTACCAATGCTTTAACTGCTTGCGCACGTATTGTCTTGTCAGATATTTGTTTAAAAAACGCTAATGCATCTGGTGCATCTACATATTCAGTCAAAAAATAAGCTCTCAGCTTTAAGCCAAACCATCGTTCTTCTAATAGCGCCACTGGGCTTGCTGTATGAATACCTAGTAGTTGCAAACGATGCGCATTTTCCCACGAAACTGATGCACGTGTTTTTCTACAGGCCCGGCTTACACCGTGCCAAAAGTGTTTAATGTTATAGCGTTTAATCACTAATTGACGTTTGCTTACTGTTACAAGGGCTACAGTGCACGTATTACCATCTTTAATGAGCTTATCCGTGCTTAAATAACCATCAAGCTGTTTTGGCGTTAATGGTAATGACTGATATGCATATTCACTGCGAACTGCTGTGAATAGTCGATACCCTTTAGTAACATTCACATCAGAGCACTGTCTGAACACTTTCTTTGCATAAGCAGCAAGTGCCTTTCTTCTTGCGGTGGCAATTTGTCTATTAATTTCTGTAATATCTGGAGACTTATCCCACAATCTTGTATCCGAATATGCTTTAAGTAAAGTAGACAAGCTCTGATCAAGCATCAACACATCAAATTTCGACAACAGACAGCTTAAATTTTGTAATGCATGGTTTTTGGATAGCTTGCCGAAGCGCTTAATGCCATCACCATCTATGGTGTAGATCAAATTATCAGTCACCAAGAAGTTTTTTAAATACATATCGGTTTGGATCAAGTTTGCGTTGTGGTGCATCGCAACTGTCATGACAAGCCTTATGGCTAATGCAACTTGCTCGGCATCACTCGAATTCATATAACTAGTTTCCGCATTATCAGCTTCAACAATTGCCTGATAGATAACCGCGTAACCATGCAGCTCTCTGGCCTCGCCGTGATAAAGAATTCTTGGCGTAGTGACATTAGCTTCTTGCAGTTGAGCTATACCTGTCATATCTCTTAGCGCGTAGTTATTCGCGCGACTACCATAAAACATTTTGACGAAGACTGGCTCTCCTTGCCAAATAGCACGAAACACACATCGCCTTGAGGGAATAGATCGAACAATCTGAATGTCAGTCATGGCATGCTCACCAACAAGCAAAGCAGGTGAGCCTAAGCCAAAACTTACCATTAGATCTGCGTGATGATTATCTGCCATATAAATTAAGGTCTTGTTGAACGTCGCAATATAAGCTGACACATAAATTTTAATGGCTTAGTTAGCCGTTTTGACCGCATATAACTTAGGAAAAAGCGCATCCGTTGACTTCTACTCCAGTACTCGGCATGCCTATTTAATGCGGAAAGGTCAAAATATGCGCGATAGTACAATAGCAAACTGAAGCGTGATTTTTCCAAATCGATAAGTGCAACTTCGGGTGCAGTGCCAGCATTTTTAACAAATATATGTTTGGGATATAACGCTCTATGTACTAAGCCTGCCTCATGAAATCTTCTTATCACTTCGGCTGTGACTTTCAGTAAATTGCTTTTCTGTGTAGACGAAAAAACCTCATTAGAATGCCATCTTTTAGTGATGACATCGAGTGGTTCATAGCCAACCAAGGCCTCCGTTGCTAAAATAGCGCAGCTATCGTTTTTAATTTTTTCTTCTGCGTAAAAAACCACCTTAGGTGCTTTTATCTGATTTTGTGCTAAAAATACTAATCGCTTGAACTCACGCCTAAATGTAGGCTCCCCTTTAAACGGGTGAAACAAAGTGCGTCGACCATGATTTTGCTGTTTTTTAACAAAAATGTTTAAACTGGATGAATTTGATGCTAGGAATAACTGACCGACACCACTCCACCCGCCTCGACGGTGATTAGGTGGTTCAAACCAATCAATTTTTCTTGCCCACAATGAAGCAAAATCATCTAAATGATGTTGAGAAAATATAGTTTGATATTCTTTAGATTGAAACAATTCATTCATCACGTATGCTATTGAATGGTGGCATTATATCAGTCATTAAAAAGCCAATCGCAAGTTAAGTCATGTTTACGTTTATAATGTCACGCCTATGCTTCAACTGATTTTCAAACCGTTATCACTATTACCTTTACCTGTTTTGCATGCAATGGGTAAGTTGCTAGGTGTTATCTTATTTTTTGTTGCTAGCAAAGCTAAGCGAAGATCCATTGAAAATATTACGCAAAGCCAGTTATTTAATGGCCCTATTGAACCAACTGTAAAACTTAATTTTATTGCTATGGGCAAAGCCATTCTTGAAACGCCCTACATTTGGAACAGTGATAATCAACGTATCAATAATTTGATGAAACAAGTATATGGCTGGGAAATTATAGAGTCAGCTATCGAAGCGCAACAAGGCATTATTTTCCTCACACCTCATATGGGATGCTTCGAGATTACATCGCTTTACTATGCGCGGCAACATCCAATTACAGTACTTTATCGCCCTCCTAAAAAAAAATGGCTGCTGCCATTAGTAAATGGCCGTAAGCGTGCAAACGTTACGCTAGCAGAGGCCAATGCAAACGGTGTCAGAAAACTTTTTAAAGCATTAAAAAAAGGGGAAGCTGTAGGCATACTACCAGACCAAATCCCCGCTTCAGGGGAAGGTGAGTGGGCTGACTTTTTTGGCAAACCTGCATACACGATGACACTTGCAAGTAAATTAGCCGAAAGAACAAAGGCAACCATCATCATGGCATTTGGCGAACGTTTAGATAATGGTCAAGGCTATGCTTTACACTTAACGAAAGTAGATTCTATCGCTACGCCCATTTTGCTCAATCAGGCAATCGAAAAACAAATTGCACAAGCGCCTAATCAGTATTACTGGAATTATCACCGCTATAAGGTAAGTCGCAAATCTCGAGAAAAACTAACCAATGAGCCGTGAGTGATTAGACAAAAAGCCGACTACAAGTCGGCTTTTTATTGGTTGAATCAACTTATTTTTAGCTTTGCGGCGCAACTTCTTGCACTGGCGCTGGCTCAGCAACAAAGATTTCAACACGACGATTCTTCGCCCTATTGGCTGCTGTATCATTCGATGCTATAGGCTCGTGAGAACCACGCCCCTCGGTAAAAATTCTGCTAGCTGCTACACCATG
This sequence comes from Methylophilaceae bacterium, assembly GCA_041602315.1. Classification (GTDB taxonomy): domain Bacteria; phylum Pseudomonadota; class Gammaproteobacteria; order Burkholderiales; family Methylophilaceae. The sequence continues at coordinate 25,586 of JBFIGM010000005.1, read as the reverse complement.
ACCAGACAAATAATTTTTAACACTATTGGCACGATTAAGCGATAGTGGATCATTTACAGCATCACTTCCAGTGCTGTCAGTATGACCAATCACCGTTACTGTTGTTGCTGTATTTTGCTTCAGCCCATCAGCAAAAGTATCAAGCACTGTCCTGAAGTTTGGTTGAATATCTGCACGACCAACCGCAAAAGAAATATCACTTGGAATATCAAGTTTTAAACGATTATCCTCTGTTTGTGTAACGCCAACACCAGTTCCCTGGGTTGCTGCTTCCATTTCTTCTTTTTGTTTTTGCATTTTCTTAGACCACACATTACCGGCTACAGCACCTGCTGCCCCACCAACAACTGCACCGATGGCAGCACCCTTACCTTTACCTGCAATAGCACCAACCACTGCTCCAGCACCTGCACCAATTGCGGCGCCTTTAGCCGTACCTTTTTGTGTTTCTGTCATATTGGCACAACCGCCTAAGGCAAATGCTGTAATGACCGATCCTATTATTATATTTTTAACCATTTTATTTCCTCTCTATTGAATTACGTCATCCAAGCTAACGCTCGAATGTGCTATTAGGACTACATTAATCTAGTTTAGTGCGCTCAAGTGCCAATTTTTTTTGAAATTTTTTGCTGTTAAATTTTTTATACAAGCGTTTGGCTCTTGATACAACACGCTGCCAGAAATCAACCGACTGCGAACGATAATAATGTTTAAAACGGGCATAGTCCCTAGTTGTTAATCCAACATCCATACTCGAAAAATACAAAGCAGCAATATCTTTCATATTTGCTTTTTCATTTACAACACGATGAATGATGACACGATGCAAATCAATCAGAATCAGTTTTATTTTTGGCAAACTAGCATTATCCAGACATAAATGACAAAGATAAAAATCGCGATGATTGACGCCATTGTCATGTAGCGTTTTGGCTAAATTTGCAGCTTGGATAATTAATTGCCGTTTAAACCGTGGATCAGGTGGCGCTTGTTTCCATGATGCACATAAGTCCTCCAGAGAGGTGATATCTCCTAAATCCTCGGTCATTACAAAGGATTGCAATTTTGCTGGATTGCAGCCACGCTGCCCATAGGCTACTAATGGTGTAGTTGCAACGTTTAAAGCCTGTATTTTTTCAATCGCAGCTACTTCCGTCATCGCACTTAGAATCGGTTTTTTCAATGAGCACAAATTTTTTACTATCTCAGCCCAACCAACACCAAAATGCTGTTTGATAAAGTATGATTTGTCCAATATTTCAACCCGCATTGTTTTACGTCCAGGTACATCTCGAAAAGTTTGTCCATCAAGTGCCATGGCGACTTCGAAGGTGTCACTTTTCTTCCCGGCTCCAAGCGCTTTGCGCAAAGGTGCAGGCATTGAAAATATTGTTTTTTTATTGCAGCCCATAGGCTTATTGCCCTGCCCTGTTAACTTTTTTTATTTCTGCCAGTTGAATTAAAATGTTTGCCTCAGCGCTTCCATCGTTATCCTGCATAATTTTTTTTGTATAGGACAAACCATTTTTTGACCATTTTGGTTTTGGCTTACTAGATAAGTCTAAAGCTTCCCTCATCTCCAGCCACTCCTGATTAAATGCTTTCTGATTAAATGGGTCAGCCGACACAATACCAGCGTCTGCATTCTTAACATGCATGGCATAACCACAGCTCTCAGTCACCAACATAGGTGCTCCACTGGCCATGCCCTCTAAAATGACCAAACCAGTATTTTCACGGTATGCAGGATGTACACAAACATCTGCCCCCTGCATCAATTGCGGAATATCAGAGCGCCCCTTTGAAATAACGACATGATTTTGCAATCCTAATTTCTCCGCCATCGCTGCGAATTGTTTCGGATTGTCTTGGCCCACAGCAACTAATCGCGTATTTTGACGTAATTTTTCAGGCATGGCTGCCAACGCCAAAATCGCTCGATCTAGTCCTTTCATTGAAAAACCTGAGCCAGTGAGTAGATAGACAAAATCACTCGCACCAAAATCGAATGTTTTCCGTAAATACTGGCGCATCTTCTTTTTGTCCTGCAGAGAAAACCTTTCAGGTGAAAGATAGGGTGGAATGTAATGAAAACGCTCATCAGGTAATCCATACCATCGCTGAAAATGCGGCTTTTCTGTTAAAGAAACGGCCAATACGTGCGTTTTCGAATCTGCAGAGAAAATAGCTTTTTCGCATGCGGCGAACCATTTCGTTCTGGGCGCCAATCTGTACCAAAATCCTCGCTGCTTGTGAGCTCTTTCTATGAAACAAGGATCAGCCGCAAAGTGCGCGTCTAAACCAGCCATTCGGTTATAGCCAAAAATATAGTCGAAATGACTGTTTTTAATAATACTAAATGTAGCTTTGATAAATTTTTTATATCGCTGGTAATTAAACCAGCCTTTTTGTGGCAGTACATGTACACCCATTTGGCTGGGGGCATCCCCTTGCCAGCTCAGTGTAAACACATCAACTTGATGACCACGTTTAATCAGTTCATTGGCAGTTCGCAACATATCGCGTTGCATGCCGCCATAGGGAAAATACTTAAATATGATAAAAGCAAACTTCAATAGCTGTTCAATCCATCTCGAAAATAGAGATTGTATGCGAAAATAGCGGCATGAAACGTATTTTACTGGTTAAAACCTCTTCACTCGGTGATGTCATACATAATTTACCTGTTGTAAATGATATTCTACAGCAACATCCAGATGCTGAGATAGACTGGGTCGTTGAAGAAGGTTTTGCGGAAATCCCAAGATTGCACCCAGCGATAAGACAAATTTTTCCTGTCGCGATGAGGCGTTGGCGTAAAAACCTCTTCAGCAAAACAACTTGGTCTGAAATTGGTAGTTTCAAACATACTGTTTCCGATCATTCCTATGATTTAATTATTGATAGCCAAGGTTTAATCAAGAGCGCCGTATTGAGCCAATTTGCCAATGGGAAAAAATATGGCTTTGATAAGCAATCTGCCCGTGAGCCCCTAGCAAGCTACTTTTACCAGACCACTTTTCAGGTCAGCCGCAACCAGCATGCGGTCACGCGCAATCGCGAGCTAGTAGCATATGTACTTGGCTACCCCAAACCAAACAACGCGCCAGAATATGGCATTGCAACCAATATCAACAAACTGGATTTTGCATTACCTAAAAAATTCATTATTGGCTTACATGGTACGAGCAAAGAGAGCAAATTGTGGCCTTTGCCGCAATGGATTGCACTAGCTAAAGCACTTTCAAATAATGATTGCCATCTAGTACTACCTTGGGCAAGTGAGAGTGAATATAAGCGCGCGCTGGAGATTGCCGATAAGCAGAACAATGTCACAGTATTACCCAAACTCAGCATTTCGCAACTGGCATATATTATTAATAGTGCAATAGCCGCCGTAGGCGTTGATACAGGCCTCTCTCATTTAAGCGCAGCCTTAAACATTCCTACAGTCGCCATTTATACTGATACAGATCCAAAATTAACTGGCGTTGTGGCATCATCAGTAGGGAAAGTCATCAATTTAGGTGGTAAAAAACAAAATCCTGCCACATCATCTGTTACAGATGCTTTAAAGCAAATTAATGTCGTACTTTGATGCACGACATAAAACACTGCTACTTCAGATGCTTAACAACGAAATAGGCAAACCCTAACATAGCAACAACTATCATCGCGATACCAATAATACTCATCAACCCATAATCAGTTGAAAACAAATCAAGCCATATTTTCATTTTATGTCTCCAATCTAGCATCAATAAACCAACCTCAATAGCAATATGCCACTTAATATGCTGTGCCTTTTTGACTTACAACAAACAAACATCATTTACCATCAACTAATAATCTCTAAAAAAATAACGTAATACCCTTGAAATACTCACTATCATCTCCATATACCACTGAGATTTATTAACTATGGATTAGAAAATGGCAGATGAACTAAACACTGAAGAACAAAACACTATGCAAACTGAGGAAAATCAACAAACGCAGGAACCTGAAGCTGCTGCTGATAATGAAAAAACCGCAGAAGAGAAAATTGCTGAGTTAGAGGCAGCGCTTGAAGAAGCAAAGTCACAGGTTTTATACGTCAAAGCTGAAGGTGAAAATATCCGCCGTAGATCCTTCGAGGATATTGATAAAGCGCGTAAGTTCGCACTAGAAAAGTTCTCAAGCGAACTGCTGGCAGTTAAAGACAGTTTGGACGCAGCGCTAGCTGTTGAGAGTGCCACTGTAGAGAGTTACAAGGATGGTGTAGAGCTCACAGCCAAGCAGTTACTCAGTGTGTTTGAAAAATTTAACATTGCGGAATTAAACCCAGTAGAAGAAAAGTTTGATCCCAACATGCACCAAGCAATCAGCACAATTGAGTCTGATGCTGAACCAAACACCATCGTATCAGTATTACAAAAAGGCTATACATTAAATGACAGGGTTCTGCGTCCTGCTTTAGTTGTCGTTTCAAAAGCAAAATAGCCCTAATACAAATAAGGACTTGAAAAGATAAAAACAGTCCCAATCATACGGGTAAAGCAGTAAAAAATGAATGACAAATATATGGTTTAAATTAACAAATACAGTATTTTAGAAATATAAGGAATAGATAACATGGGCAAAATAATTGGTATTGACTTAGGTACAACAAACTCTTGCGTTTCGGTAATGGAAGGTGGCAAACCTCGCGTCATTGAAAACGCTGAGGGAACACGTACTACACCTTCCATCATTGCATACCAAGAAGACGGTGAAATTCTGGTTGGTGCGCCTGCAAAACGTCAGGCAGTAACCAATCCAGAGAACACACTTTATGCAGTGAAACGCTTGATTGGCAGACGCTTTGATGAAGATGCTGTTCAAAAAGACATCAAATTAATGCCATACAAAATCGTTAAAGCTAATAACGGTGATGCATGGGTTGAAGTGCGTGGTGAGAAAATGGCACCTCCTCAAGTCTCAGCTGAAGTACTACGCAAAATGAAAAAAACCGCTGAAGACTATCTTGGTGAAGAAGTTACTGAAGCTGTTATTACAGTACCAGCCTATTTTAATGATAGCCAACGCCAAGCAACAAAAGATGCTGGTCGTATCGCAGGTTTGGAAGTTAAACGTATTATTAACGAGCCTACAGCCGCTGCGCTAGCTTTTGGTTTGGACAAGCAGGAAGGCGATCGCAAGATTGCAGTATATGACTTAGGTGGTGGTACATTTGATATTTCAATCATTGAAATATCAAGCATTGATGGCGAACATCAATTTGAGGTGCTTTCAACCAATGGTGATACATTCTTGGGTGGTGAAGATTTCGATAACCGCATTATCGACTTCCTTGCTGATGAATTCAAAAAGGACAATGCCGGTTTAGACCTACGCAATGATTTACTCGCTAAACAACGCTTGAAAGAAGCTGCAGAAAAAGCAAAAATCGAGCTTTCTTCAAGCTCACAAACTGAAGTTAATTTGCCTTACATTACTGCGGATGCATCAGGTCCTAAACACTTGGTTGTCAAAATCACTCGCTCTAAATTTGAGAGCATGGTAGAAGACTTGATCGAACGCACTATGGCTCCTTGCCAAACTGCAATGAAGGATGCAGGTGTATCAGCTTCTGATATCACGGATGTTATCTTGGTAGGTGGTCAAAGCCGCATGCCAAAAGTGCAAGCAAAAGTGCAGGAAATTTTTGGTAAAGAGCCACGTAAAGACGTTAACCCAGATGAAGCAGTATCAGTAGGTGCTGCAATTCAAGGTGGCGTGTTGCAAGGTGATGTGAAAGACGTATTGTTATTAGACGTAACACCACTATCCTTGGGTATTGAAACACTTGGCGGCGTAATGACTAAGCTGATTAAAAAGAATACAACGATTCCAACCAAGGCATCACAAGTATTCTCTACTGCTGAAGATAACCAAAATGCTGTCACTATTCAAGTGTTACAAGGCGAACGTGAAATGGCATCTGGTAATAAGAGTTTAGGTCAATTTAACTTGACAGATATTCCACCAGCACCACGCGGTCAGCCACAAATTGAAGTTACGTTTGATATTGATGCGAATGGTATTTTGCATGTATCAGCAAAAGATAAAGCAACTGGTAAAGAAAACAAAATTACCATTAAGGCAAACTCTGGTTTAAGTGAAGAAGAGATTCAACGCATGGAACAAGACGCAGAGGCACATGCCGAAGAAGATAAAGCACTTCGCGAAACAGTAGATGCGCGCAATAGTGCAGATGCGATGATCCACAGCGTGAAAAAATCACTTAATGAGTATGGTGACAAACTAGATGCTGATGAGAAATCTAAGATTGAAGATGCAATCAAAGATTTGGAAGCTGTCATCAAGGATGGTGATAAAGAGACGATCGAAGCAAAAACAAATGCTTTGATGGAAGCTTCACAAAAGCTTGGTGAAAAAGTGAATGCAGCTGCGCAAGCAGAAGCAAACACGGAAAGCGCTCAATCAAAAGATAGCAGTGAGAAAACAGTTGATGCAGAAGTAGTAGATGCTGAGTTTGAAGAGGTTAAAAAAGACGACTAATCAGTCTTATTGCACAGTATCGGTCAATAGCTTTAGCTTTTAAAGCTATTGGCCATGTCTACTGAGCATATAAATTATAACGATGCGCTTGTAAGCTACCTCATGGCTTATAAGCGCGCAACTCATGATAGATATGATATATGGCAGATAAAAGAGATTATTACGAAGTATTAGGCGTTAATAAAGATGCGTCAGATGAAGAAATTAAAAAGTCTTATCGCAAATTAGCGATGAAGTATCACCCTGACCGTAATCCAGATAACGCAAAAGCGGAGGAGCAGTTTAAAGAAGCTAAAGAAGCTTACGAAATACTATCGGACAGTCAAAAACGTGCTGCCTATGACCAGTACGGCCATGCTGGTGTTGATCCAAGCATGGGTGCAGGCGCTGGTGGTTTTGGCGGTTTTGGTGGTGGCGGTTTTAATGACGCCTTTGGTGATATTTTTGGTGATATTTTTGGTGGTGGTCGTCAACAACGTTCCAATGTCTATCGTGGTGCCGACTTACGCTACAACATGGAGGTATCATTAGAGCAAGCTGCCAAGGGTACGGAAACTAAAATCCGTATACCAGTGATGTCTACATGTGACACTTGTGATGGCACTGGTGCAAAATCTGGAAAATCAGCCTCTACATGTGGCACCTGTGGTGGTCACGGTCAAGTTCGAATGCAGCAAGGCTTTTTCTCTGTACAACAAACCTGCCCTAAATGTCACGGCACTGGCAAAACTATCGCAAAAGCAGATGAATGTTCAACATGTCATGGTGATGGTCGTGTAAAACAGCATAAAACGCTATCTGTAAAAATTCCAGCAGGTGTGGATGAAGGTGATCGCATTCGCTTATCCGGTGAAGGCGAAGCTGGTGTTAATGGTGGGCCAACTGGTGATTTATATGTTGTTATCCATCTTAAAAAGCATGAAATTTTTGAAAGAGATGGTGGTAATTTACATTGTGAAATGCCTATTAGTTTCACAACGGCAGCATTGGGTGGTGAAATTGAAGTGCCAACGCTAGGTGGCTCGGCTAAGATGAAAGTGCCTGCAGAAACACAAACAGGCGCTGTGTTTAGGTTACGAGGAAAAGGAATCAAGCCATTACGCTCAAGCGACTATGGTGATTTAATGGTGCATGTTGTGGTTGAAACACCTGTAAAATTGACCGAAAAACAAAAAGACTTGTTGCGTGAATTTGAATCAAGCACACAAGCTGATGCAGGTAAGCATAGTCCAAGAAATAAGAGTTGGCTAGATAAAGCAAAAGCATTTTTCGAGTAAATCATCACCATACAAAAAAGCGTCGCTGAATAACGACGCTTTTTTTATTTCTTTACAAATCAGTTACATATAAGTCATCAAACTGCAACATGTCCTTGTTATAGTATTAGCTCTTTCAACAGAAGAGGAGACTAAAAATGAATCAAAAGTTCATTCAAAGTGCAGTACTAGGTAGTTTAATGTTTGGCGTCCTTGCCTTCGGTAATTTCGACGCAAATGCCAATGGCTTCCATAAAAAAGCAAACAAAAATGGTGAAGTTGTTTCAGCTAACCAGTTTTATACCATGCTTGACCACACAAGCGACAAAGAAGTAGCGGTTACATTTGGCTTGCCAGATACAATCACTACGCTTAAAGATGCTAACGGTTCTCAAGCTGGCGTAGTTTGGACGTATAAGAACGCTGTAGAAAAAGACAGTAAAGAACTAGATGCAAACTTCGTGTTTGTGGCTGGTCAGTTTAAGTACGTTACATTATCAAGCAGCTAAATCTGCAAAATAAAAAATAAAAGCCTGCTTCTCCCTGTGCAGGCTTTTATTTTATCTAGATCTTTACTTTTTAATTTTCTAACTCGCTTTTAATCACTAGCAGCTCATCTTCAGGTTCTGCATAGTTTTCGTATTGCTGTCCATTGGTTCTTTGGTACCAATATTTGCTGTTCCATTCATCGCCTTCTATTTTATGCAAGACAGCGTGTATCCAATTAGCATAATGGTCGGAAAACTCTTGAACAATTTTGTGTGGCACATCCCATTCGCCATCTAAAGCAAGTTGAACAGCTTGTTTAAGGTGTTCTATATTTTCCATCTTGACTGCGCCTACACTTCTTTTGGATAGCTAATCGTTCCTTTTTCAATAAATTCAATTTTATAACCATCAGGGTCTTCCACAAATGCAATGACGATTGTGCCATGTTTCATTGGCCCAGCTTCACGTATCACTTTTCCACCTTTTGATTTTACTTTTTCACAAGCTGCATAAGCATCATCAACCTCAATTGCTATATGACCGTAAGCATTTCCCAAGTCATATTTGCTAGTACCATAGTTATAGGTCAGTTCTATCACTGTATGATCATACTCATTACCATAGCCAACAAATGCTAGTGTAAATTCGCCATCAGGATAATCGTGCTGGCGAATCAGTTTCATACCCAGTACATTCGTGTAAAAATCAATTGAGCGTTGCAAATCACCTACACGCAACATCGTATGTAACATCCGCATTTATCTTCTCCTATTTACCAGTAATTCTTTCAAATTTCGCCAGCAGCTCTTCTTTTGTTTCTATGACATTTGGATTCATTGGTATGCAATCTATCGGACACACAGAAACACATTGTGGTTCCTCATAATGACCAACACACTCAGTGCAAAGGTTAGGGTCAATCTCGTAAATTTCCTGACCTTGATAAATTGCATCGTTTGGACATACTGGTTCACAGACATCACAATTGATACATTCATCAGTAATCATTAACGCCATAATTTATTCGTACCCTAACTTCTTTTTAATCGCCTTTTCAACATTTTTTGAAACAAACTGATTGACTGCACCACCCAAAATAGCAACCTCACGTACTAGGCTAGAAGATACAAACATAAATTCTTCAGAAGGCGTCATGAATAATGTTTCCAATTTCGGGTAGAGTTTACGGTTCATCCCAGCTAATTGAAACTCATATTCAAAATCACTGGCAGCGCGCAAACCACGTATTACAATTTGTGCACCTTGCTCTTGCACAAACTGCATCAATAAGCCACTAAAGCCAACTACTTTGATGTTAGACGTATTGAATGCCTCTTTTGCAAGAGTTACGCGTTCTTCTAAGGTAAACAAAGTGTTTTTATTAGTACTTCCTGCTACTGCGACAATAACTTCATCAAATAGATCTGCTGCTCTACAAACAATATCCTCATGCCCAAATGTAATCGGATCAAAAGTACCTGGGTAGACTGCTATGCGGTTTTTACTCATATTGAAATCTCTCTATTTAAGGCATTTTAACAAATGATAATATACATTGCCTGCTTTACCATGTTTAAAGACTTCCCAATGTTCATTTGATTGTAATGCATACTCAGCTTCCGCATATAAAACACCATCTTCTTTCAAATGGTTGCCAATGATAGGTAGTAAATTATCCAACCATCTTTTTTTATAGGGAGGATCACAAAAAATTAGATCAAAAAGCTGCGTATTCGTAACTAAAAATTGCATTGCATCCGTATTGATAATTTGACAATTATCTGCCTTGAGTAAACCTTGATTCTGTTTTAAAGCAGCTGCCACTGCTTTTGAATACTCCACCATTGTAAGCTGTTTGGCATTACGTGATAGCGCTTCAAACCCCATACACCCAGTACCAGCAAACAAATCCAAACAGACTCGGCCTGTTAAATCCTGTCCAAGCCAGTTAAACACGGTTTGCCGAACGCGATCTGGAGTCGGTCGCAAACCTTCAGCATCAGGGAACTTCAACAGTCGGCTACGCCAAACGCCTGCATTGATACGTACAGTGTTAGGATTTTTACTCATTATTAATTGCCTGGATAAGATAACTGGCACATTAACAAATCGGTATTAAAATAGCAAAATACGGCTAGTGATCATTTTTAATATTAAAGGAGTTGACTTGGCCTCTGCGTTTGCACATATCGCAATACCTACAGTGATGTACATAGCCTTCAAAAGCAAGACTGTAAATTACAGACTGTATTTATTAGCCTCACTATTATCAATAGTGCCTGATGCTGACGTGATTGCTTTCCAATATGGCATTCCTTATGAATCACCGTGGGGGCATCGAGGATTTACACACTCTCTATTTTTCGCAGCATGTGCTGCTAGTTTTTGCATGATGTTTACAACTTTTTTGCGCTCATCAAGAACAACAGTATTCTTGTTTTGTTTTATTAGCTGCGCTTCACATGCTTTTTTGGATGCAATGACAAATGGTGGACTCGGTGTGGCTATTACATGGCCATTTGATAACCATCGCTATTTTTTACCGTTTAGACCAATTGAAGTATCACCAGTAAGCATTAAAGCTTTTTTTAGTGAATGGGGAATAAGGGTTATTCGTTCAGAATTTTTATGGGTGTTTCTGCCTGCAGCAAGTTTGTCACTTGCTGCATTAGTCTTCAAACACCGAAGCAAATAAACAACTCCGATGACAACTAGTCGCTTGCACCCACAATAACAGAAGTAAAGTGCTCTAAATTTAAGCGACGATTAAAGGCATCTTTGATTTGTGCAGCTGTCACTTTATTCACTTCCTTATTAAAATCATCCAGGTAAGTAAGTGGCAACTTATAAAAGCCTATCATCGCCACATAGCCCAATATTTCTTTGTTACTGTCTAAGCGCATTGGGAAGCCACCTGTAATATTTGATTTGGCAGCTTTTAACTCTTTATCGGTGATGCCATTCTTTATAAATCCTTTAAGCGTTTCGTTGACTACTTTGAGCGCATCATTTGCTTGCTCTTTCTTAGTCTGCAAGCCTATTTGGAATGGTCCCAACTGCGCCATAGGAATAAAATAACTATAAACACTATAGACCAGACCACGCTTTTCACGCACTTCTTCAGTAAGGCGAGACACAAAACCGCCCCCACCTAAAATATAGTTACCAACATAAAGAGGAAAATAATCTGCATCGCCTCGTTTTACACCTGGGTAGCCTAATAAAATATGTGCTTGACTAGCTGGATGTGGAATTTTTTGCTCGGACGAAGTTGATGGCAGATTGACTGCTGGCAATGGCTTTACTGCTGCTGTCTTTGGTAGTCCAGCAGCCACCTTATTTGCAATAGCCTGTGCTTCTAATTTTGTAATATCGCCAATTAGTACAATTGTTGCACTTTTTGCACTGTAATATTGTTGATAAAAATCCTGCATTGCTTGCTGCGTGATGGCATTAATGGTCTCCTCCTCGCCCTCTTCAGGCAAACCGTATGGGTGAGCTCCATATAGCGCTTGCATAAAAGCTTTGTTTGCTATGCTATCTGGTTGTGTAGCAGCCTCCTGTAAGCCAGCTATGATACGTGTCTTTTCGCGGGCCAGCACTTCGCTTGGAAAATCAGGTTGATGCAATACTTTATTAAAAACGGATATTGCCTTTTCTTTTTCACTCGTTAAGGTTCTGAGTGTGAATGCAGCCTGATCCGCATCTAAAGATCCTCCAAATTCAGCACCAATATCAGCAAAAGCATTAGTGATGTCTTCTTCATTCATACCCGCAGCACCAAGACTCATCATATGCTTTGTAACCCTAGCTAATCCTGCTGTGGCTTTACTATTACGTGCAGCACCAGCTGGAAACCCAACACTCATATCTAGGATAGGCAAGTCATGATTCTCAACAAAATAAACATCGCTTCCTTCAGTCGTCTGCCAGTGCTCGATATTCACGGCAGCCTGAGCGTTAAATACAACCAAACTACATACTGATAAAATAAAAATACGGATTGTTTTCATTCTGTTACCTTAAAAATAATTCTTTAAAATCAAGTTTCAGCGATTCTAAACTACTAATTAGCCCAGACTCACAAAAGTGTGCTCTAGCATAGCGCCCTGAAACACTCGCTAATGAATATGTGGCTGGCCTGCTGGCTTAGCATCAGGGTCGATGGGTTGTGGATCAAGTGTAGCAACAGTCATATTGTCTATCGTTAAGTACTTTTTAGCGACAGCTTGAACTTGTTCTGAGGTCACTGCTTTAAGCTTTTCTGGGTAAGTCTTTGATAAGCGCCAATCGTAACCCATTGTTTCTAACTGCCCTATTTGCATACCTTGATAAAACATGGAGTCTCGCTCATAAACATCAGCTGCAATAACAGCAGCTTTAACGCGATCTAACTCGGTCTGTGTTACACCATCGTTTTTAATTTTTTCAATTTCTGCTAATAGTGCATCTTCAAGCTCTTTTACTGTTTTATCCTGAGAAGGCGTACCTACTAACTCAAATAACGACAACCTTCCTCTAGTTGCGCTATCGTAACCAGCGCCTACACTTACCGCTAATGCTGTTTCTCGTACCAATCGTTGATTTAATCTGGCAGATTTATTTCCACTTAAGACACCAGCCAATACATCTAGCGCATAAGGTTCCCAATTATTTTTAACATCCTCTGAGTCACTAGCTAAGGTAGGCGTATGAAAACCCATAATAATAAATGGAAGTTTACCTGGCGCTTTAACGACTGCACGACGCACTCCCATTTGTTCTGGTTCAACCTGCGGTTTACGCTCTGGTAATGTGCGCGCTTTTAGTGGGCCAAAGTGTTTTTTTGCTAAAGCCAACACTTCCTTGGCCTTCACATCACCAACTACGACTACTATTGCATTATTTGGTGCATACCAATTTTGGTACCATTCTCGCGCATCATCTGCCGTCATATTTTCTAAATCATTCATAAAACCAATAACCGAGCGTCCATATGGATGTGCACGAAAAGCCATTGATTGAAATTGTTCATTTACGCGTGACTGTGGTTTGTCATCTGTGCGCCAACGACGCTCTTCCATGACAACCTTAATTTCCTTAGCAAACTCTTCATCCGTAATCACCAAATTAGCCATCCGATCAGCTTCTAACTTGAATGATAGAGGCAAATGTGACTTTTCTAGTTGCTGAAAATAACAGGTGAAATCTGCTCCAGTAAAGGCATTTTCTTTCCCTCCCACCTCTGCGATTAAATGAGAAAATTGACCCGGCTCTATGGTTTTTGTACCCTTAAACATCATATGCTCTAACACATGCGCAACACCAGTTTTGCCATTGACTTCGTCTATGCTACCAGCCCGATACCATACCTGCGAAACAACAACTGGTGAACGGTGGTCTTCTTTGACGATTAACTTAAGACCATTGTCCAGTTTAAACTCTTGCACTGGCACTTCAGCATAGGTGCTGCTCGCCATTACCAATAACAATAAACATAAGGTTCTAATTAACAATTTATTTTTCTCCAAACTTCTCTGATGGCATTAACACGTTTTGAATGTCAAACTAGTATTTAAACACAGCTGTCAGACCAGCAACTTTAATCGCAAGTTCACTAAATGATGTGCGTCTGACACTTGTTGTGCATCTAATTTACACTAATTTGAATTCAAATCACCTATAATTCTATGTATACGCAAGATTATTTAGCTTAAGAATTTGCCTTTACACTAGCGGAATATCAGAAAATAGCATCTATGTTTGATTTTTTCAAAAAAAACAAAACACCTGAAACAGTTCAGAAAACACAAGAAAACCAACCAGCAGAGGTTCAGGAAAACAAACCCTCAACTAGTTCTCCCACAGTTGAAGGTGATAAATTGAGTCTAGCGGAGCGCCTAAAAAGAGGTCTCAGTAAAACGCGCCAACATTTAGGCGGTCAATTAAGTGGGCTGTTTAGTGGCGGCAAAATTGATGAAGATACCTATGAAGAGTTAGAGTCTATTTTGCTCACCTCAGACATAGGTATAGCTGCAACCCAGAAGTTGCTGGATGCATTAAAAGCGCGGGTAAAAAAAGAACGGTTGGAAGATACATCCGCACTCAAGGAAGCATTAAAGTCTGAACTCTTATCAATACTAACCCCTTTAGAAGCACCCTTAGAGACCAACAAACATCAGCCTTTTGTCATCATGTTAGCAGGTGTCAACGGAGCAGGTAAAACGACTTCTATTGGCAAACTGGCTAAACTTTTTCAAGCACAAGGCAGCTCAGTTTTGATTGCCGCTGGTGATACATTCAGAGCAGCAGCAAGAGAGCAATTGCAAGTATGGGGTGAGCGTAATAATGTGCATGTTGTGGCCTCGGAAGGCGCTGATGCCGCAGCGGTTATATTTGATGCTGTCCACTCAGCCATCGCCAAAAAAATCGACATTGTTATTGCTGATACAGCTGGTCGATTACCTACGCAGATGCACTTAATGGATGAAATCACAAAAGTTAAACGCGTCATTAATAAAGCGCTAGCGGGTGCGCCTCATGAGGTGATGTTAGTGCTAGATGCTAACACTGGCCAAAATGCAGTTAGCCAAGTAAAGGCTTTTGATGATGCATTATCCGTCACTGGCTTAATCCTAAGCAAATTGGACGGCAGCGCTAAAGGCGGTGTTATTGCCGCCATTGCTGAAGAGCGTCCTATTCCAATCCGCTTTGTTGGTGTGGGCGAAAGTATTGATGACTTGCGCCCATTCAAAGCAAATGACTTTGTCAATGCTCTATTTGACAGTTAAACTATCGCTTCAGCAATAGATACTAGAAGCGCCAATACCCTATGATTGTTTTAGACAATGTAACGAAACGCTACCCAGGTAGCCAAGAAGCCCTCAGTAATGCGAGCTTCACGATTGAACAAGGAGAGATGGTGTACGTTACAGGCCACTCTGGCGCAGGGAAAAGCACGCTGTTAAAAATGATTGCTGCTATTGAGCGACCAACTAGCGGTACCGTACTGATTAACAACCAAAATGTGAGTCAATTACGCGCCTCTGCGCTGCCCTATATAAGACGAAAATTTGGCCTCGTCTTTCAAGACCATAAATTACTATACGATCGTAACTGTTATCACAATGTGGCATTACCATTATCAATTAACGGGATTACAGGCGAAGATGCTGGAAAACGTATTCGTGCTGCATTAGACAAAGTTGGACTTCTGAACAAAGAAAAAGCCATGCCAATTACACTTTCAGGTGGAGAACAACAACGCTTGGCAATCGCACGGGCTGTCGTCTCAAGGCCTGCAATACTTATTGCCGATGAACCAACCGGTAATCTTGATAAAAATTATGCGGATGACATTTTGGCACTATTTAATGCATTCCAGCAGGTAGGGGCAACTGTCATTATCGCAACACATGATGCCTTAGGCGCAGCGCGAGGGCATCACAAAATACTACATTTAGATCATGGTAGGTTAACACAGCCAGAGGTGTCAGCATGAGTGCATGGCTCATACAACAAACTCAAGCGCTGAAATTAGTGCTATCACGTTTTAGGAGTAATGTGCTCAGCACTTTATTTATTTCGCTGGCTATAGCGGTTAGTTTGGCACTACCCGTGATTGTCTACCTGGTACTGGATAGTTTCAGCGGTATAACAAACACACTTAAAAGCGAATCAAATATTAATATTTTCCTCGAACAGAACATTGATAATACTGTTCGTGACAGCATTCATAACATTCTGGCCAGCCACACTACAATTGAAAACTTTACTTTTGTTCCCAAAGAGAAAGCCTTAGAGCAGCTGGCGCAAACAACCGGCAATGAAAACATTTTAGCGGGTCTCGATCAGAACCCGTTGCCAGATGCTTTTTTCATCCAGCTTGCTACCCTTGATTCTGGATCTATTAATGCACTTACTGACCAACTGCGTAATCTTGATGGTGTTGCTGAAGTACAAATTGATAATGCATGGATTAAACGATTAAACTACTTACTTACACTAGGCAAAAAAGCTATGTTTGTGTTGGTCATCTTACTTGGTTTTGCTGTATTTGCAGTGATAGGCAACACGATTCGCATGCAAATATTAACGCAGCAGGAAGAAATTGAAGTCAGCCAATTAATCGGTGCGACCAAAAGCTTTATCCGCAGGCCATTTTTATATGCTGGTGCTGCATATGGGATGCTAGGTGGAATTTTAGCATTATTGATTACCGCTGCAGTTATATTACTATTTAACCAATCAATCAACGCGCTAGCTAATGAATATCAAAGCAACTTTAGCTTACACCTTCCTAATGCTGATGTCTGTCTAGCAACCTGTTTAACCGCAATGGTAATCGGTTTACTATCCGCATATCTTGCTGTCTCAAAATCGCTTTTCAAATCGATTAATTAAACTTTATTTGCAACTTTTTTCAAAACTAGCACTCTCACAACAAGAGTGCTAAAATAGCACTGTAATTTTAAAAGGAGAAGGATTATAACCGCTTTAACATTACCATCGATTTCGTCAGTTGATAGCTATGACCACTACATGCGTACTATCAAAGCATTCCCTGTGCTCAGTGCAGAGGAAGAGTATGACTATGCGATGCGCCTAAAAAATCATAATGATTTAGAGGCAGCGCAAAAATTGATTGTTTCGCATCTACGTTTGGTTGCAAAAATCGCACGTGGCTACATCGGTTATGGTTTACCTCAATTAGACTTAATCCAAGAAGGCAACATTGGTCTGATGAAGGCTGTAAAACGCTTTGATCCAGAACGTGGTGTGCGCTTAGTTTCATTTGCCATTCATTGGATCAAAGCAGAAATACACGAGTATGTAATACGTAACTGGCGTCTTGTCAAAACAGCAACAACAAAAGCACAACGTAAACTTTTCTTCAATTTACGCAGCATGAAGAAAGATACAAACACATTGAGCCCAGATGAAATCAAAGATATTGCGAATGAGCTTAATGTTAAACCAGAAGACGTCTCTGAAATGGAATACCGTCTAAACGGTCAGGAAATGTCCATAGACATCCAACATGATGCTGATGGAGAAGAGTCATATAATCCGTTGGCGCATTTGGAAGCGGAAACGCTAGAACCTTCTGCGTATTTAGAGGCTGAGCAAGATGAGCGGCTTCAATCAACTGCACTCATGAGTGCATTGAATAGTTTAGATGATAGAAGCAGACGCATTATAGAAGCACGTTGGCTGAATGAAAAAAATAATAGCACGCTGCATGACTTAGCTAGTGAATTTGGCGTTTCTGCTGAGCGTATTCGTCAGATTGAACAAAAAGCGATGCAGAATGTTAAAAAGCTGATGTTAACTGCTAACTAATAACTGTGTTCTTCACCAAAATAAAAATAGCCGCATTAAGCGGCTATTTTTATTTTGTAACTTAGGCAACTATGCCGCCTCTGCGTTATCAGATCCCTCAAATTCTAAGGCATTACTCATATGTTGTTTTAATATCTGCAAATCGTCCATCTGTGCGCGGATACTTTTCTCTATATTTTCAAGCTCAAGAATACGGTCTTCCAAGGTATCAGTTGCTTTATAAATACGCTTAATACTCTCTAAGCGACGACGCAACTGTAACTGATGTTCCCTAACTTGTGACTCCATTGGCGATATAACGGCTTTGAGCCAATTTTCAACGTCGCGGTTCGCTACTTCGTACACATGCACCACTCGACTAGCTAAAGTTTCGAAGAATTTCGTGGTCAGCGTCATTTTTTCATTGGCTATCATATTAAACGCTGTATTAAACTGCTCTTTGTAAGCACGCTCTAACTTAGCCAACTCTTTTTGATAACGTAACGTTGAGAACGCTGGTGGCTCCGTCTTACGTAAACCGTGTTCTTTAGAGAACTTGTCATACATGACATCCATCATTTTCTTGATTTCATCAATTTGCTCATCAGAGGAAACTAGACGCCCTTTGAGCTCTTCAAAAAAACCATCCATGGCATCACGCATGGTTTTTGTGAACTTAGCATTCACCATCGTTTCACGCGTGTTATGCACTTTTAACTTCAATGCTTCCATGCCTAGCAATGTGAATAATTTATTTGTTTGCTGTGAAAACACACTGCGTAGAGCTTGGAAGCGTTGCAAGCCTTTTTCAAAGTTTTCTTTGTCTTGTTTAACTTTGTTCATCATGTGCTCTACAACATCTTCGTTTTTACCACGAAGTCCACGAAGCTCTTCAAGCTGGTCAATTACACCAGACACACGAGACTCCAAAATCATATTGGAATTACCAATCAGATCTTCAATCTCATTCTTGGTGTTGTCATGCACAATTTCTTTTTTAGAAGGAATAAGCTCTTCTGACAGTGCCTTTTCAAGCTCAAGCAATCGGCTTTGCTCTACCAATGCTTGGTTATTGTTAATTTTACCAAGCAAACCTTTTTGCGCTGATGTCGGGAAAATATGTCCTTCATCCAAACTTAACAACTCTGCTGTGGTTCTGACCTGCTTGGCAATTTCTTTTTCTACTTCAACCTCAGTTTTGAGCTCATCCCACAAGCCATCAATCTTGTTTAATACAGCCATACGGCCTTTTTGCTTCCAGCGCGTACCACTGATATATTGACGCCAAACGTCAATTTCTGACTTGGTAACACCCGTATCTGCTGCCAAAATAAATAAGACAGCATGTGCATTAGGCAACATGTTTAATGTAAGCTCAGGCTCTGTACCAATTGCATTTAAACCAGGGGTATCAAGTATCACTAGCCCTTGCTCAAGTAAAGGGTGCGGGAAATTAATTACTGCGTAGCGCCAACATGGAATATCAATTGATCCATCTTTATTGACACTCATTGCATCATCACTGCTATTTGGATCAAACAGTCCAAATTTCTCAGCTTCTTCCACTGTGACACGTTTGGTTTGGCTGACTTGTTCAAAAGCTTTAGCCATACTTTCATTTGATTCAACATCAAACTCAACTACAGTCCATTCTTCGGGATAACGCTTATATTCAGTTGTAGTGGCGTCTAATGCTCTTGTATCGATTGGCAGCAATTGCAATGAGCTCGGCTTTGATGGGTCATATAGCAGCTCTGTAGGACACATCGTCGTGCGGCCTGCGCTTGATGGGAGTAGTCGTTGACCATAGCCTGCAAAGAAAATGGCATTAATTAGTTCTGATTTACCACGCGAGAACTCGGCGACAAAAGCCACGTTCAACTTATCTTCACGCAAGCGCTCTAATAAGTTTGTAATTCGCTGATCTATTTGTGCGTCGTTAAGCTCTTGCTCGTTCAGCCAACTTCGATAGTCACATATACTATCAACAAGTGCTTTCCTCCACTCTGCATATCCAGCAAGTTGAATTGCTAAATCAGTATCTGCCATTATTGTTTCCTTAAAATAGGCTCTTTTTTACTGACATTACTCTATCATGAAGAACAGAAAATTCAACTAAATCAGATACATTTACCATAAAAATAATGCAGATTCTGATAAAAGGTGACTTTTGTACGACAAACGGTCAGCATCCTTATTAATTTACGAAAAAAGCTATCTGTGGCAACTTGCTAAGCAATGTTCTGCTATCATTTCAGCTTTGGTGAAACTTATTAATCAAAATATGAGCGGCCTCAACACACATACCCCAAGACCGATTGACATCAAGTTGCATCAAGCATCTAAGCTACTTGAAATAAAATTTGATAATGACACAGAGTGTATGCTTTCTTGCGAGTTTTTACGGGTTTATTCACCTTCGGCAGAAGTAAAAGGCCATGGGCACGGTCAAGAAATATTACAAGTAGGCAAAGAGGATGTAAATATTACTGGTATTGAACCGGTTGGGAACTATGCTATCAAATTATTATTCTCAGATGGCCATGACACAGGACTTTATTCTTGGGATTATTTGTACTATCTAGCAGAGCATTATGAAGCACTATGGTTAGAATATATAGGTAAACTAGATGCTGCTGGACATAAGAGAAAGCAATCATCTTAGAAGGAAAAGAATGAGCGATAAAGAAACACATTTTGGCTTTCAATCTGTTAATGAGAACGAAAAACAGAAAAAGGTTGGTGAAGTATTTCACTCAGTAGCAAAAAAATACGACATTATGAATGACGTAATGTCTGCTGGGATGCATAGACTATGGAAGCGATTTACCGTCAATATAAGCGGTGTTAAATCTGGAGACCGTGTATTAGACATCGCTGGTGGTAGCGGTGATCTATCTAAGCTATTTAGCAAAAAAGTAGGCCCTCAAGGTGAAGTCGTTCTCACAGACATTAATGCTTCCATGCTATCGGTCGGTCGAGATAATATGATTGATGCTGGCCTTAATGTGCCAGTAGCACAGTGTAATGCTGAATACTTGCCGTTTGCAGACAATACGTTTGACTGTGTTATTGTCGCCTTTGGGCTAAGAAATATGACACACAAAGATGTTGCACTTCAGGAAATGCAACGAGTACTTAAAGTGGGTGGTAGATTATTAGTGTTAGAGTTTTCCAAAGTATGGGAACCATTGACTAAAATTTATGATGCTTATTCTTTTAAATTTTTACCATTTATGGGAAAGATTATTGCCAATGACGCAGATAGCTATAACTATTTAGCAGAGTCTATCCGGATGCATCCAGATCAAGACACCTTAAAGCAAATGATGTCGGATGCGGGTCTCAGTAAAGTTGACTACTACAACCTTAGCGCTGGCATTGTCGCTTTGCATAAAGGCTATAAGCTATAAAGTCATTTAGACATGTTTAAACCAATCGCCTCTCAATTTTTACAACACCTTACTAACCAAAACAATTGGTCACGCAAATACCTCTTGCCATTTGCAGGCAAAGTGCTGCAGTTTAATATTTTGCCCTTTAAAGCTAAACTTATCATCTTAGAAGATGGTAGTTTAGGCATTCCACCAGACCATGCAACAGCAGATGCAATCATTCATATTCCACCAAGCTTAGCAATCAGACTGATGGCAAAAGATGAATCAGCAAAGATGGAGATTAGAATAGATGGAGACAGCCATCTGGCAACGGAAGTAACCAAAGTTTTGCAGTACATCCGCTGGGATGTCGAGGATGACCTTAGTAAAGTAGTTGGTGATATCTCTTCCAACAAAGTTGTTGCTATGGCAAAAGAATCGGCGCAAGCGGCAAAGGAGCAAACTACTAGCCTATCTGAAATGCTAATAGAGTTTTGGCAAGAAGAAAAACCTATTTTAGCTAAGCAATGGCAAGTTAATCAATTCAACACTGATGTTGACAGCTTACACAGTGACATGAATAGATTAGAAAAACGACTAAATAAGCTTAAAAAACACATAGAAAAGAGCAGCGCCAACTAACCATGCATTACCTACGTTTACTTTATATTTTATGGGTTGCCTTATGGTTTCGTCTAGATGATTTTATTACGCACGACTCCGGCCTACATCCATTACAACTGCTAATAAAAGTCTGCCTCTTTTGGCGCGTTAAAAAAGAAGCAAGAGGAGTCCGTCTTAGGTTGGCTCTAGAAAAACTGGGGCCACTTTTTGTCAAATTTGGACAAGTCTTATCGACGCGCAGAGACTTGTTACCTGAAGACGTTGCAAATGAACTTGCTAAATTGCAAGACCAAGTGCCTCCAATCGACTATGCAGAAATTGAGAAGACAATTACGACAGCATTTGGTCAGCCACTAGAAAGTATTTATGCACAGTTTGATAAAGAATGCATTGCTAGCGCTTCAGTAGCACAAGTGCATTTTGCACGCCTAAATAGCGGCGAAGATGTCGCAGTCAAAGTACTAAGACCCAATATTGAAAAGGTCATCGAACAAGATTTATCAATATTAAGATCACTTGCTTGGTTAGTTAAAAATATCTCTAGCGAAGGTAAGCGCCTTAAGCCTACCGAAATAGTCGAAGAGTTTGCACGCCATACCAAGCATGAACTTGATTTGACACTCGAAGCTGCAAATTGCAGTCAGCTTGCCAGAAACTTTGGTGACAAACGCCTATTAATTCCTGCCATCTATTGGGACTATTGTCGACAATCAGTCATGACTATGCAGCGCATGCATGGCACACCAATTAGAGACACAGCAACCCTAACTGCAAAAGGCATTGATCTATCACAGCTGGCGCATGATGGTGTTGAGCTATTTTTTACGCAAGTATTTCGCGATGGCTTTTTTCACGCAGATATGCACCCTGGGAATATACAGGTCGCAGAGGATGGGCGCTATATTGCTCTAGATTTCGGCATTATGGGCAATCTGAATGACGCAGACAAATATTATCTTGCCAGAAATTTTTTAGCTTTTTTCAATCGAGACTACCGAGATGTAGCGCAAGCGCATATCGATTCAGGTTGGGTACCTAAAGGCACCAATCGAGAAGAATTAGAAATTGCTATTCGTGCCATCTGCGAACCTATCTTTAACAAACCGCTAAAAGATATATCATTTGGACGTACACTGCTTAGCTTGTTTCAAATGTCTAGACGATTTGGTGTTGTCATTCAACCACAGCTCGTCATGTTGCAAAAGACACTGCTTAATATAGAAGGTTTGGGCCGCGATTTAGACCCTAATATTGACCTTTGGCAAACTGCGCGACCATTCCTGAAACGATGGATGAGCGAACAGCTAGGCTGGCGAAAAATAGCAAAATCTATGAAAAAAGAACTACCTTTCATACTCAAAACTGCGCCGGAGATGCCACGTTTAATCCACCGTTACCTCAGCCAACAAACAAGTGAAGAGAGCAGCTCTCCATTAAGGTCTGATATGAATAAACTTATCCAGGTTCAGCAGCAACAAGTTCGCTGGTATAAAACGCTTACTTTTACACTGCTCAGTGTAGCCATATTGCAGATTGCTTTTGTGTTGATAATGTTGCTGAAATAACACCAGTTCCATATCTACTTGGCTCTCATGTTCACCCATAGAATGGTATACGGTTGTCTATAATCGTATCTCTATGATACATTACGCTGCTGAATAACAAATGTGGATAATGCGGTGGTCGATAAAAAACAACACATCCTGACAGAAAAAATCAGACTACTCTATTTAAATAGCTTGGTACCTGCGGTACTCAGCGGTTTTGCAGCACTCTTTTTAGTGGCAGCTCTTTGGAACAGTGCAAACCACCAATCACTTTTAATATGGCTAAGTATTACAATATTTTTGGCCATAATCCGCGTCTCACTTATATTGAGCTTTAAAAGAAAACAGCCAACTGGTAAAGAAATTTTAAAGTGGGAAAGACCGTTTACAATCTCCTTATTTGCAGTATTTTTAATCTGGAGTATAGGTGTACTTATTGTTACACCAAAAGACAATCTAGCTTCAATTTTTATTGTTAGCGTCTTCTCTATTGGCTTAGCTGCAGCGGCTATATCCTGGTACGGGCATATCCGTTACATACAACTGGGCACAATATGCATGGCATTAATCCCTATCATGACGGTATTACTCACTCACGGCAAACCTGAAACTCTATGGGTCGGCATGGCTGCTTGTTTCATGTTTATGTCATGTATTTCAACTAGTCATATCTTCCAAAAAACGCTGAATGGTAATCTCGAGCTTGCGTATGACCTAGAAAAATCGATTAAAGACGCAGAAATACTTGCACGTACCGATGTACTAACAGGGCTCAATAATCGTCGTGCTTTTTTTGATAAAGCGCCTGCTTTACTTAATAGGTGTCATAAGAAAGAGTTGCCAGTCAGCATAGTCATGTTTGACATCGATTATTTTAAGAAAATTAACGATGAGTTTGGACATGCAGGCGGCGATATTGCTTTACAGCATGTAGCTAAGTTGCTGAAGCATGAGCTCAGAAAGTCAGATATTAGTTGCAGATTTGGTGGCGAGGAGTTTGCTATTCTCTTGCCCAACACTAATTTAGAAGAGGCTTTTATTGTTGCAGAAAAGATAAAGCTTTTGATTGCAGCAACACCTGTCATTATACCTAGAAAAAAAAGCATCCCGATAACTGCCAGTTTTGGTGTGTCAGATGTTGGTGAAACAATTGATGAAATCCTAAACAATGCTGACCAAGCCATGTATAACGCCAAAAACAATGGTCGAAATTTGGTCTTCACTTACGAGCCATTGCAGACAACTGAGCACATTAAAAAGACCAGAAAATTCAAATCAGACAAGAGTGCAAAAATAAGAGATTCACTACTACATTAAATGTTACTTAGCAGACGGCATTATTGTTTGTATGGTTGGCATTTTTTGCAATAAAAAGTAGAGCGCTGACCAAGCCGAATACATTTAATTCGTGTTTTACATTTTTTACAAGGTTGATTTGTCCGTCCGTAAACATAATAAGACTGCTGGAAGTATCCAGACTTGCCATTCACCGCGGAAAAATCACGCACACTGCTGCCCCCGGCCTTCAAGGCGTCAGCTAAAGTCGCCTTTATTTCACTTACTAATTTATTACATTTTGCTAAGCTTAACTGGTTAGCGATGTATTGTGGATGAATGCCCGACCTGAAAAGTGCCTCATTTGCATAAATATTACCGACCCCAACAACAAGATGTGCATCCATAATAGCTATTTTAATAGCAGCCTTTCGCGACTTTAGTTGGCTGAGTAAATAGCGTCCGTCAAAAGCTTCTTCTAGTGGTTCAGGCCCCAAACTGGTCAATAATGGGTGCGAATCTGGATTTTTCCCTGCCCACAACACGGCACCAAAACGTCTGGGGTCATTAAGTCGCATCACTTGGTTATTCTGAAAAACAATATCAAAATGATCATGCTTTTCTGGCGGGTAGTTTCTACCTAGTAAGCTAATACTTCCTGACATGCCTAAATGTACCAGTAATGTTCCATTCTCGAAGCCTAATTGTATATATTTTGCGCGCCTATCTAAGGTCAATAGCCTTCGATTAGCTAAGGTTTCAGGTAGGTGCATTGGAATGGGCCACCGCATTGCTGCATTGCGAATAGCGACTGAGCTAACAGTTTGATTGATAAGTGGCAATAAGCCTTGTTTGGTGATTTCAACCTCAGGCAACTCAGGCATCGAAATTGATTACTTGATGTTTAATGGCGGGTTAAGCATCGTAAACCCTACGTCATTTGGATATCGATAAATTAAACCTTCATCAGGTCTTGCCAATACCAAATCAGGTGATTCCATCAGCTTGTCAAAATGAATGCTGCCACCATCCTCTAACATTACTTTAAATGAAGGGTAGGTCATCGTTCTATCTGGTGTATAAAGCTCTACTGATTTAGCGGGATTCTGCTTCCAGCTAAACTCCAACCATTCATTCAAATCATTCTGAACTGGTTTTGCAGCCTCGATATT
>JBFIGM010000004.1:0-32252 GCA_041602315.1 Methylophilaceae bacterium | reverse complement strand
GCAGTTCATCATTTATTTATGTCCTATCCAGTTAATTTCCAAACATTTTCTAATTCCCATTCGGGCTCTATATAACATTACCCAAGCATTGGTCGAGGTGATATTTAATTCCTTACAAATTTCTTCATTATCTCTTTCTTCAACATCGCGCATCATAAACAAAGTGGCGAGTTTATTAGGAATTTTATCTATACAAGCTTGTAAAACTTTGAGGAATTGCTTTTGTTCGAGTACATTTTCAGGCACATCCCATGCTTGCGGTTTGTCTTCCCAATGACCTTTAGCATCAAAAAAATCATCCATTTCGGTATCTTCGTCCGCAATCAAATCTGAGGCATTGATTTCACGGCTACTTTTACGCATCACATCAATGATTTTGTGTTTTAAGATGCCTGTTAGCCATGTGCGCGGACTGGACTGTTCAGCGAAGTTATTACTTTTAATGGCTGCTATGAAGGTTTCTTGGACTACGTCTTCAGCTTGATGTGTGTCCCTAAGGCGCGCCAGTGCAAAGCGATATAGATAGTCGCCGTGTTCACTAAGCCAATCATGCGCATTTGCTGTTGTCATTATGTGGTTTTGCCTATCTTATTGTTGAGTAATTCTAGATAATACGCAGCATCCAGTCCAGCCTTATTCTGTTGAGCATGCCAGATGGTCTCGCCTAAGCAATCTAGGACATCATGTTGAGCTGGGTGTTCCGATTGATGTTTGCTTTTTAGGGTGGCATATATATCAGCAATGCCTGGCGGTTGATTGATGCTGATTTGTTCTAGTATGGACAAGTGCAGGCTCATATGCAAAAACGGATTTGTTTCTCCTTGCTCAGGAAAGTAGCTTCGTTGTTTATATTGTTCAGGTTTATCCAGTAGTGGGTGGTACTCAGGGTGCATTTGAATAACGCTAATTGCTATCTTTTCTAAATCAGTGAGTGGGCTGGACTGCTTGAATTTAGCCCATGTGTTGAAAAAAAAGTCTCTTACCTCGTCCCGAGAAGGATTGAATAAACTCATTACTTTGTCTTTTCTGAAAAAAGTGCAATAACAGCAGAGTACTGTAACATCTCACTTTTTCCTGCTATTGGTGCAATTTCTCCGTTACCATAAAAGCCTATAATCGGCAGATTAGGAAATAAAGTCTTTAGCAATTCCAAGTCTTGATCGCTACCATCATAAAAAGATGGGCCGCGGCCTAAACATGAAAATAACAACGCAAATGCTGGCTCATCCTCTAATTGTTGACCTAATTCAGTTGCTGTTTTAACGATATCAATTTGTGCAGCATTAACATCCCTAATAGCCCAGCGTATCCAGTCATTCTCTTGCAGTGTTTTGCTAAGCGTAATAGAGCCGTTTAATTCATCATATGAAATAATACTGGCGACATTGTATTCACCTTGCATAAGCGCCGTTTTAGTATTTGCATAAATAGCGACGATTTGATGCAATGGCAAATCTTCATGCTGCTCACCAAACGATTGCCACGCTTTATTAAGGTGTTTGACTGCACTAGTATTTTGAATGCTTACTAAATCATAGCTATCGGATTGAGAAATCTGTTGTGGCTCAGAAAAGCTTTTTAAACCATGCGATGCAGCAATGGCTAACTTGCTATCGTGAAATTCAATTTCGCAATAGCCCTGGGTTGCACCTTTACCATTTTCCCATACTGAGAAGGGTCCTTGACCGATGGCATCACCAGAAATGCCGCCAAATCGAATGCCGGGTTTATTAAGCCATGTACTATTCATGGCGCTGGGGGCCGCTAATGTCATCAATAACCCTTGACTGGGTTTATTCTTAACAACATTAAGCGTTATAGGATTGCTAAAAATCATTGCTGCAGCAGCAGGGCTGTCGAGTATCCAATCTTCTTCTGTAAAAATACCTGTTGCTGAACAGCCGATGATTTGTGTGCAACTGGCTGCTTTTGCTGCGGCTTTAATTGATGATTCTGGGTCTGATGCAAATTCAGCACTTAAAAATAATAATACGGCGGTAGGTGATTTGATGCCTGATTTTTTCATGGCACGTTCGACAGCTTGCGCTGCCAGTTCTGGTTTGGCAACGCCACCAGAAGCTAAACCTGTCGCGACGCACTTTCTCATGTTTCTCCTGCCATCAGATGGGGTTTTGGAATCACTTTGTCTTTGTATTCACACAAATCTACGATACAGCATTCTCCACATTTTGGGTTACGTGCTGTACATGTATAGCGCCCATGCAAAATGAGTAGGTGATGTGCATCTTTTAGAAATTCTTTTGGAATCGTTTTAAGATATTTTTTTTCGACCTCGAGTACATTTTTACCAGTAGCGAGTTTGGTGCGATTGCCTAACCTGAATAAATGCGTATCGACAGCGATGGTAGGTTGGCCAAACGCAGTATTTAAGATAACGTTGGCTGTTTTGCGGCCTACGCCAGGCAGAGCCTCTAGCGCTTCACGTGTATCTGGTACTTTACCTTGGTGTTTTTCCAATAACATTTTGCAGCAGCCAATGACATTTTTTGCCTTTGCATGATAGAGCCCAATGGTCTTGATGTAATCTTCCAAGCCTTCAACGCCTAAGTCCAGAATTGCCTGAGGTGTATTGGCTACGGCATATAGCTTTCTTGTTGCAATGTTCACACCTTTGTCTGTTGCTTGCGCCGATAAGATAACTGCAATCAACAACTCAAACGTTGAGTTATGTTCAAGTTCTGTTGTCGGCTCTGGTATTGAATTGCGTAGGCGTTGAAATATATTGAATCGTTTTTCAGCGTTCATCGCAAACGGTTAAGCTTAATGCGCGGGTTTTAATGTGCCAGATGCTGACGGCATTGGTTTTTTACTGACTTTGCGTTGTTCTAGCCAATTGTGTGCTGCAATCAGAAAGCCTAATCCTAAAAAAGCCCCTGGCGGCAGCGCGGCAAGTAAGAAACCTTGGTAATCAGGAATGAGTGTTAACACTACACTCTTGAAGTTTTCACCAAGCGCCAAATCCAACCCAGAAAATAGGGTGCCTTTGCCAAGTAATTCGCGCATGCCGCCAAGCAGTCCTAATACAAGCGTGAGACCAATACCCATTATAAAGCCATCCCATATGGCAGGCGCAGGTGGGTTTTTGGCCGCGAATGCATCAACACGACCAAGGACGATACAATTGACAACTATCAGCGGCACAAAGATACCGAGCACTTTATGTAGTGGCGCTGCAAAAGCATGAATCAGTAAATCAATCACAGTCACTAATGCTGCAATAACTAGGATGAATACTGGCAAGCGAATTTCATTAGGAACAAAACGTCTTACTGGAGAAACCGCTCCATTAGATGCAGCCATCACAAGCGCGGTAGCTAGACCTAGACTCACTCCATTCACGACTGTCGTTGTGACGGCAAGGGTCGGGCATAATCCCAGTAGCTGAACCACACCAGGGTTCTGCTTCCATAAACCGTTTACGGTAATTTCTTTAAATTGGCTCATATTTGGTTTTCCTCGTTAAGTGAGGTCTTTTGCTGTATTTTACTATCTGCACTAGCATTAAGAAGTCTAGACTTGTTCTCTTCAAAATATTGTAACGCTTTATGCACTGCACTAATCACTGCGCGAGGCGTAATAGTGGCACCTGCCATATAGTCAAAATGACCACCATCTTTTTTTACTGCCCAATTCGCACTGCTTGTTTTTGAGAGTGATTCTCCATCAAATAGTTTAATCCAGTTTGATTTTACAATATCAATATAATCCCCCAGACCAGGTGTTTCCGCATGTTTGATAACACGCACCCCGGAGATCGTACCATCTAAATTAATTGCAACTAACAGTTTAATGTCACCACTGTAGCCATCATGCGCAACCGCTTCCAGTATGAAGGCTACTGGATCACCATTTTTTCGAGCAATATGCACGACAGACGCTTGTTTATTGCCCAATAAGCTATTAGGTGGGATGTTAATGGTGTCATTTAATACATCATTATCATATCGATCATCAGCAATCACTTGATGAAATAAGTTTATTCTTACCTCTGCTTCACTTTTCGCAATCGGGTCTTTAGTCACTTGATATACAACCGTCATTAATAAAGTGAATGTAAAAGCAAAAGCCACCAGTGTGGCTGCTGTCTTTGTGGTATGTTTAAAAATGGTTTCTGGCATATTATTCTTGATGTCCAAAAACACGTGGTTGCGTGTAGGCGTCAATTAAAGGCGCGCAAATGTTCATAAAAATCACAGCAAAAGCAATCCCATCTGGGTAGCCACCATAAGCGCGAATCAGGTAGGTAATAATACCAACGCCAGCGGCAAAGTAGACTTTCCCTTTTGGCGTGGTTGGACCACTGACCGGATCAGTAATGATAAAAAACGCAGCCAATAGTGTTGCGCCGCTGAATAAGTGAAAAACAGGGTTGGCAAATTGTGATGGTTCGATAACCCAGAATATTCCAGAAATTACGGCGATTGTACTAAGAAAAGCTATTGGTAAATGCCAGGTAATGATTCTTTGTTGCCATAAATATAAGCCGCCCAATAAGTAAGCTAAGCTGACATACTCACTACCCTTTGCGCCCAAAGCGCCAAAAATCGGTGCCGATTGAATGGTGCTCATGCTTTGTTGTAATTTCAGCTGTGTCTTTAAATAGTCTAAGGGGGTAGCTGAAGTAATCGCATCTAAGGTGATACTGGCAGGCAAGGTTTGGTTGAAAATGTAGTCTAATTGCGCCGAAAAACTGAGTTTGGCCTCCGCTAAGCTTAGTGCTGCAGGCCATTTTGTCATTAAAGCAGGAAAGGAAATCAGTAGTACTGCGTAACCAACCATTGCTGGATTAAACGGGTTATAACCTAATCCGCCATACAGTTGCTTGGCGATGATAATAGCAAATGCAGTACCGACGACAATTAACCACCAGGGTGCAAGTGGCGGGATAGCCAGTGCAAGTAACCAAGCAGTGATTATCGCACTGTAATCTGTCAAAAAGGGTTTTATTGGCCGACGGCGGAGTTTAAGCATCAATGCTTCTGTGACTAAGGCGGTAATTGTAGCCAGTGTGATAGTTATTATCACGCCGCCACCGAACTGCCAGGCATAAACAATAATGCCAGGGACAAGTGCAATAAGCACTTTCAGCATTATATTGCTTACTGATGGGGCATTAGCGATGTAGGGTGAGCGGTCCAAAAGTATCCTTATTTAATCTTCTTTGACTTGTTTATCTTTGGCTTTTAATGCTGCCTCTTTTTGTGCTTTCGCACGTGCAATAGCGGCATCGATTTTAGCTTGTTTTTCTGCGTCTGCAACAGGCTTATTATTAACATCACTAGTTGGTGGTTTTGCTGTGGCAGCTTTTAATGTTTTAGCCCGTTTAATTGCAGCATCAATTTTTGCCTGTTTTTCTGCATCCGCAACGGGTTGCTTGGTCGTTGAAGCAGTGGTTGTCGTATCATCCTTAGAGGCAGCGGCTTTTTGTGCTTTTGCGCGTGCTATCGCAGCATCAATTTTGGCTTGTTTGTCAGCATCTATTGTTCGCGGCATGTCATCAGTGATACCTGCCTTGGCTCTGCGTTTTTCTATCGCCTCAATTTCTGCTTTTGTGCGATCACTAATGTCCGTCGTATTTTTTGGTGGATTGTTACCAGCTGCCTTTTGCGCTTTTGCCCGTTCAATGGCTGCTGCAATTGCGGCTTGCTTATCTGTTGTCGGTGCTGTTTTGTTTTCTTCGCCCTTGGCAGTTTTTGCACCTTGTGCTCGAGCAGCATGTTTAGCCGCGCGTTCTTCTTTTTCGCGCTCAATACGCGCGAGTCTAAATTCATTGCGTTCGCGCGCAAGGTTGGCTGCTTCTTTTGCTTTATCTAGCGCAATGATTTCACTTTTTGCGTACCGATAATATTGAACTAACGGGATATTACTCGGGCACACGTAGGAGCATGCGCCGCATTCAATACAATCGAATAAATTGTAATCCTGTGCTTTTTCAAAATTATCAGCTTTCGCAAACCAATATAGTTCCTGCGGTTGCAAGCTTACTGGGCATGCACCAGCACAACGCGCACAACGAATACATGGCATTGCAGGTGGCTGCGGTGCAAATAGGGTAGGCGACGCAGCGATAATACAGTTCGCAGCCTTAGTGATAGGTACGTCTGTGCTTGGTAGATTAAAGCCCATCATTGGACCACCCATAATGTAGTGGGTCGTATCTGGCTTAGCACCGCCTGCTGCGTTGACTAAATGCATTAGCGGTGTACCAAACAGAACTTCAAAGTTTTGTGGCTGCGCTACATTGCCAGTCATTGAAACGATTCGGCTCAAAGATGGCTCGCCAAATTCAAAATAGCGATAGAGCGCGACAACTGTTGCAACATTAAATACTTGAATGCCTACTTGAGTTGCGCGCTTATCATGGGGAACTTCCTTACCTAATACCAATTGAATTAGTCGTCTTCCATCTCCACTGGGGTATAGAGTCGGGACGACTTTAATTTGAATATCAGTATTTGCAGTAGCCAACCTCATTGCTTCGATTGCTTCTGGTTTATTGTCCTCAATGCCAACGATAACATTAGCTGCACCCAATAGTCGTTGGGCAACTTGTATGCCCAGAACGATTTGTTCGTTTCGCTCACGCATCAACATATCATCACAAGTGATATATGGCTCGCATTCTGCGGCATTGATGACCA
This sequence comes from Methylophilaceae bacterium, assembly GCA_041602315.1. Lineage (GTDB taxonomy): Bacteria > Pseudomonadota > Gammaproteobacteria > Burkholderiales > Methylophilaceae. The sequence continues at coordinate 25,590 of JBFIGM010000004.1, read as the reverse complement.
AAGTCTGGATTTCTGATTTACCGTTTTTGCGCAATTTGACTTGCGTAGGGAATGTAGCGCCACCCAAGCCGACAATACCTGATAGACGTAGGCTGGCTATCAATGTATTAACGTCGCCGTTTCTCCAGTCTTGCCTAGAACGCTCTATCCAAGTGTCTTTCCCATCAGGGATAATGGTCACGCATTGATCTGGTAAGCCTGACGGGTGCGGGATAATAGCGTTATCAATGGATTTGATTGCACCAGATGTTGGTGCATGAATTGCTGCAGATACACTTCCTTCGGCTTCTGCAATCAATTGACCTTTTAACACATGGTCTCCAACGGCTACTTTGACTTTAGGAATTGTGCCAATGTGCTGACGTAAAGGTAGCACGAGCTTTTCTGGTAATTCTAGTGACCCAATAGGTAAACAAGTGGATTGTGCTTTATTTTCTGGAGGATGTACGCCACCGTGAAAACTAAAAATATCTTTTGTTTTCCTAAATAGACTGGCAATGTTAATAGGCGCACTCATTTTAAATTTATAACGGGTTTAATTGGAATGGTTGGATATTTCCACTTCCAGTTGTCTGGGGTTTCTTCAATTGGTTCCATCGTAATGCAGTCAACAGGACAAGGTGCTACGCATAGTTCGCAACCGGTACATTCACTGGCAACTACGGTATGCATATGTTTAGCAGCACCTAAAATAGCGTCAACAGGACACGCTTGGATGCATAATGTACATCCAATACATAAATCTTCCTCGATAAAAGCAACAGCCTTTGGTTTCGTTTGACCATGCTCTTCATTTAACGGTTTGTACTCAACACCTAGTAAATCCGCAAGCGCACGAACACCTTCGTCACCACCAGGAGGGCATTGGTTAATATCTGCCTCACCATTTGCGATAGCTGTAGCGTATGGTTTGCAGCCTGGATAGCCACATTGACCACATTGAGTCTGCGGCAAAATAGCATCAATGCGCTCAATGAGCGGATCACCTTCAACTTTGAACTTGAGTGCAGCATATCCAAGCGCAGCGCCTAGTAAAAGCGCCAGGCCAAGCATGATGTATAAAGCAGTTAACATATTAATAGACTATTCTTTTTAATAGCGTTGAATATGGCTAATATTTATCTAGGCCAGCAAAGCCCATAAAAGCCAAACTCATTAAAGCGGCCGTTACCATCGCGATAGCGGAACCCTTAAAGGGTGAAGGTACATCTGCTGCTTCGAGACGCTCACGTAATGAAGCAAATAAAATCAGAACCATAGAAAATCCTGCCGCGCCTCCTAAACCAAATAGAGCAGACTCGATGAAGCCATTGTCTGTTTGCGCATTAAGTAGTGGAATACCCAATACAGCACAGTTACTGGTAATCAGCGGTAAAAATATCCCGAGCATTTGATACAACACAGGAAAGCTTTTTTCCATCACCATTTGTGTAAACTGGACCACGCTAGCGATGACAACAATAAAAGATAAAGTGCGTAGATACTGTAAATCGTATGCTTGAAGCAAATAATGATCAATTACCCAGCTAGACATAGAGCCAACAGTTAACACAAATGCAGTCGCAGCGGCCATGCCAATAGAAGCTTCAAGTTTTTTTGAAACTCCCATAAATGGGCATAGCCCAAGAATTTTAACGAGCACAATATTGTTAACTAAAACCGTGCCGATTAGAATGATGAAATAACTTTTGTAATCCATGTTGTCGCTTTGTAAACGTTGGACTGCCTATTATCGTTTGAATATCAATCACATAATTATAACGTGTTTCGTATTCGCTTAGCATGGCATAATCAATGTCATGTGATGAAAATAACCAATGTTTGTCTTACATCAAGCTTTAGAAAAGTGAAAATATATATAAGTTTATATATGCTGACAAAGAATATGTGATTATATTTTAATAGTGTATTGGAATATAGAAGATATTTTAATTGGATTGCTAAGGCTTTTTAGATATATCGGTGTAGTTTAAGTTAAAATGTGCGTTGTTTAAAATAAGTAGGCTTTAATATGTTGCAAGGCAGTATGGTGGCGATTGTCACACCCATGTTCGAAGATGGTCGTTTAGATCTAGAGGCGCTATGCAAGCTAATCGATTTCCATGTTAGTGCTGGTACAGATGGTATTGTGATCGTTGGTACGTCTGGCGAGGCACCAACTGTTGATTTTGATGAACATCATCTATTGATAGAAACTGCAGTTAATCATACCGCTGGGCGCATACCTGTGATTGCTGGTACAGGCGCTAACTCGACCAAGGAAGCAATTGAGTTAACTGAGAAAGCTAAAGCGCTTGGGGCTGATGCATGTCTACTGGTTGCACCATATTACAACAAGCCTACGCAAGAAGGTTTGTATCAGCATTTTGCTGCGGTTGCGCAGGCTGTAGACATTCCACAGATTTTATACAATGTACCTGGACGTACTGGTTGTGACTTAAGTAATGATACAGCGCTTAGATTAGCGCAGATCGACAATATTGTTGGGCTTAAAGATGCAACAGGTAGTATAGAGCGTGGCACTGACTTATTACTAAGAGCTCCCGAGGATTTTGCTATATACAGTGGTGATGATGCGACGGGTATGGCGTTGATGCTGTTAGGCGGACACGGTGTTATTTCTGTCACAGCGAATATTGCACCAAAATTAATGCATGATATGTGCATTGCTGCTCGATCAGGTCAAGTGGCAGAAGCGTGTAAAATAAACGCAAGATTATTTGGTTTGCACCAAAAGCTCTTTGTTGAAGCAAATCCTATCCCAGTGAAGTGGGTATTACAAGAAATGGGTTTAATCAAGTCAGGTATTCGTTTGCCTCTTGTTAACTGTTCAGCCCAATACCATGACGATTTACGTCTAGCAATGAAAGCAGCAGGAATTAACTAAAGATGATGAAATACATGAAGAAAATTGATTTAAAGAAGATTGCAGGGCTTGGTTTATTAACCTTTTTATTAAGTGCATGTGGTTTTTCAATCCCGTTTATGGATAACACCTCAGATTATAAAAAAGGTGGTGGAAGTGCTCGACCACTTGAAGTGCCACCTGATCTTACCTCTGCAAATTCCAGCGATGCTTATAATGTGCCTGGCGGTGCAACTAGCTACTCAGAATACAGTCAGCAGCAAGAGGGCCAAGAGCCTGGCGTGGAGCAAGTATTAAAGAATCCTGATGGTGTGCGTATGGAAAAGGCAGGTGCACAGCGCTGGCTAGTTGTTAATGCGCCTGCTGAAAAAGTATGGCCTGTCGTGCGTGAGTTTTGGTTAGATCAAGGCTTTGCTGTACGGGTGGAAAATGCTGAGACAGGTGTGATGGAAACTGAGTGGGTGCGTGCAGACAATATTAAAGTAGAAGAAGATACTAGAGGATATGGTGAACGTTTTGATAAATGGCTAGACAATCTATCAGGCCTTGCCGATAGGCGTAAATTCCGAACACGCTTAGAACGTGGTGAAGAAAAAGGCACAACAGAAATCTATATGACGCATCGTACAGTACCTGGTGCGCCTGATGATGGTAAACAAAAAGTTCAAACGCAGTTGGGTGAAATTGACCTTGGTTATCGCGTGGATGCGGACAATAAAAAGGACGTGAAACTAGATCAGTTCGAAGAAGATTTAGATAAAGAGCTTTTACGTCGCTTGATGGTTAAACTGGGTGTTGCTGATGATCAAGCAAGACAAATTACCAATAATCCAGTCAAAGAGGTACGTGCTGAAGTTGTTAAAGAAGCAGATCAAAGTGTAACGTTGAAGCTAAAAGACAATTACGCACGTGGTTGGCGTCGTGTAGGTTTGGCGCTGGACAGAGTTGGCTTTGTGGTTGAAGACAAAGACCGTTCAAAAGGCATGTTTTATGTCCGTTATGCGGATGTTGAAATCGATACTGGTCCTAAGGAGAAAAAAGGTCTGCTTGATACCTTGGCATTTTGGCGAGATGATGAAGAAGAGATAGAAAATAAATCCAAGCCAAAAGAAGAGGACACTGTCTTGGATAAGCTGAAGTTTTGGAAAGGTAAAGACGAAACCACAGATCCTTCTAAGAAATATAATATCCATGTTTCTGAAATCGACAGCGGTACAAAAGTAAATATAGTTGATAGTGAAGGTAATCCTAACCCGTCAACAACAGCAAATCGGATTATTTCTCTACTGTATAACCAATTGAAGTAACTGCCGCGATGCGCTTTGCTTCATTGGGTAGTGGTAGTTCAGGAAACTGTATGGTCATAGAGCAAGCATCAACATGCTTGCTATTGGATTGTGGTTTTAGTGTAAAGGAAACCCATGCTAGGCTAGCGCGGCTTGGTTTGTTAGCTGAAAAGTTAACGGGTATTCTAGTTACACATGAGCATGATGATCATGCCAAAGGTGCGTTTAAATTAGCAGAAAAACTCAATATCCCTGTTTGGCTCTCGCATGGTACCCGTGTCATGACAGAGCGATACATGACTAGAGCGTCGAATGTAAAAGTCAATGTGGTAGATAGTCATACAACATTTGCTATCAATGACATAGAAATTACTCCTTTTCCAGTACCACATGATGCGCGAGAGCCAACACAGTTTGTCTTCAGTAACGGACTGCATAAGTTGGGGGTGTTGACTGATGTAGGTGCAACAACGCCACACATTGAATTCATGTTGAGTGGCTGTAATGCGTTGGTGTTGGAATGTAACCATGACTTGACCATGTTAGAGAATGGTCCTTACAGCTATGCTTTGAAAAAACGTGTAGGCGGCGACTTGGGCCATTTGGACAATGAGAGTGCTGCAAAACTATTATCAAGGCTTGATACAAGCCAATTAAAACATATTATTGCGGCACATCTGAGTGCAAAGAACAATACGCAGGCACTCGCAAAAAAAGCATTAAGTGGTGCATTAAACTGTGAGCCAGACTGGATAGGAATCGCTACACAGAATGAAGGGTTTTCATGGCGTGATTGTCTTTAGATTTGAATCACTTTAAAGACGGTGCTGGTGTTGATAGGAAATAGCTAGCAGAGCAAAAAATTACTCACTTATTACCGCTTCGTCAGGTGCTACTAACGATATTTCCTCAGTCATCTCATCAGCAGTTTCTTCAACTTCCAGTTTCATTTCTTGCATAGCTTTAGAGGGTGCTATTTCTGCATTTGCTTCTACTGCATCGATAAGGTCTTTTTCAGCGGCTGATGTTTCTTCGATAGTTTGTTCGCTACAAGCGGTAAAAAAAATAGTCAAAAGAAGGATTAAAAACGTATTAAATAAATATTTCATGATTGAGAGTGCGAAACCTACATTATACAAATTGAGATTTTATCAGTATCTTTGATATAAATTTGTGAGGAATTGTGACCATTTTGTAATAGAAGTGTTCTAACCAGCTTAATCAACCTTTATCATCAGTCCACTTTGTATGTTTGACTTGCTGTTGCTAATTCCTAAAATCTTGCGACTTACTTCATCATGATTTTGCATCGTGCCACCTATGTCTACCCATTCACCTAACTGCACGCGTACTAAAGTGGTGAGTTCCTCAAAGTCAATATAACCTTGTGCGTCAAGTCTGGAAATGCGTGGTGTAATCTCCAGCTCAACTTGGTCACCTAAGCTACGTGGCCTAACAGCAAAACCAGTACTTATTTCTTGCCAATCAGTGATGCGCTCAACTTGGGCGAAACGGCTGGTGATAGTCAACCACTCTTGTGTGAATGGTACAAATTGTCCTACACGAATAAATGCACGTTCGCCATCCAGCACATTCAAGAATTGGCTACTAGATTGTTGTGTTTTTCTTGACGTTTCTTCTGCATAGATGTTACCGCTATTGGGTTTCACTCGCCTGCTATTACTTATGGTAACGTCCCCAATTTTCACATTACCCGTTGCCTCTATCCGACTGGTTTGGTTGTTTAGATTGCTATTTCGATTAACTGTAATTCTACGGTTTTCTCTTGCTGTATCTAATTGCTTAACAATCATTTCAATTTCACGAATGCGATCTGGTGAGGCGCGTAGAATTAATTGGTTGCGTAGTCCTGTAGCTGTACCATCTTCACCAACCATTGGCGTTATCGTTGGTAGCAGATCATCAGCAAAACGGTGTTGCAAAGTGATGATTTTGAGTTCTGTTTCTGCTTGTATGTGAGGGCTCAGCAGGCTGCATATGATAATAAAAAGTGCGAAGATGAGTGTGTTTGAATATAAAGCTTTCATTCGCATTACTACAGGCCAAGTTTTGTTGCAGATACTGGATGAGTCGTTTCTTGTAGCAACTCTTCAAAACGGTTTTTTAAACTAGCTGTTGTTTCTTTATCATCGAGCATGAACTTAAAGCGCGACTGATCGATATGGAAGCGTCTAATATAGCTTGTATCGTCCGCTAGTACAAAACAGTCTTTGGCTATTTTTGCGTGGTCATTCGTTTCATAAACGGTCATTTTATGCCCAAATGTGAGCAACAAATTGAGTAGTCGTGGACATTGTGTTGTGAAGTGCGTTGTGTCATGCAGGATGATGGTCAATCTGGACGTGTTATCTTTGCTTAGAAAGTCATGTACCCGCTCATAGCGCTTGATACTACTGTAGTCACCTATTGAGAAATCTTGATCAAAAATAAGCAGTTGTTGCTTTGCTTGTGCAATCACAATATCTAGAGCAAGCGAATATTCATGCTCGCCAACGATAATAGTGTCTTGTTGTAACTCGGTTTCACTCATATCCATAATCGTCAGTAGTGTTATTACAAATCGTCATGTATAAACTGCACATACCCAGCACTGTACGCATCCTGTAAGGTTGCTGCTATTTGTTGACGCAATTGCAAATTCAATGCGCTAACATCTAGTTTTCTTGTGTCTGCAAGTTTTCGCATACAGTTTACTATGTTAGGTGCAACGTTTAAAGGTTCACCATTGATATAGAAATGATCTTTAATAAATAGCATTCGCGACTGTAAGTTAAGCTGTAATACTGATGCTAGTAATAGGTTGCTCAAACCGTCGACTGTAATAGGTGTTTGTGTCTCAAAAATAATATCAGGTTTAGGCTCGCTCATGTAGCGACCCAAAAAGTCAGCAACTGCATTAGTATCCCAGCTTGTTTCGCTTAGTATGGTTTCTACTTTCTTAACCATTGATTCACTTATTTCAGCTGGATGTATTTGTGGCATTAAATCTGGGTCTTCATAGATTCCAGTAACCTTGATCGTATCTTGCAGATACTCAAGAAATGCATGTGTAAGTTCTTCTGCTTTCGGCGACCGAAAACCAATTGAGTAAGTCATGCATGCATCATCTTCGGCAATGCCATGATGTGCAACATTGGGTGGTAAATAGAGCATATCTCCTGGTTCCAGCACCCATTCTTGTTCTGCTTCAAAATGCTTCAGAATCGCTAGCGGTGCATTATCTATTAAGGTCAAATCAGGCTGCGTATTGATTTTCCAGCGTCTTTTGCCGCTGCCTTGCAATAAAAATACATCATATGCATCTACGTGCGCACCAACAGAGCCGCCAGTCGGTGCGTAACTCACCATTAAGTCGTCTAGTCGCACATGTGGAATAAAGTTGAATTGACTCAATAAATCATTTGCTTCTGGTATGTGATGGTTAACGCTTTGTACCAGCAGTGACCAGTTTGTTTTCGGCAGTGAAGAAAAAGCTGCTTCATTAAAAGGACCATGTTCTAATAACCATTGATTAGTTTCAAGTTTCACAATTCTAGACTGTGCATCTTCTTCGCATGCCAGCCCTGCGAGTTCATTAGGTGTTAATAACCCTTTGAAATTTGGGATTGCTTGCCGAATCAGAAGCGGTTTCTTTTGCCAGTATTCAGCTAAAAATTGTCTGGGGCTTAAATTGTTTAATAATGGTAGCGATTTTTCCATCATGGCATTCTAATCGTGAATGAATGTTTAGGAAAATAATTGCATCTGTATACAGGTGGGTATATAGTAACTGGTAATGATTAAAAATAAGAATATTTATACATTTGATAAAGGGAGATGTAGTCTATGAACAAGCCTGTCGATTTAGATGTTAAAACCTATCATGGTGGTTGCCCACATGATTGCCCAGATACATGTAGCATGGAATACCATGTTAAAGATGGAAAGCTCCTAAAGGTAACAGGTAACCCCAATCATCCAATGACGCGTGGCGGCTTATGCGTAAAGCTAAAAGACTACGAAAAAAGACATTATCATCCTGATCGTCTGCTCTATCCAATGAAACGCACTGGTCCCAAAGGCAGTAAGCAATTTGAAAGAATCAGTTGGGATGAAGCGCTCAACACCATTACAACCAAGTGGAAAAAAATCATCGCCGAGGATGGCCCTCAAGCTATTATGCCGAACAGCTATTTAGGTAACCAAGGTTTGGTGCATGGCTTAAATGGTGGAGATGCGTTCTTTAATCGCATGGGGGCAACAGTTACGGAACGCACTTTCTGCGGCGAAGGATCATGTACAGCTTGGCTATTAACAGTGGGGCCTACTGCGGGCGTGGATCCAGAAAGCTTTGCTCACGCTAACTACATTGTGATTTGGGCTTGTAATTCTGTAAGTACCAATCTACACCACTGGCATATTGTGCATGAAGCGCAAAAACGTGGTGCTAAGGTGGTGGTTGTAGACGCATACGCTTCAAAAACAGCAAAAGAAGCCGACTGGCATATTGCACCAAAACCTGGTACTGATGGCGCATTAGCAATGGCGATGATGCATGTGATTATTGAAGAAGGTCTGCAAGATCAAGACTATATTGACCAATATACTGAGGGTTATGCTGATTTAGCGGCCCGTGCAAAGACACGTACACCAGAGTGGGCAGAAAAAATAACAGGTGTGCCAGCAGATGACATCCGTCAATTTGCACGTGAATATGCCACAACCGCACCTGCTGCAATCCGTTTAGGTGTTGCGCTGGAGCGTAATTACGGTGGTAGCCAAGCTATCCGTGCAGTGACTTGCCTACCAGCACTCATTGGGGCGTGGCGTCATGTAGGTGGTGGGGCGTTGCAATTTCCGGTATGGGAGCATCCTTATAAATTTGATGTGATTTGTCGTCCAGATTTGATTCCTGAAGGTACGCAGGTAGTAAACAATCTACAATTTGGCCGCGCATTATTAGGCGAGCTCAATCTAAAAACACCAATTAAATCAGTCATGGTGTGGAATACCAATCCACTTACACAAGCTCCTGAGACGGATAAAATTGCAAAAGGATTAGAGCGGGAAGATTTATTTACAATTGTTGCTGATCACTTCATTTCCGATACTGCAGCCTATGCCGATATTGTGTTACCGGCAGCCATGGGGGCAGAACTGGAAGATATGGTGCTGTCATGGGGTCATTTGTATCTCACTTACAATGAAAAATGTATTGAACCACCTGGTGAGGCTCTACCAAATCAGGAAATATTCAGGCGGCTTGCCAAATTGATGGGGTATGAAGAAGATAACTTTAAATGGAGCGACAGTGAGTGCTTGGAAAACTATGTAGACTGGAGCGCACCGACTTGTGAGGGCATTGATTTGGAGTATATGCGTAAGCATGGTTATGCAAGACTAAAAGATTTTGGCGATAAAGATGTGCGTGCGCGTCACGCAGAAGGTAATTTTCCAACACCAACAGGCAAATGCCACTTTAAAGTAGATGGTGCAAAAAACTTTGTCGCAGGACCGTTCCGTCAAATGTATGAAGGTTTTCAGCCAGGGGAAGATATTGATCCATTGCCAGACTACGTGAAATCTCGTGAATCGCCAGATACCAATCCAGCTTTGGCTGCTAAATATCCTCTCAGTATTATTTCACCCAAGAGCCATGCATTCTTGAACTCATGCTATGCCAATATGGATAGCCAGCAAAGGACGCAAGGAGAGCAGTTTGTCATGATTAATGCGCTGGATGCTAATGCACGCAATGTGAAAGATGGTGACACGGTAAAAGTGTTTAACGATCGTGGTGCATTCGAAGGTAAAGCTATTATTACGGAAGATGTAAATGCAGGGATTGTGGTTGCTTCGTTAGGATACTGGCGTCAGCTAAATAAAGGTACCGTCAATTCAATCAGTTTGGCTGAGTTTGGCGATATGGGTCACTCGGCGAGTTTTAGTGATAATTTAGTTGAGGTGGGTTTAGCATAGCGATAACGCATGCAGAAAAAAAGCCGCATTTGCGGCTTTTTCTTGTCTATATGCTTTAATCAAACACCGGAGTCAAGGGCTTATAGTTTATAGCTTTAAACGGCGTTTTTTTGCATTACTGTATAACGCGAAAGCCATCGCGCAAATGCTAATTAATAAAAATAAACCAGTCAGGATATGACCAACACTTAGTCCTTGCTGCAATACAGCTTCATTGGGCTTTTGCGGGTTGTAATAAACAGTGACGCTACTACCTGTAGGGTGATCTTTCTCAATTAAGGCTAGTATCTTGTCTCTATTGCGGTCGGCCCATTTAATTTGAACTCCTGTGTATGTTTTATCCGCTATAGCATATTGAAATTGTAATCTTGCAGAATATACGCTGATAATGTCACTATTTTTATTCGATCTTTTTCTTTCTATTAACTCACTATGCATGACTTTACCTTGCACATAAGGCCAATCATTTGAGTTAAGTGCTTTGGGAGCGCTAACAAAGGTGAAGTAGAGGGCGCTGACAATCAATGCGAGGTAAACCAAGGTAAACGGCCAGCCCATGGTTCTGGAAATTTGGCTCAACATGTTAGAAGTAATCAATCAAAGTTGTTGATTGCATCTTAATCAATACTAATCTGTGTTGCAACATTGATGTCTTAAAACTTTATGAAAATAATACTTCAAGAACGCTGCTTAACTTTGATATTAATAATTGTTAAAAATAGTGGAAATATCTAATAGAAATGGTAAAGTGGCGCCTGATTTTTTAGTGGTGATAAAAGTTTTAGTCTGTGAATAGCTCTTCCATTATTTTTGCATTTTTTATTGCTGGATTTCTCAGCGTTACAGTTCATGATGTGTTTTTTGGTCCTATTGCTTATGGACCTAATAATGCATTACATCAAGTTGCTAAAAGCTATCCTAAAAGCCGTATTGCAACCTCTCAGAAGGAACATGCAATTGCTTTCAAACAGCCTAAGGCTAATCATAAAAATTAATTACATTAGCCATAAAAGCTTCATCATTTTTTCTTAAGAAGTTCACATTAGTCCGATATAGTGCCAGCTTGATTTTAGGCTGCACTGTTTCTGTTCATTTGCACTGACTTATTGCGTGTAAATTGCGGTGAGATGACTACCTATTGATTAAGAGTTTATATTTCATTAGCCCATTCGGACTAATTTCTGGTCGATAGCGGAGAGGTGTGCAGTCCGCATCAAATTTTGGCATAGCTTATGCAGTGTATAAATCGTAAATATGTGACTCTTTAGAAAGGAGAATGAAATGGGTAACTCATCAACGCAATTTCCATTTATGCTTGCTGCGCTTATTGCCGTGATGATTCACGCTGTTGTTTCAGAGCCCAGGTTAGATTCTGAGAACAGCATAAAGCAGCAGACAAACACTATCCAGCAAAAAGGCCAAACAGTCGCTAGTTTACTGATTTCTACACCAGTTAAAACAAAACAATAATTAAATTAAAATGGTAAGAAAACTGCAGTCGCCAGACTTTGTGCAACACGAGAAATAAATCGCTGTGACTTTTCAGCCAGTGCAGTCGCATAGAAATCTGTTCTGCCTATTATTTTGCCAAACTCTCTCTCAAAACTTAAATTGCGTTCTCTTTCATTAATTTCATTTGATAATAAATATAAATTGCCTTTTGCATCGACGCTGTTAGCAAGTTTCCAAGCAGCGATTTCAAAGTTGCGTGCAACGTTGTAAATGCGCTGTGGGTCCAAGTTGTCTGTAAGATAGAATTCCGTTTTATTGTCGTGCGCTTTAGCCAGCATGGTTTGTAACCCTACGATGAATGCCAGTACGCGGTCACCTTGGAATGTCTCATCAAATGCAAGGAAGATTGCCTCTGTGTCTTGCTTACGGTTAATCTCATCAAAGCGCCAGTGATGCTGATGACCACCTTCAAAAACCCATTCCGTCATTTTTTCTGCTGAATCTGTGGTGCTTTTGGCTAACTCTCTGGGGTTGCGCTTGTAAAGCTTTATCATAAGCGTGCGCAAGCTGTAGACATTATTGCTATATTCCATGTCAGCCATACGATCGAAGTCCGTTTTGGCAAATTGATTGATGCTACTTCGGTCTGCGCGTTCAGGTATTCTGTTTTTACTGTAAAGTGGATTGTTTGCACAGGCTGTCAGCAGCAGCATGCTGATTATTAGTGCAGTGCTTTTTATCATGCAGCCTCTATTGTTTCATTGAGGATTGTTCTGGATTGGGGAAATAAAATGCTAAATGTGCTGCCTTTACCAATTTTGCTGTCAACTTCCAATTTTGCACGATGACGATTAAGGATATGCTTAACAATAGCTAACCCAAGACCAGTGCCGCCAGTTTCTCGACTTCGACTATTATCAACGCGATAAAAACGTTCTGTTAGTCTGGGTATATGTTGCTCTTCAATGCCTATGCCAGAGTCTTTTACACTAAAAACAGCTTGTTTATTTTTAAGTTGCCAACTGATGATGATCTCTCCGCCTTCCGGTGTGTAACGAATAGCATTACTCACTAGATTTGTGAATGCACTCATCAGCTCTTCTCGGCTTCCTTTAAGATTTAGCGATTTATCTACTTGAAGTTTGATAGCGTGCTTACCGTTACTTAAAGCTTTTGCATCATTTTGAATCATATCCAGTAAAGCTGGCATTTGAATAATGGTTGTGGCAGGTACTTCATAATTACTCTCAATACGTGATAGTGTTAATAAGTCCTCAATTATTAGGCGCATTCGGCTTGTTTGAGAGATCATCATATCAAAATAATTCTTCGTGCCTTCTGCTACGGCACCTTCTGTATCAGTTAATGTTTCTAAAAAACCGCCTACTACGGTAAGAGGTGTTCGCAACTCATGTGAGACATTAGCAATGAAGTCTCGCCGCATGGTATCTATTTTTTCTTGTGCAGAAATGTCGCGGCAGATAAGTAGTTTTTGTGCGGTACCAAAAACAATAAGCTGAATTTGTAACGTTGTTTCAGCATTACGGTTAGATTTGACGGTGATTGGTTCCCGATAATCTTTGCTATGTAAGTAATTAATGAATTCAGCATAACGGACAAGGTTTTGGATGGGTTGGTTGGTATCTGTTGCTATGTCTAGTCCAAGTAAATGTTCTGCGGGTGGGTTGCACCATTCAATTTCGTTTCGGTGATTCAATACCGCTATACCATCAGGTAGAGCATTGGTCGCTCGTTTGAAGCCTTCTAAGGCAGCAACTAACTCAGCTTCAGTCCTAATATTTTTGCGTTGATGTTGGAATAATGCAGAGAAAACGCTTTCCCAAATGCCTCTTCCCTCTGGGATTTCATTTAGATTAGGTGTTTTTAGCCAGCGCTGAAGTTTGTATATCCAATAGATGTGGCTAGTAATGTACAAGGCCAGCGCCAAGCATAGAAACGCTAACGCATTAACTAAGCTACTTGCCAACCAGACAACAACGGTGATTGCCAGTAGGCTGATGCCTATCCATAATGTTTTCCATCGAATATCTTGCATATTCGCTAATTCTTATCGTGTGCGCTTATTATAGTAGCTTTTGTGCGCAGGAATAAAGCCAGATGAATATTAATTGGTTAATGCTGAAAGTCGATAGCCAGCGCCGCGTACAGTTTGAATTAAGTCTTGATGGCCTGATGCAGATAATGCATTTCTTAATCGACGAATATGAACGTCTACAGTACGGTCTTCAACAAAAACACGATCACCCCAAACTTTATCAAGTAATTGGCCTCTTGAGTGAACACGCTCAGGGTTGCTCATAAAGTAATGCAACAACCTAAATTCTGTAGGGCCTAAATCAACGATAGTGTTGTTTCCTGTCACGCGGTGAGTGATAGGGTCTAGGTGCAAGCCCTGAATTTCGATAGGGTCATCAGTCATCTGAGGGGCTCTGCGGCGTAAGACGGCTTTGATGCGCGCATTTAATTCACGAGGGCTAAAGGGCTTGGTGACATAGTCATCCGCGCCTACTTCAAGGCCTCTTACCTTATCAAATTCGTCCCCACGTGCCGTAAGCATAATAATCGGTATTTGTTTGGTAGAGCTGTCAGATTTAAGTTTACGTGCAAAGTCAATACCATTCATGTTCGGTAGCATCCAATCCAGCAAGATTAAATCAGGAATGGTATTCCGCAGCAATTCTTGCGCATGTTCGGCACTAATAGCGCGAAGTGGCGTGTGACCTGCTTGCGTGATGTTAAGTGCTAACAACTCTTGAATAGCAGGCTCGTCTTCTACAACTAATATATTTGCAGGCATTTTGCTCCAATATAACTATGATACGCGCACATTATGTGACCATAATATTTCAAATTTATGACAGAGTCACAAAATTATTCTTATTATTAAAAATTGTTAATTGCCATTTTCTGAAATTTGTAACAATATGTATCTAGTTCAAAAGCTTCAGCATAAAATAGAAAGCGTTGGGAGGAAGTATGGCAAGTTTTTTAGACAAAGAAAATACAATTGCAGGCCCTGGTTTTAATCGCTGGCTAGTGCCGCCAGCGGCGCTTGCAATCCATCTCTCAATCGGGATGGCTTACGGTTTTAGCGTATTTTGGAAGCCGCTAGGTAATGCGTTAGTTGACGCTAATGGCACGCCGCTTGCTGCGTGTGCAGCTGGCGCTACAACTTTTACAGATAAGCTGGCTGGAACAGCCAAGGCTTTGTTTGCGACGGATTGTAATTGGACCCAATTTGATTTGGGCTGGATGTTTACTCTGTTTTTTGTATTGCTAGGTTGTTCTGCCGCTGTTTTTGGTGGGTGGCTAGAGCGTGAAGGACCCAGGAAAACAGGTTTTGTTTCTGCTATTCTCTGGGCAGGAGGTTTACTCATTTCAGCCTATGGTATTTACATCCATCAGTTATGGCTATTGTGGCTTGGTAGCGGAGTGATTGGCGGTATAGGCTTGGGGTTAGGCTATATTTCTCCTGTATCCACATTGATTAAATGGTTTCCTGATCACCGTGGCATGGCTACTGGCATGGCGATTATGGGCTTCGGCGGTGGAGCAATGATTGGCTCACCTATTGCGACAAAATTGATGGCGCATTTTTCAGAGGCTGGTGGTGTCGGTGTATGGCAAACGTTTGTGGTACTAGGGATCATCTATTTTGTTTTCATGGTCAGTGGCGCATTTGGATATCGCGTGCCAGCTACAGGTTGGAAGCCGGAAAACTGGACACCACCAGAAACACAGAAAAATGCCATGATTGCTCATAAACATGTGCATCTTAATAAAGCACACAAAACACCACAGTTCTGGCTTTTATGGCTAGTACTATGCATGAATGTCTCTGCATGCATTGGTATTTTAGGCGCGGCATCTCCCATGTTACAAGAGACATTTGGTGGTGCTTTAATTGGTCAGCCCGAGTTAGGGTTTGCTGAGATTCGTAGTAATCACGATTTGACCGCGGCTGCAGCACTGGTAGGAGCAGGTTTTGTCGGATTGATATCCGTATTCAATATTTTTGGACGGATTGGATGGGCTTCATCATCTGATAAGCTTGGTCGCAAGCGAACCTATTATATTTTCTTTGTACTTGGTGCTTTCTTATATTGTTCCGCTGCCTATGTGGCAGGTTTTAAATCATTATCTTTATTCGTAGCGAGTTTTTGCATTATCTCCTCTATGTATGGAGGCGGTTTTGCGACTATTCCTGCTTATTTAGCCGACATATTTGGTACGCAGTTTGTCGGCGCTATTCATGGTCGGCTACTGACTGCATGGTCTACAGCAGGTATTGTTGGTCCTGTAATTGTCAATTACATGCACGATACACGCTTAGAAGCAGGTGTACCATACGACAAGATATATGGACCTATTATGCTAGTGCTTGCGGGCATGATGGTAATTGGGTTTGTTGCAAATATGCTAATTAAGCCATTGAATGATAAAGACTTTATGACAGACGCAGAACTTGAGGCTGTACGCAGTGCTGGGCATGAGAAAGCCGTGGCAAAATCATCCTCAAACGCTACAACAGAAAAACACACCTTCATTATGTTACTAGCCTGGGCAGCGGTAATCATTCCGATTGCATATGGAATTTGGAGTACTGCGCAGAAAGCTTGGTCATTATTTAGCTAGATTGTATAAATGCCATCGTATTGGGAGACTTAATTAGCGTAAAATATTGCTTTTTACGAAATAGAGAGAATGTTTTGGACAAAATAGCAATTAATCTAGATGGTGCTGGTAAAACGATAGGCGTGGTCTTATCAAGATTTAACAGCAATATCGGTGAAGCTTTACTCAAGTCCTGCCATGCAGAATTGTTAAAGCTTGGCGTTGCAGAAGAAAATATTCGGCTAGCAACAGTAGCAGGCGCACTAGAAACACCTTTAATTCTTCAGGAAATGGCTTTAAGCGAGCAATATGACGCATTGATTGCGCTTGGCGCAATTGTTAGAGGTGAAACCTATCACTTCGAGGTCGTTGCCAATGAGTCTGCTCGTGGCGTATCGGACGTGCAGTTGAATACAGGGGTTCCAATTGCTAATGCTATTCTGACTACAGAGAATGATGAGCAAGCATTAGCACGTGTAGAAGTGAAAGGTGCTGAAGCGGCAAGAGTCGCCATAGAAATGGCTAATTTGGTTAGTGTATTATGAGCGACATTAGTGTAAATGCTGGCGCTGCCAAAAAACGTAAATCTAGCAAAAGTCGACGTAAATCAAGAGAGCTGGTGTTAAAAGCAATCTATCGTCGCATGATGAACGAGGGTGATATCAAGCAAATTTTGTTAGATATGCATGATGACCCTGATTATACTAAAGCTGATGAAGATTACTTCAAACAATTGCTAGGCGGTGTCTTTGACAATTTAGCAGCTATAGATGCAGAAATCACCACTTTTATTGATCGCGAGATTAATGAGCTGAGTCCTATTGAACATGCAATTTTAAGAGTGTCATCTTATGAGCTATTATTTGATGTAACAATACCTTATCGCGTAGCAATTAACGAGGGCGTAGAGCTTGCAAAAACCTTTGGCGGCTCAGATGGACATAAATATATTAATGGTGTGTTAGATAAATTAGCCGCTTCTGTCAGACCGCACGAGTTTGGGAGGTAGCTTTCTATTATAGGGTTACGAACTTATCCTTATTGTTTTAACAATACAAAAGCAATACAGCTAAAATGGAAATGATTGGGATGACATGGATGTAACAAAAGCTATAAGTGTTGCCCGTATGTCTGATGTTGGACTCATGCGCAGCCAAAATGAGGACTCAGTAGCAAGTGATTTAACAACAGGTCTTGTCATGGTTGCGGATGGCATGGGCGGATACAAAGCAGGCGAAATCGCCAGTCAAATGACGACACTAATTGTTGCTGCAGAGTTAGCTGAGCTTATGCATCAACAAACAAAAACAAGAAAAACACCACATTTATCTGTAGGGGATATGCTCAAAAGAGCAGTAGCAATCGCTAACAGCCGTGTTTATCAGACTTCGCAAGAACAACCCATTTGCTCAGGCATGGGAACAACAATGGTAGTGGGTGTTTTTAACAATAACAAACTGGTTGTAGGGCATATTGGCGATTCTAGACTCTACCGCTTCCGAGATGGCAAACTAGAGCAACTCACAGAGGACCACTCCTTGCTTCAAGAGCAAATTAATGCTGGGTTGATTACCAAGGAACAAGCTAGGCTGTCAAATGACGGTCATTTAGTTACGCGCGCACTGGGAACAGAAGCAGAAGTAGAGCTAGAGCTAAATGAATATGACACGCTGGTTGGCGATTGTTACTTACTTTGTTCCGATGGGTTAACAGATTTAGTTGAGGATGATGAGATTGAAAAAACAATTGCATTATCCAATGGAAATATCAACCTCGCAGCTAGTAACCTCATCAGACTTGCAAATAAATTTGGAGGGGCCGATAATGTGTCCGTTGTTATTGCTCTAGTTAAAGATTCGTTTGCAATGAAGCAAAGGTGGATACATAAGTTATGGGGATAGGTTCAGTTAAACCAAGAAGGTAGTCATGGCTAAGTTAATTTTCTTACTAGATGGTAATGTAATTAAAGAATATGTGGTGGACAAAGACAGGTTGACCATTGGACGTCGAGCAACGAATGATGTGCATATAGATAACTTGGCAATTAGTGGTGAGCATGCAGTAATTGTGAGTAACGGCGATGAGGTTTACATACAAGACCTTGATAGTACGAACGGTACCGTTGTTAACAAAAAATCAATTAAAAAACAGATGCTTAAGCATGGGGATACCATTGGCCTGGGTAAGTATCAGTTAAAATTTGTACAGGATCCAACTACTAAAAAAGTAGAAGCTAATGGATTTGCGGATACAGTAATGGTGACAGCAGAGCATGCAGAAGATAACGCTCAAGATTTGGCAGATTCTTCTGGGAATGCTGAAGGAGATCATCAACAAGAAGACGCTTCTCCTGCTGATGGCGTATCAAATGACGAAGCAGAAGCCGAGGCAGAAGAAGCATCAGTAAGTACCCAAGAACCAAGATTGAAAATTCTAAGTGGAGATAAGTCTGGTGAAACATTGTTTCTAGATAAAACAATGGTTAAATTAGGTGAAGCAGGAAAGCAGGTTGCGGTTGTGACCAAGAGGCAAGATGGCTATTTTCTGACACACGTGGCTGGGGATCAGTATCCAATTGTGAATGGTAAAGCCATTGGCGCACAAGCACATGCTTTAAACAATCATGAAGAAATAGAGGTGCTGGGGATAAAGATGGAATTTTGTCTCGATTAATATTGTTAGATGACAATGAAGGTGAGTGCGTTGTTACATGAAACAATCAGAACTTCTTAACCAATTAGAGCGATTAAACGCAATCGGTGTTGCACTATCCGCCGAACCAAATAACGAACGTTTGCTAGAGACCATACTATTAGGAGCAAAAGAGCTCACTAACGCAGATGGTGGTACGCTTTATACTGTAAGTGATGACCAGCGACTTAAGTTTGAGATTATGCGTACACTCAGTCTAAATATTGCACTGGGTGGTACAACAGGTAAAAAAATCCCTTTTTCCCCTCTGCCACTATATTTGGAAAATAATCAGCCCAACCTTAATATGGTTGCTGCATACTGTGTTCTTAAAGACCAAACGATTAATATCGACGACGCATATTTGGCTGAAGGATTTGATTTTTCTGGTACACGTCAATTTGACGAAAAAATGGGATATCGGTCGAAGTCATTTTTGACAGTACCCATGAAAAATCATGAAAACGAGATAATTGGCGTTTTGCAGTTGATTAATGCAATTGACCCCAAAACAAAAGAAGTTGTTTCATTCACACAGTCACATCAGCGTTTAGTTGAATCTTTGGCGTCGCAAGCTGCTGTCACCATGACAAATCAAAATTTAATAAACGGTTTAAAGGATCTTTTTGAATCATTTATTAAGTTAATTGCAGATGCAATTGATGAAAAGTCACCGCATACTGGTGGTCATTGCCAAAGAGTTCCAGAGTTAACAATGATGCTTGCAGAAGCCGCAATGAAAACGAAGAGTGGCCCTTTTAAAAACTTCACCATGACTGAAAAAGAGATTTATGAACTCAAAATTGCGGCTTGGTTGCATGATTGTGGTAAGGTTACCACACCTGAATATGTCATGGATAAAGCGACAAAGCTTGAAACAATATTTGATCGCATAGCGTTTATTGATCAGCGGTTCGAGCTATTAAAGGCGCAGCGGGAAAATGATTATTTACAGTTAATGCTTCAGTCTTGTGGGGACGGTAAGTCTCTTAACTATAAGTCTATGCAAAATGAAATCAAAGCGATTCATCAGCAACTTGATGACGATAAGCAGTTTATTCGTCGGGTGAATGTTGGTACTGAGTCTATGCGTAAGCAGGATCAGGAACGTGTGATGAAAATAGCCAGTTATGATTTTATAGATTCAGATGGTAAGCGGAAAAAATTTCTTAGTGATGATGAGGCATATAACCTGACTATTCCGCGTGGGACGTTAACGCCAGAGGAGCGTGCAATCATCAATAACCATATTTCAGTGACCATTAGCATGCTCGAATCGCTACCATATCCAAAAGATTTGATGCGCGTACCTGAATATGCGGGAGGTCATCATGAGCGTATGGACGGCAAGGGTTACCCTAAGGGTCTAAAGCGCCATGAAATGTCAATTCCTGCAAGAATGATGGGGATTGCTGATATCTTTGAAGCACTTACATCAAAAGACAGGCCATACAAAAAAGCCAAAACATTATCTGAGACGTTAATGATACTTGGCAAAATGAAGTTAGAGCATCATATTGACCCAGATATATTTGATTTGTTTGTACGTGAAAAGATTTATTTGCGTTATGCAGAAATGTTTTTAGAGCCATCGCAGATTGATGAAGTGGATGAGTCTAGAATACCTGGTCACGTGAACTTTGGCGTTATTAACACGCTATAAATGCTTTTATTTCCTTAGTAATTAATGCCAGTTTTTCAAGACTGGCTTCATTGAAGCATTTGCCGTTAGGTACAAGCCGCACATTAGGGCCCATATGGCAGAGACCCATGCATGGGCTTTTTTCAGTTGAAATTGGGGTGTCTTTTAGTTCTTCACTGAGTGCTATAAATAATTTGTCACTATCACGCGCGCCACACGAAGGATGGTTGGGGTTGGCGCGGAAGTTAGTGCAGACCAGTACCTTTTTTTCAGATACTGTGTTCATAGATGCCATGCTGATCTAACATCAAAAAGCTTCCTTGCTCGTACCAATCACCAAGCACAAAGCGTTCACATTGATGACCTTTAATATGGTATTGATGCCTATTTGGTCTATGCGTATGCCCATGAATAAACAATGGTGGATAATCATACTCCTCTAGCAAGGACTCAACAGCGGCCTGATTAACATCCATGATTTCCATGGACTTAATCGATTTTTCCAGTTCGCTTTGTTTGCGAATCGATTCAATATAGGCAATACGTGATGATAGAGGCTGACTTAGAAAATTGCTTGTCCAAGTTTCATTGCGTACTTCGGCTCTGAATTTAAGGTAATCCTTATCATCCGTGCAGAGACTGTCGCCGTGACTCATTAGAATTCTTTTACCGTATAGGGTGGTTAAATAAGGGTCGGATAGAATCGTGACTTTTGTAGCTTTCGAAAATTCGCCATCCAGTAAGAAATCACGATTGCCATGAATCAGAAAGGAATTCACGTCAGATTGACCGAGTGTATTTAGTGCCTTAATTACTTCAGCGTAAGCCCCAGTACTCATAATATCGTCACCAGGCCAGTATTCAAACAAGTCGCCCAGAATATAAAGATTTTGCGCTTCAGTAGCCGTGTCTGATAGAAATGTTACAAAAGCTTCAATCATTTCTGGGCGCGATTCACAAAGGTGTAAGTCTGAGATAAAAAGACTAAAGCCCATATTGAATTTGTTACTCAACAGGTTTTGCTAGACGATGATTGCTTTTTCAATAATCACAGGTTCTACTGGTACATCCTGATGTCCAGCACGAGAGCCCGTTTCGACAGCTTTAATTTTATCGACAACGTCTGTTCCTTCTACCACTTTACCAAACACACAGTAGCCCCAGCCACTAGCAGTAGGCGCTGTATGATTTAAAAAATCATTGTCATTCACGTTAATGAAAAATTGACTAGTTGCTGAGTCAGGAATCGATGTGCGTGCCATGGCAATCGTATATTTATCGTTGCTTAAGCGATTGTCAGCTTCGATTTTGATTGCATCTTGTGTCGACTTTTGTTTCATATCTGTGTCAAAACCGCCACCTTGAATCATGAAGTTATCAATTACACGATGAAAGATTAAGCCATCATAAAAACCATCTTCAACATATTTTAGAAAGTTTGCGACTGTGATTGGCGCTTTGTCTGCATCAAGTTCAAGAGTAATTTCACCAAAATTTGTAGTTAGTTTTACCACGTTAAGTCCTTAGTTATTGATAATTAATTTCTATAAACGACATTACTCTGTCGTTTCGCCGTTTAGTACGGTAACACTGATGATTTTTATTGGCTTGATTGGAACATCAGAAAACCTTGAGATACTGCCAGTAGGCGAAACGCCGATTTGTTTGACTACGTCCATGCCCTTGGTTACTTTGCCGAACACGCAATAACCTATTTTCTCTGGCTCTGGGCTGGTGTAGTCTAAAAAGTCATTATCTTTCAGATTAATAAAGAATTGTGCTGTCGCAGAGTCAGGGTCTGGTGTTCTAGCCATCGCTATGGTACCAACTTTATTTTTAAGGCCATTGTTTGACTCGTTTTTAATTGGTGCCTTTGTCGGCTTTTCAAACAGATCACGCTCAAAACCACCACCTTGAATCATAAAGTTATTAATCACACGGTGAAAAATAGTTTTTTCATAAAAGCCACTTCTGACATATTGTAAGAAGTTGGCAACCGTAATTGGCGCTTTTTCTGGATAGAGTTCAACCGTAAAGTCACCCATACTGGTTTTGAATTCAACTTGCGCTGTCTCTGCTAGTGTAGAAATTGGGGTGAATGTGATGAGAATTAAAGTGAAGAATAGACTTTTAAATAAGTTAAATTTCATGTTGATTATGATGCGCCCTCGTAAATGATTTTCCACTGGTTATTCTCATTGGCCCAATATTGGCGTTTACGCATTTTGTTTTTGAGCGTTGGGCTCTCGTAATACTGATCAAAGTCGACTACGACAATTTTAGTATTTGGTGCTAAATGCTTTGCTTTGCGTAGGTTTGGGTAACCAAACATACTCACATCACTAATTTTAATTGCAACTTTTGGCTTGCTTGCTTGTACCCTACGCTTGTGGTCTGCCCACTCATTCAAACTACCGTCACTATAAAAAAATTGACTTGAATAGTGGCTTAAGTATTTGTCGGTGTTTTGAGAAATCCAATCTTGTTGCCATTGCACAAGTGCTTTATTTAGCGCAGAAAGCTCAACTTTTTGTGTTGCTTCATCAATGTTGCTAATCCATTCTACATTATCAGAGATGATGACGGGTGTGTTTCCGTTTTTTAGTATGGGTGCTAATTTATTTAAATCAGGGTTACTTAATACAACGCAACCATCGCTAGCTCTTGGTGGGCGGCTGTAGGTATCTTTTGGCGTGCCGTGTAGCCATATACCATGCCCTGTTTTTTTATAATGCTTGTCTAGGGCATTGGGATAGTTCAGTGGGTAAGCACCATCACCATAAAAGTCAGACAGAGGTGTCGTTAATTTTTTGCTGGCAAAGTAAAGACCGACAGGTGTTCGTTTGTCGCCTTCGACATTCTTGTCTGCACCATTTTTGCCGATAGTCACGTAATAATCAGCAACATGCTGGAGGCCTGCGCTGGTTTTTTTATACACAAATAATCGTGATTTAACTGTATCAATCAGAATTAAATGTGTTTGCTTTGCGTTCATCTGAACAGCAATGTTGGGCACTTGCCGATGGTTATCTGTCGAAAAATAGTAATTCAAACGCGTGCGGGCTTCTTCACGCAACCCTTGAATCTCTTGGCTTGTTTCCGCTGCGCTGATTGCTGCTGTGCTACCAAATGGGTTTATAGTTTGCCCTTGTGCGCTTAATAGATCGCCACGAATTAAGTGAGCTAGTTTAAAGTTTGGTGTTGTGCGGATAAGCTCATCTACTGTATCCATTGCTTGTTTTGTTTCGCCACGTGCGATTTGCATTAGACTTTCAACGAGCAACTTCTCGACCAAATCGCGATTAACAACATTAGCATAAAGCTTATCCGATAAATTGCCTTGGTTGATTGCGGTTGCACTCCAAGGAAGTAGCGTACAACCAATCACGACCAGCAGCTTTGCAAGTCCATTTTTTGTTGCTCTATTTTTTTGAGTTTGTTTCATTAAAATCACTTACAACTAATACATTGCTCTGACTGCGAGCATTGTCATTAATTCGATGCAATTTCCTCATTAATTAACCAAGCGCTACCCACTTTCTTAAGAACTAATGTTTTATTTGTATGAATAGCACTTCTGCTATCAGCTTTGTAGTACTGTTTAAAACTCACTTTCGCATTGCTATCATCAATCACTTCAACTTTTGGATCATTAAGGTTCAATGTTATCCCTTTAGGAGCAGATACACGTGAACGGCGAAATTCCTTCCAGCTAGCTAGGCTTCTGCCTTTTGGCGGGGAAAAAGTGTCAGCGTAACTGTTAAGGTATGCATCAACGTTTTGTTCAGACCACGCGAGTCTCCATGACTCAACCGCAGCCATGATGTCACTTTCCATACTGGCAGATGTATCCACTTTAGGTGTTTCAACGGCTGGTTCAGGTGCTGCAACAGGTTTAGCTTCTGCTGTAGGTTTTGGCTCTGGCTCCGCTTTTTTGTTAGCTGGACGAATCGGGCGAATCGGCGTTTCATTATTAGCAGCAACTGTTGTCTTGTTGTCTGTCGTAAATAAGTCCTTAATGAGTGAAAGCTTGCTTTGTGCGCGTACGTTGCCTGTATCCAACTGTAGTGCTTTGTCATAAGCTTCAGACGCCATACGTGCATAAATATCACCTAAATTCTCGTGCGCTGTGGCGTAGCTAGGGTGAGTTTTAATGGCGGTCTCAAGCGCTTTTTTTGCAGAATCATATTCACCAGCTTCAGCATATAAAACAGCAAGGTTGTTATAAGGTTCTGGCAAGCTTGGGTATGTTTTGGTTAGCGTATTAAATGTTTTAATTGCATCATCACGTTTGCCGCTTTCAGCTTGAATAATGCCTTTCATAAACATACCCTGTGCATCTTTAGGATTTGCCTCAAGATACGTATTAATCCGTTTAAGTGCCGCTTCTTGTTGTCCTTGCTCGGCCATCTTTGAAATGTCTTTTAACTCATCAGCAAATGAAGGTATTGTCGCTAATAAAAGTGCTAGGAATATTGGCGTTACCAATTTTTTTTGTAAAATGTTGTTGATTGTCATTGTGATATACTGATTCAGTTAATAATAAGCGTATTCTACCAACTGGATTGCGAACATCCAATAGTCTGGTAAGTTTTCATTGTAAATAATTGGTTTTATTGTAATATTTGGTTGTTTTATTCGTCGATTTAACCACGAAATTCTAATGCATGTTAAAAATTTATAATTCCCTCTCGCGTAGCAAGCAAACTTTTGTTCCCATCCGTCAAAATGAAGTCCGTATGTATGTTTGCGGCATGACTGTTTATGACTTTTGTCACCTTGGTCATGCGCGGGTCATGGTTGTGTTTGATATGGTATCTCGCTGGTTTCGTGCTTCTGGATATAACGTTACCTATGTGCGTAATATCACAGATGTAGATGACAAAATCATTCAACGTGCAAACGACAATAATGAAAGCATAGGCGAATTAACCCAGCGGTTTATCACAGCGATGGATGAAGATGCTGAACAACTGGGTGTGTTACGACCAGATATTGAGCCACGTGCCACCACCCATATTGATTCAATGATAGACATG
>JBFIGM010000003.1:0-33184 GCA_041602315.1 Methylophilaceae bacterium | reverse complement strand
GTTAATCAAATGTCTACCGGTGCATCTAATGACTTTGAACGTGCGACAAAATTAGCACGAGATATGGTGACTAAGTATGGGATGAGTGATGCACTTGGTACCATGGTTTATGTTGGTGATGCGCAAGATTCATTTTTTGGGAGCATGAGTGCAAAAACAATTTCTGAAGCAACGCAACAGAAAGTTGATGCAGAAATTCGTCGTATTCTAGATGAACAGTATGCGATTGCACGTAAGTTAATTGAAGATAATCGTGACAAAGTGGAAGCAATGACTGCCGCATTGATGGAGTATGAGACGATTGATGCCGATCAGATCAATGACATCATGGCAGGTAGACCTGTGCGTGAACCTAAACCTAAACAGTCAAAAGTCAAGCCGACTGGGTCAGGTGGGGCTGGCACAACAGTGAATCCAAAACCACAACCGACAACAAAAAACGAATAAGTTAAATACATATTCAGGCTTGAGTTAAAATAAGGGCTGGCTAATAAATAGCTAGCCTTTATTTTTATGATACTTAAATGCGGACAATTTAAATTAGATCTATCTCGCCCAAATGTCATGGGTATTGTCAATGTAACGCCTGACTCGTTCTCTGATGGGGGGAACTTTTCCAGTACGGATAAGGCTGTACAACATGCATTAAAACTAGTCGAAGAAGGTGCTGATATCTTAGATATCGGTGGCGAATCTACTAGACCTAATGCAACACCAGTTGGGTTACAAGAAGAGTTAGATAGAGTGATACCGGTGATTGAGGCACTCGTTGCTGGTGGGCTAGCTGTTCCAGTTTCTATTGATACTTACAAGCCACAGGTAATGCAAGCCGCACTGCAAGCAGGAGCTAGTATTGTTAATGACGTACGAGCGCTCCAAGAAGAGGGTGCCTTAAGCATTGTTGCTAATTATGACACTGGGGTTTGTTTGATGCATATGCAAGGCAAACCGCAAACCATGCAAGTAAATCCTACATATACAGATGTCGTGTCAGAAGTGGCCGATTTCTTATTAGCTAGAGTCGCTGCTTGTATAGAGGCAGGTATTCAAAAAGATCGCATTATGTTGGATCCAGGGTTTGGCTTTGGGAAAACACGAGAGCACAATATTACGCTAGTAAAACAATTAAAACACTTCGCTTCGCTTGATTATCCCTTATTAGTTGGTTTGTCACGCAAGTCTGTCCTAGGGCAGGTCACTGGCAATGATGTGGATGCACGATTGTATGCAAGTATTGCTGCTGCAGTTATTTCAGCAATGCGAGGTGCAAATATAGTAAGAGTTCATGATGTTAAAGCAACTGTTGAGGCATTAAAAGTAGTAGCAGCTATCTTGTAGCTTGTGTGGAGGTTTATGATGAATTTTACAGAGGCGGTGATTGATGAAATCAAACAAGGAAAAAAGATTCAAGCAATCAAACTATTTCGTGAAGAAAACGGTGTCGGTTTGAAGGAGGCAAAGCTAGCAGTTGAAACCTATATGAACACGCATCCTGATATAAAAGAGGCTTTTGACAGCAATAAGCCAGAAGGGCTGTCCCAAGAGCGTGTTGTGCAGATTGTTATATTGGTCGTTGTAGTCGCTATTATTGTGCTGATGACATAATGGTAGTTGAATAAATAATATATAAATAAAGAACAGGAATAAGTCATCATGGCAAAAAAATATTTTGGAACAGATGGGATACGTGGCAAAGTGGGGGAATATCCTATAACACCAGAATTTGTGATGCGTCTAGGTTATGCTGCTGGGCGTGTTTTTGTTGGGCTGCAAAGTAATTTAGCTAAAGATGCACACCCTTCTGTATTAATTGGTAAAGATCCACGCATATCTGGTTATATGCTGGAAGCAGCATTACAAGCTGGTTTGACAGCGGCAGGTGCTAAGACCTTGTTGACTGGACCAATGCCTACGCCAGCAGTTGCATATTTGACGCGTGCACTAAGGCTTCAAGCTGGAATAGTAATTTCTGCCTCACACAATCCTTACTATGATAATGGGATTAAGTTTTTTTCTAGCGAAGGTGCCAAGTTAGATGATGACATTGAGCATGCTATTGAAGCAGAACTAGAAAAGCCTATGCAAGTGATGGAGTCAGCAGAGCTTGGTAAAGCCAAACGCATAGATGATGCAGCAGGCCGCTATATTGAATTTTGCAAGAGTACTTTCCCAAATGACATGAACCTGCGGGGATTGAAGATTGTATTAGATTGTGCAAATGGTGCTACCTATCATGTCGCGCCACCAGTTTTTCACGAATTAGGTGCAGATGTCATCGCTATTGGTAATACGCCAAATGGTTTAAACATTAACTTGGATATCGGTTCTACTCACCCGCAGGCATTACAAAAAGCTGTCGTAGCACACCAGGCTGATTTAGGCATTGCTTTTGATGGTGATGGCGACCGCGTATTAATGGTTGATGCGGAAGGCAATCTACTAGATGGTGACCAATTGCTCTATATTATTGCCCTAGGATTGTATGGCAAAGGCCTGCTAAAAGGCGGCGTTGCTGGAACATTGATGACAAACCTAGCATTTGAACATGCTATGCAAAAACACCAAATTCCATTTGCACGTGCGAAGGTCGGTGATCGTTACGTACTTGAATTGCTCAATGAGAAAAACTGGTCACTTGGAGGAGAAAATTCAGGGCATATATTGACACTGGATAAGCATACCAGTGGCGATGGCATCATTTCAGCACTACAAGTATTGATTGCCTTAAAACAAAGCGGTAAAACGCTAAAACAAATGGGCGAGGCGCTTAAGCTTTATCCACAAGTTTTAATCAATGTGACGACTAAACAAAAGATAGACCTGTCTAACGCAGAGATTCAAACGGCTGTTAGTGAAGCAGAGGCGCAGCTTAAGGATACTGGTAGAGTGCTTTTACGTGCATCTGGTACAGAGCCAAAAATTCGTGTGATGGTGGAAGGCCAAGATGCAAAGCTGGTCCAGAAGTTGGCGGAGCAAATTGCTACAGTTGTTGAACAGCAAAGCAAACTGAAAACAGTATAAACCATTGTTTAAATTGATATAAAATTCTATTTCATCATAAAATATTCATAAGAGCTTCATATACCTGTCATGTAATGGGCGCATTCTGACAACCTAGCCAATTCGTATTTGGAGGTTGTAATGACAAATAGAATGCGTTTGTATTTGAATCGTATGAATCACCTTGATGGCGCTCTATGCGTTAAAGTTAGTCATACAAGCCAATATCGCATTATTCGTGATTGGTTTAGATTAATGAGCCGATTAGGCGACGGTGTTTTTTGGTATGCATTATTGGTTGCGATACTCATCGTACAGGGAGATACTGCATGGATACCAGTTCTTCATATTGCACTCACTGGCTTGTCAGGTACGTTGGTTTATAAGTGGTTAAAAGGAAAAACACTACGCCCAAGACCATACCAAGTATTACAAGATGTATTGCTGACAGGTAAGCCTTTAGATTATTTTAGCTTTCCTTCAGGACACACATTACATGCTGCTGCCTTCGCCTGTATGACATTGGCTTATTATCCATCACTTGCAGTACTCGTGATTCCATTCAGTTTGATGGTTGCGGTTTCTCGCGTTGTATTAGGATTGCATTATCCAAGTGATGTACTTGCTGGTGCCGTGATTGGTAGTGCGTTGGCTTTAATTTCTTTGAATATTCTTTAAATCTAAGTACTGTTGATTGCTGGCTATTGCTAATATGCCTGATATCATCGGGCGCTATAGTAGCGAATCGGTTCAGCATGGTCGATATGTAAAGTTTCCAAGCAGTGCTGACGCCACATGGTGATACGCGTGATATCGTTATTAGCATGGAGCTCGGGTTGCCAATTCGGATGATGGCCATTTAGAACCTTATGAAAGTCGTTTAGCGCATGTTGAGTTTTGCCAATATAGTAATCAAAATGTTTATGTTTTTCACGGTTATTTAGTTTGATACATTGATGGATCACAACAGGTAATTTAATCGACCGCAATAAGCGATCAGCGTAAGCAAGCTTGATTAATTTTCTTTGTATATATCGTTGTGGGTGTTCAAAGCATGGTGCAATAAAATGACTCATTAAAGCTGCATATTTTGATAGTAGTTGCCCAGGTGTTTTAACTAATAGTTTTTGGATATGTACATCCATTGCCCATTCCGAAGCGATATGAGTAAGTATCGTTTCGTGTTCCCACAATGCTTCATGCGCAGGAACAAAATGATTGTGTGCAATCACATCTACATATAGATGACTCGCATAGCCAATTGCAATAGCTGTTTCTTCGTCTGTGCATGCCGCATTAATTAAATACTCGGCTTTCTGCCATTGATGCGTAGATTTAAATTTTTTTGAGACAATTGCAAGGTCAGGTAAACATGCGCCTGCCATGACCAACTCAGGAAACCGTTTGATTGCTGTCCTAAAGCGTTTATCTAATAATGGCGAAGCAAGTAGTAAAGATTGTGCAAAAAATACATGTGTGTATAAGCCCCATGCATTAGCATCCAAAGAATATAATGTCAGTGGTAAGCTCCACCAAATGCTATTGAGTATTTTCTGTCTTTGCATGCGTGATAATTTGACATGCTTTTATGAAACTTAAATGACATAAGTTAATGTAATTGTGAAACTATTGTCATATTCATCAAACTGTCACAGAGCATCTATAGCATCTGTTGTTATTCATAATATGACTGTTATTGTGTATGAAAATACTTTTTATCTCAGATGTGTATTTCCCACGTGTTAATGGCGTATCAACATCCATTAAAACTTTTATTGAGCAACTAGGTTGCTTGGGTCATCAGGTTGATTTGATAGCCCCAGAATATGGCTCTGATGAAGTCAAAGAGCATCATATTAAACGCGTAGCCGCAAGAAGTATTTATTTTGATCCAGAAGATAAGCTCATGAAGTATGGTAAAGCGCTAAAGCTGCTGCCAGAGCTTAAAAAAGCTGGTTACGATATCATTCATATTCATACTCCCTTTGTAGCACACTATTTAGGGCTAAAGCTGTCCAGACTACTCGGGATTCCATGTGTGGAAACCTATCATACTTTTTTTGAAGATTATCTCCACCATTATTTGCCTTGGATACCACAATGGACAGCCCGTTATATTGCCAGGACAGTTTCAAAGAAGCAGTGTAATGCGGTGAATGCATTAGTCGTCCCATCTCAACCAATGCTTGATGTATTAAGAACTTATGGCATCGATACAAAAGCGAGTGTTATTCCTACGGGACTGCAAGATACGAGTTTTGCAGATGCAGATGGATTAAGGTTTAAGGATCAGCATAGTATTGATAATAATCGTCCAATGCTGCTATATGTTGGTCGTGTTGCCTATGAAAAGAATATTCCATTTTTATTCAGGATGACAAGGTTACTTGCAGAGCGGTATCCCGGTGTGCTGTTAGTAGTTGCAGGCGAAGGGCCAGCAGAGCGTTCACTACATCAGTTGGCGACAACTTTAAAAATTGAAGACAATGTGCAGTTTATTGGTTATTTGGATCGCAATACCGCACTAAATGACTGCTATAAGTCTGCGGATGTTTTTGTATTTTCTTCAAAAAGCGAGACTCAAGGTTTGGTATTACTGGAAGCAATGGCGCAGGGTACCCCTGTTGTTGGCATAGCTGAATTAGGCACTGCATCTATTTTAATTCAAGGAGAAGGTGCCTTGATTGCACCTGACAATGAGGAAATATTTGCTGATAAAGTGGCGCGCCTAATTGAAAACCGTCATGAGCGAGACCAGTTAGGCCAGCGTGCAAGAGAGTATGTATTAAAAGATTGGACAGCAGAGGTACAGGCAAAACGAATGCTCGTCTTTTATGAGCAGACGATTAAGTCATATCGATTAGTCAAGCAGCGTGGCAGTTTAGCGACCGAGCAGACCAATACTATCTGATTCAAACCAAGTACTTTAACGTTTTGTATAATTTTTTTTCGGTCTAGAGTCATGACTGATTTCTAATATGCTATAAAGGCATTATGGAAAATAATATGATTATCGGTGCAGATACCTTACTGGCAGCAGTTGATTTAGGTTCTAATAGTTTTCGGCTTGAAATAGCACACTATGTAGGCGGACAAATTCAACGAGTGGATTATATTAAAGAGGCTGTTAGACAGGGTGGGGACTTGGATGAGAATCGCAATCTTAATGCAGCCGCACTAGAGCGCGGGGTCAAATGCCTTGAGCGGTTTGGTGAAGCACTAAAAGGTTTTTCTAAGCAGAATGTTAGAGCAGTTGCTACACAAACCCTGAGAGAAGCAAGAAACAGAGATTTCTTTCTCGGTTTGGCGAAGAAAGCGCTTGGCTATAACATCGAAGTCATTTCTGGGGTAGAAGAGGCGCGACTTATTTATCAAGGTGTGAGCCACTTTTTGCCACAGTCAGATGAGCGACGCTTAGTCATCGATATTGGAGGACGGTCAACAGAGTTTGTGTTAGGCCAACATTTTGATGCATTGAAAACAGAGTCGTTACGGGTTGGCTCAGTTGCCTGGTCACTAAAATACTTTCCCGAGGGAGAGCTTTCTGAGCGGAATATAAAACGAGCTGAAGTGGCGGCCAAGTCTTTTCTGGATGTGATTACAGAAGAGTATGGGCGAAAGCATTGGGATAAAGCCTACGGTGCTTCAGGGACAGTAGGCGCTGTTGGTGATGTGTTAGCGCAAGCAGGTTTTGAAGAAGGTGTTATTACTAAAGAGGGGCTTGATTGGTTTAGAAAGGAACTGATTAGTGCCAAAAATACGAGCAAGTTAAAACTGGTTGGCTTAAAAGAAGAGCGTAATGCTGTCATCGGAGGCGGTTTAAGTGTATTGCGTGCTATTTTTGATCTCTTAAAGCTAGACACTTTACATGTTGCCCGTGGTGCGCTGCGACATGGGTTATTTTATGATATGGCCGCAGAAGCAAGTGATGGTCTTGTCTATACAAAAGAAGCATCGATTAATTTAGTACTTAGAAGATTTCCAGTCGATACAACACATGCAGAAAATGTAAAAGAGGCAACAATCTGTTTGTTTGACTCTGTTGCAAAAGATCTTAAATACAAAAAGAGTGAGATCAAGGAGCAACGCAGGTTGCTGACTTGGGCAGCACAATGCCATGAAATTGGCAGTATTATTTCGCATGCTGCCTCTCATCTACATGGCGCCTACATTTTAGATCATACTGAATTGATGGGTTTTTCGCAGAGTGAGTTGCATCACTTAAGTTTATTGGTGCTTGGCCAGCGAGGAAAACTGAAAAAGTTAGATTTAACAATGGTTGATGATTGCTTAATTGCATCATTAGCTTGTCTAAGATTGGCGGTTATTTTGTGCCATTCACGTAATAAGCCTGATTTGACGGGTATTCAGAACTTGTCGTTTAAGGATAATGCGATTCAGCTTACAGTCTTGGATGACTGGGCAGGGGAGCACCCGCAATCAGCCTATTTGCTTGAAGAAGAAGTCATTGCATGGAAAAAAACAAGTTGGAGTTTTACGGTAAAAACGAAATCAGAATAGATTCAAAATGATTGTTATTAAGGAGGTATGAAATGGCGATAGAGAAAAAGAAAGCATCATCCACTGGCAAAGCGACAAGCACAAGAACAACTGTAACTAAAAGGGCTATTAAAACCACTAGTGCCACGACCAGAGCTAAAACGAACCAATCAACACCAGGTGAAACGAAAGTAACCCAAACCCAAGTCCGTAAAGCGGGCAGCCCGTCAATTAGAAATAAAGCTACGCAAAAACAATTATCACCGGCAACAACCATAAAGCTCGACAAAAAGAAAATGGAACGAGATAGCTTTACCATGCCTAAAGAGGAGTATGCTCAGTTTTCTGTTCTCAAAAAACGCTTAGAGGTATTAGGTCAGCCAGCTAAGAAAAGTGAGCTACTCAGGGCAGGTATTAAGCTATTAACAAACATGACAGATGCGCAATTGAAAGAAGCTATGTTGAGTGTCCCTGTCATCAAAACTGGTAGACCGAAGAAAAAGAAGTAGTGAATTAGAGTAAAGTTGGTGTTTGTACGCTAATAAGATCAAATGTATGATCTGGTAGATTTGTTGTACGTTTAAACCACCATAACGCTGCTTTTTTAATACCTAGGCTTTGCGCACCTGTTTCTGGGTTGAATAAGTAAGCCGCTAATTGTCCTAGCCAAGGCTGATGCCCAACTATCATCAGATTAGACGCTGATTGATTGCCGTCAGATAAACTATGAATTGTCTCTAATACTTTCTCAAGTGACGCGCCAGGGTTGATTCCATTAGATAATATAAAATCATTAGTCAGTGCAACTGCAGTTTGCTGTGATCTCAGCGCATTGCTCGAAATAATGATGGTATCTTTAGGTATGTGGCGCTCAAGCCATGCTGCCATTAACTTGGCTTGTTTTAGACCTTTTTTACTCAGTGGCCTGCTGAGATCATCACTTATGTTCCCACCTATTGGTAATGCATCTGCGTGCCTCCATAAAATAATATTTTTGTATGCGGCGGTCTTGCTCATCAGCGGTTGATTTGCATCAGTTCTGTTTGCGCAGATACTTGTTTGGATACTTTGTCAGCATCACTCTGCAAGCTGCTTACTAGCTGATAGCTGCCATCTTCAGTTAGCGCCCATGCATCAATATTGTCTTCCAAATATGGTGTGAAGCATTCATCAATCACACGTTTCTGCATATCAGGGTCTAGCACTGGCCAGGCAATTTCTACACGTCGTAACATATTGCGAGACATCCAATCTGCACTTGATAACCACAGCTTCGCTTTGCCATCTATATTGAAATAAAATGCGCGAGAATGTTCAAGGAAACGTCCAACTATAGAGCGAACACGAATGTTACCTTGTAAATCTTTTGCGCCAACTGGCAATATACAAGCACTACGAACAATTAAATCAATTTTCACACCTTTTTTAGCTGCCTTTATGAGTGCTAAGACTAAGCTTTGATCGGTTAGTGAGTTAGTTTTGACGATAATATTAGCAGGTTTACCTTTGGCTGCTGCATTCCCTGCAGAGTTGATATAACGCAACATTGTGCTGTGTAAGGTAAAGGGAGAAGCCAATAATTTACGCATTCTTGGTAACGGTAGTTCGCTAGTAAGGTGTCTAAATATCTGCTCCATCTCACGTGTGATGGTTAAATCGCTAGTTAGCATACTAAGATCGGTGTATAGCTTAGCTGTTTTAGGGTTGTAGTTACCAGTTGATAAGTGACCATAGCGTTTTATTGCACGCCCTTCACGACGCATAATTAAACACATCTTGGCGTGTGTTTTTAGACCCACAATCCCATACACCACTTGTGCGCCAATAGACTCAAGTGCCTCAGACCAGTTGATATTAGCCTCTTCGTCAAACCTTGCTTTTAGTTCAACAACGACAAGTACTTCCTTCCCTCTTTGTACGGCCTCTCTAAGCAAGTTCAAAATTCGAGGGTCTGAGCCTGCGCGGTAAATCGTTTGATGGATTGCAAGTACGTCATTATCATGTACCGCTTCTTGCAACAATTGAATAACTGCTTCAAAGCTCTCAAATGGTTGATGAATTAAGATGTCTCTTTTTTTAAGCTGCGAGAACATTGATTTGTTCGCCGACAGGCCTCTGGGCCATGCAGGTGTGAATGTCGGAAATGATAGCTTTGTATCGCTGGCTAAGTCTGGTAATTGAATCAACCGACCTAAATTAACTGGGCCATTCACTTTATAAAGAGCAGATGGCGGTAGCGCAAATTGCTGTAACAAAAAGTCTGACAATGTATCAACACAGTCGATTGTGACCTCTAACCGGACGGGCTCACCATAGGGTCTAGATGCGAGTTCTTGACGCAATGCAGTTCTTAAATTACTTACATCATCTTCATCAAACTCTAAATCGGAGTTTCTAGTGACGCGGAATTGTGAGAAGTTAATAATTTTTGCGCCTTGAAATAAATCTGCAAGGTGGGCACGAATTATACTGGTCAGTGAAACAAAGTATTGTTTCTTTTTACTGATACGAGCTGGTAAGCGTGTTACTCTAGGCAGCACACGTGGTACTCTTACTATCGCAATAGAAGGTGTTTTTTTCTTAGTTTCTAATTGCACGATAAAGTGGAGTGCTTTGTTGGCGACTTGTGGAAATGGATGCGCCGGATCTAAGGCTATGGGCAACAATAATGGCTTTACTTCAGATTGAAAATATTGCGCCACCCATTTCTTTTGTTCAGCACTACGCAAGTGACTCGAGATAAGAGAGACGCCTTGTTTTTCCAGTGCAGGCATTAAGTCATTTTCAAATAGATGGTATTGCTTTTGAACTAAGTCATGTGCTTTCGCGGAAATTTGATCATAGGTGTCAACCGTGATTTCACCCATGGTAATACCAGTTTGTTTGGCTTCCAATTGAGGCTCCATACGGACTTCAAAAAACTCATCTAGATTGGAGGCAACAATACAGAGAAATCTTAGTCGCTCAAGCAAAGGATAGTCTTCTCTTTGAGCCAAAGATAAAACACGCTCATTAAAACTTAAAATGCTTAAGTCGCGATTTAGTAAAGATATTGTAGGGTTTTTCATTAGCAAATTAATATACCAAATAATTGTTACAAATATATAACGATAATTAAACTGTCACAAAGCAAATAACTGATTGAGTTTTTTAAGCGTGCGTGCGATATGTCATCAAAATAAAAAAGCCTCAGCGTGTTAAAGGCTGAGGCTTAGCAGAAAGATGCTTGTGATTAGCTGGCATCGTCATTAGTATGGCGCACGTCACGACCTTCGACAATGTAAATTACCTGTTCAGCAATATTTTTTGCATGGTCGCCAACTCGTTCAATACAGCGAGAAATGGTAATCACATCTAATGCAGTTGAAATTGAGCGAGGATCTTCCATCATGAAGGTAATCAATTGACGTACAATCGCTTTAAACTCTGAGTCTAGAGAGAGGTCAGCTTCAATAACCATTCTGGCCTCCTCAGTATTAAGGCGCGCAAACGTATCTAATGCACTTCTCAGTTGGCTGCTTGCAGCATCAGCAAGATGTTTAACATCAGTCGTTGCCTTTAAAACGGCGACATCACGCTCTTGAATACGGCGAATACTCTTGGCCATTTTTTTAATCTCGTCACCAGAACGCTCCAAATCTGTGACCATTTTACTGATAGACATGACCAAGCGTAAATCACTCGCTGTTGGTTGACGTTTTGCAATGATGTGTATGCAATCATCATCGATTGTTTTTTCTAATTTATTTACTTCACGGTCATTTTCCAAAACGTCTAAGACAGCAGCACTATTATTTTGTGTATAGGCTTTTGTGGTCTGGTTGATTTGCGCCTCTACCAGACCGCCCATTTCTAGCACTCTGCTACGCAGGTTTTCAAGGTCCTCGTCAAATTGTGTCGAGAGATGTACGGTTTCATTCATTATTTTCTTCCTAACAATAAGTTAGCTTCATTAGTTTAACTGATTCTGCCAGTAATATAATCTTCAGTACGCTTGTCTTTAGGCTTGATGAAAATATCATTAGTATTATTAAATTCAATTAACTCACCTAGGTACATATAAGCGGTATAGTCTGACACGCGTGCTGCTTGTTGCATATTATGTGTCACAATAACGATTGTATAATCGTTTTTTAATTCGTGGATCAGCTCTTCTACGCGAGCGGTAGAAATTGGATCCAAAGCGGAGCAAGGTTCATCAAGTAACAAAACATTCGGTTTAACGGCGACACATCTTGCAATACACAAACGTTGCTGTTGACCACCAGATAAGCTTGAACCACTCTGATTTAATTTATCTTTTACCTCATCCCACAGTGCAGCTTTTTTTAGCGCCCATTCGACCCGATCATCCATGTCGCGACTTGAGAGGTTTTCATACAGTTTAACGCCAAAGGCAATGTTGTCATAAATTGACATTGGGAATGGCGTCGGTTTCTGGAAAACCATACCCACTTTTGCGCGTAAGATATTAATATCTTGGTCTTTATGATGAATATCATTGCCATCTAATAAAATCTTACCCTCAACTCTTTGTTTTGGATAAAGCTCATACATGCGGTTAAAAGTGCGCAATAATGTGGATTTACCGCATCCTGATGGACCAATAAAGGCCGTTACTTTGCTGGCTGGAATGTCCAAATTCACATTTTTAAGTGCATGGAATTTACCATAGTAAAAATCTAAATTATCCGTTTTGATTTTTGACTGAAGGGTTTCGGTAGTCATTGATAAATAATCCTAAGTTAACGTTGTGCTTGTTCTTGGCGGAAGAAAGTTCTAGCTAAGATATTTAAGCCCAGAACAAACAGAGTAATAATAAGTGCACCTGCCCAAGCAAGGTGTTGCCAGTCATCGTACGGGCTTAGTGCAAACTGATAGATGACCACAGCAATACTAGCCATCGGTTTAGCCATATCGGTATTCCAGAACTGGTTATTAAGTGCAGTAAACAAGAGTGGTGCAGTTTCACCACTAATACGCGCCACACCTAGCAGTAAACCCGTTAGTATCCCTGCTTTTGCAGAGCGGTAAACGACTATCACGACAACCTTCCAATAAGGTGCACCTAGTGCAGCAGCTGCTTCACGTAGGGCATTGGGAACAAGTAACATCATGTTTTCAGTTGTCCTGACAACTACAGGAATAATAATTAGCGATAGTGCAATAGCACCTGCCCAGCCTGAGAAGTGACCAACATTGTGTACGGCAACTTCATAAACAAATAAACCAATAACAATAGAGGGTGCTGATAGCAGGATATCGTTAATAAATCTAGTTGTGGGTGCTAGCCAGCCAGTTTTACCATACTCAGCTAAATAGGTGCCTGCTAGAATACCAACTGGCGTTCCTATCAAAGTAGCAAATACAACCATTAGTAAACTACCAAAAATAGCGTTTGACAAACCACCTGAGCCGCCTGGCGGAGGAGTGGTCTCTGTAAAGACAGCCGTGCTCAAATATTGGAAACCATTGCTAAACAATGTTACCAGTATCCACGCAAGGAAAGTCAGTGCGATTGCCACAGTGAGCACTGACATTGTCATTGCAACTTGATTTAAGACTTTGCGTCTTTTATATCTTGCGTTGTTAAATTCCATTATGATTGTTTACCTTCTTGTTTGGCTAGGCGAAGCAAGAGCAATTTTGACAGTGCCAGCACAATAAATGTGATGATGAAGAGCGTTAAACCCAGCGCAATGAGCGAGGAGGTGTAGAGGCCGCCTACAGCTTCAGCAAACTCATTCGCAATAGCAGATGAAATCGTATTACCTGGCATCATCAGTGATGCAAAGATTTCGTGGGAGTTCCCAATGACGAAAGTTACCGCCATGGTTTCACCTAGTGCTCTACCGAGCCCCAGCATAATCCCACCAATCACACCAGTCTTAGTAAATGGCAGTATGATATTCCAGACAACTTCCCACTTAGTTGAGCCTAAACTGTAAGCGGATTCTTTGAGCATTGGCGGTACCACTTGAAAAACATCACGCATAACCGATGCTGTAAATGGGATGACCATAATTGCTAAGATAAAGCCTGCTGTCAGCATACCAATACCCATGGGTGGACCTTGAAAAAGCAAGCCAATTAATGGTATCTCACCTAAGTTGTCATTCATCCAAGGTTGTACGTGTTCAGCAAATAGTGGCGCAAAGACAAACAAACCCCACATGCCGTAAATAATACTGGGGATGCCTGCTAATAATTCAACAGCAATACCGATCGGGCGTTTTAGCCAAACTGGTGCAATCTCTGTAATAAATAACGCAATACCAAAACTTAGAGGTACAGCTATTAGCATGGCGATGATTGATGTAACAATCGTACCGAAAATAGGTACTAAAGCACCAAATTCTTCAGTGACTGGATTCCATTCTGCACTGGTAAAAAATGGTAATCCAAATGTTTTAAAGGCAGGCCAGCTACCTATAAATAGTGAAACAATAATGCCTACAAGTAGTAATAACACTAAAGCGGCAAAAAATAGGGTGGTGTTTTTAAATATACTATCTAGTAATGCACCCATATTTTGTTTAGGTTTATTTGGTGATGACAATGTAGACCCTTTAGCTTCGGTTTCTGTATCGAAAGAAGTAACAGGAAGGGCTGAGGCCCCTCCTGTATTTCCCATATTACTATTATAGGATGACATTTTATAGATTACCTAAGATTAGTTCCAGACAGCTGAGCCGTCTTTCGCTTTCATTTCTGATTTCCATTTATTTTGAATAAGCTCAACTACATTATCAGGTAATGGTACATAATCTAATGCTTTTGCACTTAAATCACCGCTTTTATAAGCATAATCAAAGAACTTCAATACCTCTTTTGCCATTGCAGCATTTTCTTGTTGTTTGTACATTAAGATAAATGTTGCGCCAGCAATAGGCCATGAATCTTTACCAGGCTCGTTTGTTAAAATCTCATAAAAACCTGGCGCATTTGCCCAGTCAGCATGACCAGCAGCAGCTTGGAATGACTCAATGGTAGGTTGCACTTTTGAACCTTCTTTGTTAACCATTGCTGTATATGCAAGGTTGTTTTGTGTTGCATAAGCAAGTTCAACATAACCGATTGAATATTTGATTGTTTTAACATAAGAAGCCACACCAGCATTTTTAGCACCAGCAACACCAGTCGGCCATTTTACAGCTGTGTTAGCGCCTACTTTATCTGTCCACTCTTTACTTACTTTACCTAAGTAGTTCGTGAAAATGAAAGTGGTGCCAGAACCATCAGAACGATGCACAACAGTAATAGATTTGTTAGGTAATTTTAAATCAGGATTAAGTTTTACAATTGCTGGGTCATCCCATTTAGTGATCTTTTTAAGATAAATGTTTGCTAATGTTTCGCCGTCCAATGCTAATTTACCAGCATCAACACCTGGAATATTCACAACTGGTACAACGCCACCTACTACTGTAGGAAATTGCATCAATCCTTTTTTATTTAACTCTTCAGGCTCTAATGGTTTGTCTGAAGCGCCAAAATCAACCACCTTATTGCTGATTTGTTTGATGCCTGCACCAGATCCACTGGCTTGGTAGTTTAATTTAACGCCAGTTTTTACTTCATATGACTCTGCCCATTTTGCATAGATAGGGTGAGGGAATGATGCACCAGCGCCCGTGATTTCAGCTGCTGCGAAAGATGGCGTCGCAATAGTCAAACTTGCTGCGAAAATCGACGCTGCACTTAATAATTTAACAAACTTCGTTTGCATGAAGAATCTCCAATAATAAAATTTATAACTTCAACACAGCTAGTGCGACCATTTATCGCTTTTAAACTGCGCACTTAACTACGACCATCATTGTAGAAACCAAATATGACAGTAATGTGACAAACATTGAATGGTATGACATAAATACCATTTGTCAAAATGTTTGAAGTTTTTTGTGAATAAATAATATTTATATTTGAAGACTTATAAATTTGATCCTTGTTGATTATGCAGTTCTTAAAAAGGGCTGATAGACTAGAGCTGACCTATCCGATTGAGCTCTTCCGTCAGCTCAGAATCATTTGCAAATTTATTTATATCTAGAGCTAGGAATGCTTCAATACGTCTTCTTAACACCAAATAAGCATGCTTGAAGCTTGCATTGACTTCCTCCTCAGTTCCTGTTGCTTTAGCTGGGTCATCAACACCCCAGTGGGTGCGTATGGCTTTGCCCAAATAAGCAGGGCAGGTTTCACCTGCGGCATTTCCACAAACAGTAACGACAATATCAGGTGCACAAGGTAGGTCGTTCCATGATTTGCTGTAATAACCATCAGTGGAAATACCTTCTTCTTTAAGTAGTGCAATCGAACGTGGATGCACTTCGCCTGTCGGATTGCTACCAGCACTCATTGCATGCATGTTGTCTGGAGCCAACGCATTAAAAGTTGCTTCAGCCAGAATAGAGCGGCATGAATTGCCTGTACACAAAAACAAAATATTCATCATATACAAAACCTCGGATTAGTTTTCATACCACGCTTTGCTGCGATTTACGATAGCGACTATTGATAACATCACTGGTACTTCAATTAGTACGCCGACGACAGTTGCGAGTGCTGCGCCAGAGTCAAATCCAAATAATGCAATAGCTGTAGCGACGGCTAACTCAAAAAAATTTGACGCACCTATCAGCGCTGAGGGGGCCGCAACGCAATGCGCAACGTTAAATTTTTTGTTGAGCCAGTAAGCCAACATAGAATTAAAATAAACTTGAATTAAAATTGGTACTGCGAGCAATGCGATAATCAGTGGTTGGTTTAAAATTTGCTGACCTTGAAATGCGAATAGTAATACTAGCGTAATAAGTAATGCTGTAAGCGAGGTGGGTTGTAATTTTTTAAGCACGTTATTAAGTGCTGAATCATTTCCGTTGCTGAGCAGAACTTTCCGCATTAATTGGCTGATCATTATTGGCACAACGATAAACAGAACGACAGAGATAAGTAGTGTATCCCATGGCACGACAATGCTCGATATGCCCAGTAGCAATGCAACGATAGGTGCAAATGCAAATAGCATAATCGTGTCATTAATGGCTACTTGAGATAGCGTGAATTTTGCGTCACCATCACATAGATTGCTCCATACAAACACCATTGCTGTACAGGGTGCAGCAGCCAACAGTATCAGCCCCGCAATATAACTATCAATTTGATCCACGGGTAGCATATCTGCAAAAAGGTGGCGGATAAAAACCCATGCCAAAAATGCCATGGAGAATGGTTTTACTAACCAGTTAATAAACAGAGTAACACCAATACCTCTTGCATGTTTTAGTACTTCACCCATGGCAGAGAAATCAATTTTTAACAGCATGGGAATAATCATCAACCAGATTAAAACAGCTACTGGCAAGTTGACTTCTGCGATTTTGATATCAGCTAAACCTTGAAAAAATCCAGGTGCTATCTTGCCAAGTGAAATCCCCACTACGATACAACCGAGTACCCACCAAGTTAGGTTGCGTTCAAAAGCACTTATTTTGGGTTGCGTGCTAACAACAGCTTGATTTGTTGTCATGTTTTGCTTTTCCATTAGATTGTGTAAATTGAATAGTTTGTGTAGGTGCACAGCAGGCATTTTCATCTGGTTTGGCGGCAGGCGAGCTTGAGAAAGTGAGTGCTTCTTCTAGTGTGTGATAAGTTTCCCAAGCAATGCCTGAAGGATCTTGCACCCAATGCTTGTTTGATTTGGCATAACAGCATGTTGTGCCTTCTTGTGACAGTATCTCCATTTCAGCAGAGTCCATTCTTGTTTTAATTGTGCTCAGTTCATCATCAGTGTCTGTTTGTATGCCAATATGATCTAAACCAACCTTAGTTTCGCGCTGGCTAATGGCAAAGTTAACTAGTGGGTCGTCAAGCATCCATTTTGCATAATCAGGTTTCAGTACGGTTGGAGGTAGACCAAATAGAGCCTGATAGAATGAGATGCTCTTATTTAAGTCAGCTACCGAAATATGCAGG
Source organism: Methylophilaceae bacterium (assembly GCA_041602315.1). GTDB lineage: Bacteria > Pseudomonadota > Gammaproteobacteria > Burkholderiales > Methylophilaceae. The sequence continues at coordinate 15,706 of JBFIGM010000003.1, read as the reverse complement.
TGTATTCTTTTCATTGCTTTAATCCCTTTCTTTTGGCGCACATATAGTTGTAGGGCAACAATCTTGCTGCCCAGCACAACAATTTTCAGTCAAGTAAGCCAGTAAACTATTCATCGTTTCATAATTTGCTGAGTAGTAAATATAGCGACTTTGTTGTTTAGCACTGATTAACCCTGCATGATTTAATTCCTTTAGATGAAACGATAATGTACTGCTGGGTGTTCCTAACTTTTCTGAGATAGCACCTGCCGCTAGGCCATTTTCGCCAGCCTGTACCAAGAGTCTAAAAATAGCTAATCGCGCTTCGTTTGCGATAGAGGAGAGCTGTTTCACTGCTAGTGTATGATTCATGTTTCTATATTTCCACAAATATAGAAATAAATCAAACTATTTTTATCAACTAATTTTGAAGGCATGCCTAAACGTTCATTACGCATCATATTAATTTTAGGATGGCTTTGTATGCCTGCACGCCTATAGATATGAGTACAATATAACAATGTTGTATAATTGCAGGTTAACATTTACCAAACAATAATATTTAAATAGAAGTTATTCCATGGAAGCAGAACAACTCAATCTCATTGCAAATCGCTTAGCTGATTTAAAGCAACGCAACCTCGCTTTACGGGGGTATCTTTGACTATGAAAACAAATCACAGCGTTTAGCTGAAGTTGATGGGCTATTAGAAGACCCAGACATTTGGAACGACCCTGAAAATGCGCAGAAGCTTGGTAAAGAAAAACGTATGCTTGAGTCAGTCGTTCATACACTTGCCAAATTGGAGCAGGGGATTAGCGATAGCCAAGAGCTGTTTGAAATGGCGCGTTCAGAAAATGATGATGATTCATTGTTGAGTATTTCCGAAGATTCAAAGGCACTTGAGAAAACCATTGAAGAAATGGAGTTTCGCCGCATGTTTTCACAGCCGATGGACGAAAATAATTGCTTCATTGAGTTTCAGTCAGGCAGTGGAGGTACGGAAGCACAAGACTGGGCTAATATGCTGATGCGTATGTATCTGCGCTACTGCGAACGTAAAGGTTTTAAAGTAGAAGTGCTAGAATTATCAGAAGGTGATGTGGCAGGCATTAAAGGTGCCTCCATCAAAGTGACGGGTGATTATGCGTTTGGTACGTTGAGAACCGAAAATGGGGTGCACCGATTGGTCAGAAAGTCTCCATTTGATAGTAATGCAAAGCGTCATACTAGTTTTGCTAGTGTGCAAATTTTCCCAGAGGTTGATGATTCGATTGAGATTGATATTAACCCAGCTGATATTCGTATTGACACATATCGAGCTAGTGGCGCAGGTGGGCAACATATTAACAAGACGGACTCAGCTGTACGTTTGACACACATTCCAACTGGTGTTGTTGTTCAATGCCAAAATGATCGCTCTCAGCATAGAAATAAGGAAGAGGCGATGAATATGCTTAAAGGTGCTTTATATAATCTTGAACTGAGTAAACGCAATGAGGAAAAGCAAGCGCTTGAAGATGCCAAAACAGATATCGGGTGGGGGCATCAAATCCGCAGTTATGTGCTAGATCAGGGACGTATTAAAGATTTGCGAACCAATGTTGAAGTTGGGAATACACAAGCAGTTTTAGATGGTGATCTCGATCAATTTATACAGGTTAGCTTGAAACAGGGAGTCTAAAGAACTAAAGACTATTTCGGGTTCTGAGCACTAGGGTGTTTAATTAAAAACAGTACCCTTTCAACGTCAACGTGTAGAAACTTAGCAATTGCTTCATAATCATCTGGTAGCGCTGCATCATCCCATCCATTTGCGCTGTGGCGAGCTAGGTTAACAGCCAGCGATACATTCGTTGCGCGTATATCTAAACGTTGTTTATTTTCATCGTCCATTAAACTACTGAGTAATGGTGGCATATGATGTGTCTTAATCAGCGCTTTTTGTAGATCACTCATATGGAAGCCTAGCACCAGTTCCTGTGCAGTTTTTGTACGTAATGATTTGTCTTTCTTTTGCATTTCAAATATGCGATTCATTTGCTCAGGTGCGAAACACCACATTAGCATTTCAGCTAAATCATGAAGTAATGCTGCAATCCATACTTCTTCAGAGTGTAAGTCTTTTCGTAATGCAGCCCAATCGGCCGCATAGAAAGCAGCTTTGTGCGCTCTTTTGATGAGTTTGAGCAAATGAGTGAGTGCTGGAATATTGTCTTTTAATCGATCATCCACGAGTAAATCTGGCGATAAATGACGATAAAAGGTACTGGTTCCCATCATGATGATTGCTTGCTCGACTTCAACGATATGTTGTAGCTGCCGTTTGCCAGGGTTGTTATTAGCATAGCTAAGTATTTTGAATACCATAAATGGATCACTCAATACCGCTAATGTAATATCGCGTGCGCTCAAATTATCTTCATCTAACTTAAGCTTGGCTAGAGATCTAGCCGTTTGTTTCAAAACGGGTATATGAACTTTAGTTATACGCTTTAACCATTCATTGGCTTGATCAGTATTCATGCAGAATTCTCCATATCACGACATCATAATGCCCAGACGATGAAATCATATGTAAGAAAAAGATAAATAAAATGGTTTAAATGTACAAATTGAGCTGTAGACCATACAATCTATACTCGGGTATCAAATTAAACTTTTCATATAAAGCATGCAACCTTTAGACGAACTAACTTCTTCAATCAAACAGCACAAGTTAACAGATTTCGACGCGTGGCAAGGGCGCGTTATTGTTTGGATAGCAGCCGCAACAGCCGGTTTGATTGTGGTACTTTTTGCGAAGGCCACCGAACATGCAATGGATTTGTTTTTTAGTCTGCAACGATCATATTGGTGGGTGCCATTAATTCTTACGCCTGCTGGGGGCATAATTATTGTTTGGATAACCAGACGATGGTTTAAAGGTGCTGGTGGCAGTGGGATTCCGCAAGTGATGGCTGCGCTAGATCAGCAAAATTCTGAAAATAGATACCCAATGCTAGTTAATTTTAGATTGGCTATTGGTAAAATATTTCTGGGTGTAGGTGCGCTAGCGTCTGGTTTTTCTGCTGGCAGAGAAGGGCCCTCAGTACAAGTGGCTGCTAGTGTGATGCATGCCTTTCGGCATTTCCTACCTTATGGATTCACGGTTCAGCCTAAACATCTCATACTAGCTGGCGGGGCAGCTGGTATTTCTGCTGCATTTAATACACCTTTGGCTGGGATTGTTTTTGCAATTGAAGAGTTAGGACGACGTTTTGAGCAAAAAACCAATGGTGTGATTATCACAGCAATTGTGCTTTCAGGTTTGGTGGCTATTTCATTACAAGGGAATTATATTTATTTTGGACAATTGTCAGTAGGGATTGTCAGTCGAAATATTATCGTACCAGTACTGGTATGCGGTCTGGTATGTGGCATATTGGGTGGTATATTTAGTCGCACACTGATTAGTGCTGGCAAGATGAAAGGCAGAGTAGGCGCATTCAGAAGGTTACATCCATTATGGTGGGCAGGGTTTTGTGGTTTGATGGTTGCTGCACTGGGCGTTGTGAGCCATGGTGCAGCACATGGTTCTGGCTATCATACAGCGCATAGTATTTTAATTGGGGATACAGCAGATGCCTGGTTTTATGCACCGGTTAAATATTTAGCCACCATATTTAGTTACTTAAGCGGTATACCTGGTGGAATATTTGCACCTTCATTGTCCATTGGTGCTGGTATTGGCCATGACCTTGTCCCGTTATTTGGTCATGAATATTATACAAGTGCAATTATCGCACTCTGTATGGCTGGTTTTCTAGCAGCAGTCACCCAAGCGCCACTCACTTCTTTTATCATTGTAATGGAAATGATTGATGGTCATGAAATGGTAATTAGTTTGATGGCGATTACTTTTATGGCTTCTATTGTTTCTAAAATCTTTAGTAAACCACTTTATGCAACATTGGCTGATCAGCAGTCAGGTAGAACAGAAAAAATCAACAAGGAATAAGTTAACCTGTATTTCGAAGTCCAGCCGCAATGCCATTAATCGTCAGCAAGATAGCAAGTTTGAGTTTATCATTGGTATCCCCTGCGCGGTATCGTTGTATCATTTCAACCTGTAAGTAATTCATTGGGTCTAGGTAAGGCAGTCTGTTTTTTATTGAGGCAGCTAAGACTGGGTTGTTGGCTAGCCGTTTATCGCTTTCCAGCAATAAGTTTAATGCTGTAACCGTGAGCATATATTCTTTTTCAATGCGACTAAAAATGGTCGTTCTTAATTGCTCATCTGCAAGCATTTGCGCGTAGCGTTTAGCAACTGTTAAATCGGTTTTGGCAATCACCATATCGACATTAGCAATCAGTGTCCTAAATAATGGCCATGCATTCAGCATCTGTTTTAATTGAGTAGTCCGTGATTTTGTTTTTTTGGCATCTGTATGGATGTAATGGTGAATAGCACTGCCCAAACCGTACCAGCCAGGCAATAATAATCGACATTGCGCCCAAGAAAACCCCCAAGGAATGGCACGCAAATCTTCGATTCTTCTACTAGATTTACGTGCTGAAGGGCGACTGCCAATATTCAGTTCGGCAATTTCAGATATTGGAGTTGTATTAAAAAAGTAATCTTCAAAGCCTGGTGTTTCATAGACAAGGCTTCTGTAGGCCGTCATCGCAGTGCCTGATAGCTCTTCCATAATGCTTTCAAAGCTACGGAGTTGTTGGTCGCTCATCTCATTTTCTGGGAACAAACTAGCATCGACAGTGGCAGCAATAAGTGTCTCTAGACTTTGTTTGCCCACTTTCGCATCTGAGTATTTAAAGGCTATCGTTTCCCCTTGCTCTGTCAACCTGATTTGACCGTTTACAGTATCTGGTGGTTGCGCCACAATCGCATCATAAGTTGGGCCGCCACCTCTACCTACTGCGCCACCTCTACCGTGGAATAATCTAAGTTTGATGTTAGCCTGTTTGAATAGTGAGAGTAATTCTACTTCAGCTTTATAGAGCTCCCAGCTCGACGTTAAAAACCCGCCATCTTTATTGCTATCAGAATAGCCCAGCATAATTTCTTGTGTATCACCTTGATAGCGGAGCACATGCTTAATACCAATCAAACTTAACCAATCACCCATAATCATAGGCGCATTTCGCAGGTCAGCTATCGTTTCAAACAGCGGGACTATATTTAAATCAAGCTCGATCTTCGCTGAGCCCCATACCCCACGTAATAAGCCAGTTTCCTTCTGCAATAACGCTAACTCTAGTAAATCAGAGAGTGTTTCTGTGTGCGAAATAATATACTGGCGCACAGCTCTGGGTCCGAACAGTTGACGCATTTCACGCACTTTGTTTAGCACACCCATTTCTTTATGTAGTAATTCAGAGTATTGGTGGTATGGTGAGAACAAGAGACGCGGTTGCTGCAGCTCAGCTAATAGCGTTTTGATTTTATCTTCTTCATCTAAGTCATCGTAATTACATTCATAGCCTGCTTTATTCAATAGTTCTGTGATTACCTTTTCATGTACATCGGAAGATTGTCGAATATCGACTGTCGATAAATGAAATCCAAACGTTTCAATGGCTTTTGAAAGTTTGCCTATTCTTGGATATACGAGGTTCTCACCTTTATTAAGCATTAATGAGTGGATGAGGGTGGTAATTTCAGCTAGGAATTCTTCTGCAGTTGAATAGGGTTTTGCGTGGATCGCATGTTGGTCATCTGTAACTGCTGGCAGGACTGGTTTTGCGGTTACTAACAATCGATCATGAATACTGTTTAATGCCATGCGATACGCTTCATCGGTTCGATGCGGGGATTGATCACGCGAGCGTTTTGCAAGTTCGTGTACTTCTGGTGTTACATTAATAAGGCGTGTGGAAATAGCAAATTCTCGGCGTAATGATTCAACCTCACCTAGATAGAATTTGAAAGCTGCTGCCGACTGCAGATGTATCGCTTGAGACAAGGTTTCACCATTAACAAACGGATTCCCATCACGGTCGCCACCAATCCAGCTGCCCATGTTGATGAAGCTAGGTAGTTGATATAAACCGTAAAATTCATCACTAAAAATACGGTTAATGTCACGTTCCAGATCTTGCAGTATTTCGGGGATAGCATGTAAAAAGGTCGTTTCATAATAACTGATAGCATTTTCAATTTCATTGATGACCGAGATTTTCGAAAGCCGCACCACGCGTGTCTGCCATAATGCACATATCGTTCCCTCAATTAAAAGACGGTTACGTTCGATCTCTTTTTTTGAAATGAGTGTATCTCTTTCTGCTAGATGGTTTGCTAGTGCATCTTGGAGCTCCAGAATGCTTTTACGTTGAACCTCAGTAGGGTGTGCGGTAAGCACGGGCGAAATAAGCGCCTCATTAAAGAAACCAGCGATGGTTTCATAGCTGACATCTGGGCGATTAAACTTATTAACTGTATGCGCCAGCATGCCGTTACCAAGATTATCTTCATTAATACGTGTGCGCTGATGCGCATATAGATCTTCGGCAATATTGACGAGGTGTTTAAAGTGACTAAATGCACGAATAATGGGAACAGCTTGTTCTGGACTTAGGCTTTTGAGCGAGTTTTCAAGAGCAATGGCAGCATTCTGATCATTTTCACGGCGAAATTTGACGGCAATCTGACGAATATACTCTATCTTATCAAATGTATCCTGGCCTTCTTTGCTGGCAATAGCCTGACCCAAAACCTTACCCAAGTAACGAATGTTTTCTTTTAGATCTTTGGATAATGAGTGTTCGGTTTCTGACATAGTTTGGTCATTATTACGTTAATGTTAATTAACAAGCAACAAATGCACCACTTTGAGAGTTGTTTATATACAATAAGTTATGTTTATTATTAGGCGTTTTTGCACAAAAAGTTTGCATGTAATCATTCAGTATGCACAGTCATGGCGCTTTTCTTTAAACAGCTAATTTCAAGTGCTTAAGCTAGGGCTTTATTACAAGCAAGTCGTTATGATGCTAAAATGCATTTTTTCGAAATTAAACAAACATTCTATCTATTTAATCTTTAGAGTATTCCATGACACAACAGGCAAATCCAGACGCGCCAGAAGCAGTTGAACCGCAAATCAATGAAAACCACGTGATTGCGGAGCGGCGCGAAAAATTAAAAAACTTACGCCAACAAGCACAGGCTAACGAGTCAGCTGTTTTCCCTAATGACTTTACACCAGAAAATAAAGCAGCTGATTTGCATGCTGCGTTTGATGGTTTTGATAAAGAAACATTAGATCCTCAGGAAAAACCAGCTAGCGTTGCTGGAAGGATGATGCTAAAGCGTGTTATGGGTAAGGCTAGTTTTGCGACCATACAAGATGCTACAGGGAAAATTCAATTATTCATCAACAAGGAAAACTTAATTGATGAAAATAGTGAAGCGCTCTATGAAGCTTTTAAGCATTGGGATTTAGGTGATATCGTTGGCGCAAAAGGTGTTTTGTTTAAAACAAAAACGGGAGAGCTTTCAATCAAAGTCCAGGTGCTGCGTCTATTGACTAAATCACTGCGACCATTGCCAGAAAAGTTTCATGGCTTGCAAGATCAAGAGATTAAGTACCGCCAGCGCTATGTTGACCTCATTACATCAGAAGACACGCGTGAAACGTTCAAAATACGTTCCAAAGTGATGTCCGCAGTCAGACAGTTTATGACTGATCATGAGTTTCTGGAGGTTGAAACACCAATGTTACATCCGATTCCGGGTGGGGCATCAGCAAAACCGTTTGTTACGCATCATAATGCTTTAGATATGCAAATGTTTTTGCGTATCGCGCCAGAGTTGTATTTAAAACGCTTAATTGTTGGTGGATTTGAGCGCGTGTTTGAAATTAACCGCAGCTTCCGCAATGAGGGTTTAAGTGTACGCCACAACCCAGAATTTACCATGATGGAGTTTTATGCTGCTTACACCAATTATGAGTGGTTGATGGACTATACAGAACAATGTATCCGCGCCGCTGTAGTTGCTGCACGCGGCACTGCTGTCATTAGCTATGATGGCAAAGAAGTAGATTTGGCTAAACCGTTTGAGCGATTAACCATAGTTGAAGCCATTCAAAAATATGCACCGCAATATACACTGGAGCAATTAAATGATGAAGCTTTTTTGCGTGCAGAATTATTCAAGTTGGGCGCGAAACCCTTTGATCATGCGGGCATTGGCTCACTACAACTGTCGCTATTTGAAGAAACGGCAGAAAGCCAGCTGTGGCAACCGACCTACATCATTGATTACCCTGTAGAAGTATCTCCGTTAGCACGCGCTTCAGATAAAAACCCAGAGATTACCGAACGCTTTGAGCTATTTATTACTGGTCGTGAAATGGCGAATGGCTTTAGTGAGCTGAATGATGCTGAGGATCAGGCAAGTCGCTTTCATGCACAAATGAAAGCAAAGGAAGCCGGAGATGACGAAGCGATGTATTACGATGCTGACTTTATTCGAGCGCTTGAGTATGGGATGCCACCAACAGGCGGTTGTGGTATTGGGCTGGATCGTTTAGTGATGTTAATCACAGATAGCCCTAGTATCCGCGATGTAATTCTATTCCCACATATGAGAGCTGAATCTTAAGTTTCATCACAAATTAAAATATCTTTTGGAGTGCCAGTTAACATGCTTAACTGGCATTTTTGTTTGTTGTAAATTCTTCACTAGATATATTCAATTGGTTCTTTGTCATCAAATTGTCATATTAGAGTCTCAAAATTCCCCTCGTTGAAAAACATTGTATTAATTATTTAACCAATAGGGGATTTTATTGTGAACATTCAATTACGTCGTGCATTAATGACAGCATTGACAGGTACTGCATTATTTGGCTTTGGCTCAAATGCTATGGCTGATTCTACTTTTGATTTGATTCAAGCACTAGTTGAAAAAGGTGTGCTAACAGAAGAAGAAGCATTGCCATTATTAAAAAGCCGTGCCAATGACGAAAAAGCCGCAGCAAAAAAAGAAAAAAGCTTTGCTAAAGTTGAGGCTGGTAAAAAAGGTTTAGTCGTTAAAAGCGGTGACGGTAGTTCAGAAGTGGCAATTGGTGGTCGTTTACATGTTGAGGCTATGAGTCATAGTAATGATCAAGACTTAACAAAAGGCGCTACCGACGGTACCGATATTCGCCGTGCGCGGATGTATGTGAAAGGTAAAGTGGCTAATGACTGGAAATACATTATTGAAGCAGACTTGGCAGGTAATAAAGTCAGTATGAAAGATGTATTCGGTGAATATGTCGGTATTGAAGACTGGACATTTACTTTCGGACATCAAAAACATGCCATGAGTATGGAAGTGCAAGAAAGCTCAAACGATATTATGTTTACAGAGCGCGGTTTGACATATGCACTAACCACACCTTATTTTGATCGAGCTATTGGTCTAAATGCAAAAGTAGAGGGTGATACTTGGAACGTACAGGGCGGTGTATATGGCGATCAATTTTCTCCAGAAGGCAGTGGAGATGTTGATGAAGGACATGGCTGGGCAATTCGTGGTACCTGGAATCCAGTATGGGATAAAGATGCAGGTCATATGGTGCACTTAGGTGCTAACTATGGTGAGCGTTCATTATCGAATCAAACAAATAAAATTTCTGGTGGTGGTAAAGGAGATTTCTCCTATGAAACAACTAATGGATCAAATCTGAAGCTTCTGGATACACCTGATATTGCTGGCTTAGAAAAAGTTAAAGTTGGAGTGCTTGAATTTGCAGCAATGTATGGACCACTATCATTCCAAGCAGAGTATGCTGATGCAAAAGCTGAAGGCAATAGCGATTATGACTTTAGTGCATGGTATGCAAACGTTGGCTACACATTAACTGGTGAGCACCGTGAATATAAACCACAAGATGGTGAGTTTAAGCGTTTGAAACCGAAAAATGACTTTAGTCTGAAAAATGGTACATGGGGTGCTTGGGAGGTCGCTGCACGTTTAGATAGCCTAGACTTGAATGATAACGGAATACTTGGTGGTGATGGTGATCGTTACACGCTAGCACTTAACTGGTACTTAAACTATAACTTCCGTATTATGGCCGATTACTCAAGAATCTATGATATTGAAGATGGTCCCGTTACATACGTAAATGGTGATGATGCAGATGATATTGATACCTTTACATTACGTGCACAATGGGCATTTTAGTGTAAGTTAATAGATCAAAAAAACCCGCAGCGTTTGCTACGGGTTTTTTATTGGTTACACTTTAGCCTTCAATATCATGGTGCTTAAATGGGCTTATATCTGGTTGATAAGCTTTCAGCTTACAATAGAGTAGTCTGGTTTCGATGAGATTCCAAATACGCAACATTGCTTCTATATTATCAAAAGGCTTAGTCAAAAAATCTTTTGCACCCAAAGCTAATGCTTTTCTACGAGCCTGTATAGTTGCATCAGCTGTCAATACCAAAACGGGTAAGTAAGTGTCTTCCGGGATATGTTTAGCAAGTAAGTCCAGCACGGCATATCCATCAAGTTCAGGCATCATCAAGTCAAGTAAAATTAAATCTGGCTGAAACGCGGTAAACAAATCAATTGTCTTCGTAGAATCTGTGGTGCTGATAACTTGCGTAAAGCCTTCTTTTGCAAGTAATGATTCAAGTAATCTGAGATTGGCATCAGCGTCATCAACAATCAGTATTTTGGCATTTAAAACTTCATTTTCAGTCATGCGTGTTCTCTTTTATCTTGTATAAGTTTGAGCACTGTTTTGGTAAAATTCGCAATATCCAAGGGTTTGGTCATATAGTCATCAATGCCTGTTTTTTCTAGTCGCTGAATAGTATCAGGCATTGCATCCGCACTAAGAATAATAATCGGAATACTATTTAAATGGATATGCGATTTCATATAATGCACCAAAGCTTCGCCAGATTCATCAGGCAGGTTTAAATCGATAATAACTAAATCAACGTCAATTTCATTGAGTAAGTTTTTCGTTTCTTTGACACTACTAGTGCAATGTAGTTGGATGTTTGGTAAGCGCTTGATAACCGCTTCAACTAGGGCACGGTTACTCACATTATCCTCTACATAAACAATCTGTTTTTTATATGTTGTCTCAGTTGTTTCTTTGGTATTTATTATAGGTTGTGCTGATTGTGCTGCTTTAGGTACATAGTCGGTTGCATTTAATTCAATCCAGAATAGGCTCTTGTTTTTTGCTACATGAATGCTGCCATGCATAGCAAGCATGATTTGTTTGCTCAATGCCAAGCCTAATCCTGTGCCCTCTGTTTTTGTTTGTTCAGCACCTAAGCGATCAAAAGCTGTGAAAAGCCTTTCTTTAAGAGACTCTGGGATGCCAGCGCCTTCATCAAAAACTTCAATGATAATATTGCTTCCTTTTTTGTAGGCTGTCACCAATACTGTCGAATTATATGGGCCATATTTAAGCGCATTTGATAAAAGGTTGAGAATAACCTGTAATAATTTTTGCCGCTCGGCTAAAGCGACTAAATCAGCTTGTATATCCTGCTGAATTTGAATGTCGCGTATTTTTCCCAGAGGGGCAATGTATTGAATTGCCTCTGCTAGTAAATCATTAATTGGCGTTGGCTCAATCTTGAGTTTAAGCACGCCTGATTCTATTCTGGCAATATCCAAAACTTCATCAATCAGTTTCAGAAGATGGTCGCCAGCGCTTTTTATCATGTTGACGTTATCTTTATGCTTACCATTTTCTAGCTCAGCCAGTAAAAGTTGTGCAAAACCTAAAATTGCATTGAGCGGGGTTCGCAGTTCATGGCTGGTGCGAGACAGAAACAAGCTTTTTTCTTTGTTGGCTTGTTCAGCGTCTTTTCTTGCTTGAGTTGTTTCATAGATAGTTTTTGCTAACAGCTTTGAAGCATGGTCTAATTCATCAGATAGTTGTCCCAACTCATCTTTACTTTTGGAGGGTAGTTCAAGTCCTTCTGCTTTTGCTAAATGTGCGGCACTGTCTCTCAGTAGTCTCACCCTCTTAACAATCGTGCCTGAAAATATCCACACGGCAACAATAGAACCCACTATGCCACTAATAGCAGCTAGCAAAGTAATTCGGATATTTCTCTGACGTTGCAGTTTTATTTTATTTTGGTCTTCTGAAACCAGCAGTGCTTCCTCTTTTTTTAATAGCTCGATTTCCGACCGTAGCAATTCCATATTATTAACTTGTAATTTGAACTGTTGAATGAGTTCTTCAGAGGCAACATCTGATTCATTTTTGGATAGAATTTCAAGTCGCTTTAGATTATCTTCTACTAGGTGACTGATGCTATTAATACGACTTTTCTGATCATCACTTTCTAATTGTTGATCTAATTTAATCAGTAATTTTGGTAGTTGATTTTTAGCTGAGTGAAAGGTGTCTAAAAAAAGTTTATCCCCAGTCAGTAAAAAGTCTCTAACACCAGTAGAAGCAAGTAAGAGGTTGGTATGCACGGTTTCAATATCGCGCTGATTCTGTAATGCGAGTTTTAACTGATTTTCCAAACTAGAAAGTTGTTTTTCTAGATTATAAAGAGATGCAAGTGAGGCCAGTAGTACCGTAAGAGGCAGCATAATGACAAAAATACCTTTTGAAGCTAGTGGTAAATTTTGCCAAAACTGCGAAATCCATCGATTTATGTCAACGGGTTTTGTCATACTTTTCTCATTAATAAGCACATAGCTATGATGCTAAGACTTAAACCCAAGTTCAACCGCTTTCACAGCAGCTTGTGTTCTATCTTTGAGGCCCAGTTTATACAGAACACGTTCTACATGAATTTTTACGGTGCCAGGAGCGATTTCTAATAACTTACCTAATTCAGCATTGCTGTGACCATAGGGTAATAACGCAAAGACCTCACGTTCTCTGGGGGTTAAACGTTCTAATATTTGTAAATCTTCTGGGTTAGTGTTTATTTTGCTTGAGCGCATAATGGCAAGGCCAAGCATGCCAGCTAAACTCTGCACGGTTTGTGTGTCATCCACCGATAGGGTACTTAAATTACCTGAAAAAGCCAGTATGCCTAATGGTTGTTGTGCATAGGCTATTGGAACAATTGTTGATTTTAACGGCTCCGTTTTTGGGTAAGACCAAAGGGGAACTAAGTCATGATTTATTTGAAAATCACAGGGCGCTTTTAAAAGCTTTGCAAGCGTACCCATAATAGGCACTCTTGCACCGACAGGATAGGTTTGGCCTAAGTTTGCTTCAACGACTAACGCGCTATTGTCCTGTATGGCGATTAAACCATGAGTGGCACCTAATTGCTCACAAAATGAGGAGAGTATTTTTTGTGCAACAATTGATGACCAACCTTTGTCATACAACATTTTTCCAATCAGAAAGAATAGCCTAAGTTTGGCATTCTCCTGATGGTCTTTCTTGATGGATTGGCGTAATTCTCTTGCGCTTAAAATTGGTTTGTCAGTTTCAGTCATTTTTATGATCCATGTATGCCGATTAGTATATACCGATATAGGTACTATGGTAGATTTTTTTTTGACACCATCTAGAGATAATACTTGGTATCAAAAAGCAGTGAATAATGGCTAGTTTGTAATGAACTGGATATTGCAAAGGAGAGATGAAATGAAAAGTAATTTTCTGTTGGCATTGGTATGTGGCGTGTTCACTATGTATGCCTATGCAAATGAACAAGATAATAATTTTTGGTTTCCGAATGAATCTATAGCTGATACTGCGATGGATACGTCAGATAATCACCTAGCTAAGAATGATGGAGTGATAACAGATAGCATACCGAATGATGATGTAGGTAGTGTAGTCGCTGAGAACGAAGTCAATAATGCAACGCGACTTAAATTTACTAGCAGACGAGCAGCCCTAAACCCTGCGGTAAAAAATCAAGATAACTATCTAGCTGATGATCAGTGGATCGGAGCGACTTATATTGATGAACAGGAGTTAGAAGCAGGCCAAAGACTCAACAGACAATTCAGAAGTAAAAGACCACACATTAATTATCAGTTTGATTGATCATGTTTGGCTTAAAAACGGGCATATGCCCGTTTTTATTTGCTTTCTTCATTCATTTTTATAGAAGGTTTTGTTAAGATTTGCTTAATCAATTTGTAGTATCATCTCTGTACTAAAAGCTTAATTGGTTCATTATCAGAAAGCATTCAATCAGTTGTATCAATCACAAAGGAAGAAAGTAATGAAGTTAAACATTTTCGATGATATTAAAACAGATCTACCTGCCAGTATCGTCGTGTTTTTTGTCGCACTACCTTTATGCCTAGGCATTGCGCTAGCTTCTGGGGCGCCACTGTTCTCTGGGGTGATTGCAGGTATTGTTGGGGGCATCATCGTTGGTATAGCAAGCGGCTCACCTCTCGGTGTAAGCGGTCCAGCGGCAGGTTTAGCAGTTATTGTTTTAACTGCGATTGGTTCATTAGGCTCATACGAAACCTTTTTACTTGCCGTAGTGCTAGCAGGTGTTTTGCAATTGCTATTAGGTTTTTTAAGAGCAGGTGTAATTGCGTACTTTTTCCCTTCATCTGTCATTAAGGGTATGCTGTCTGGCATAGGCCTGCTTATCATCTTAAAGCAAATCCCGCATGCGCTTGGCTACGATTTTGAGTTTGAAGGCAATGACTCTTTTTTGCTTCCAGATGGCGGTAATACTTTTACAGAGATCATGAGTGCTTTTGATTTTTTAACACCAGGTGCTGTCATTATCTCTGTCATTTCACTGGCTATGTTAATTCTCTGGGATACTGTATTAACAAAAAAACACAAGATATTCCAAATTATTCAAGGGCCCGTTGCTGTCGTTTTATTCGGCATTTTAATGTTTAATTTGTACAAAAATGGTATTTTCAACTTTTCATTAGATAGTAATCAAGTCGTTAATCTGCCAGTTGCTAATGGACTTGCAGAGTTCGTCACGTTTTTTACATTCCCTGATTTTTCACAAATTACAAGCTTAGAAGTGATTAAGGTAGCATTCGTCATGGCGATTGTTGCGAGCTTAGAAACACTATTGTGCGTAGAGGCTACAGATAAACTAGACCCTTATAAGCGTGTTACCCCAACCAATAGAGAACTCAAGGCACAAGGCTTGGGAAATATGGTGTCGGGTTTGATTGGCGGACTGCCTGTAACGCAGGTGATTGTACGTAGTTCTGCTAATATTGCTTTTGGCGCTAAAACAAAACTATCTGCTATTTTACACGGCATATTTTTGTTAATTAGTGCAATCACAATCGCTGAATATTTGAATATGATTCCATTAGCAAGTTTAGCGACTATTTTATTGATCGTTGGCTACAAGCTCGCAAAACCAGCACTGTTTAAGGAGATGTATCAACAGGGCTGGGATCAATTTATCCCATTTATCGTTACTATTATTGCAATCATCCTGACTGATTTGCTCAAGGGCATCTCAGCTGGCTTACTAGTAGGTATTTTCTTTACGCTTTACCATCGCTATAAATACTCACATTACGTTAAAGACACCATTACAGCAGAGGACGGCAGAGAAGTGCATCATTTTGTTCTAGCTGAGCAAGTGTCATTTTTTAATAAAGCAGAAATTATTGAGTCACTAGAAAAAGTACCCGCTAATTGTAAGGTCATTATTGACTGTAGACAAAATAGAGTGATTGAGCATGATATTCAGGAAGTGATTGATAACTATCAAAAGCATGCACAGCTTAAGAATATCGAAGTTGAGCTGCTTGATTACCAATCTAGC
>JBFIGM010000002.1:0-34035 GCA_041602315.1 Methylophilaceae bacterium | reverse complement strand
CATACTGCGTGTCTGGCTAGAAAATGTCGTTTGACCATTTGGTCCATAAACACTGCCTGCGCCTGCATTCACAGTTTTACCTTGTAGCTGACTGATCATCTGTTGATTTTGCTTAAAGTGCTGATTAATCACCTGACCATTAACACGGTTCAGCTCTTTGGCTTGCGCTAGCTGACCTTGAAAGGTATCCCACTGTGCTTTTATTGATTTACTGTCGTTCGCTCGCAGCCACATAACCATGCCGTTTTCATTCGCATCATAGCCTGCTTGTGCAAGTGCCTTATGACGCATTTTTGTGGCATTGGCGATTGTTTGAATAAGCTTACTTTTCTTATCGAGGATAGACTCAACCTCGTCAATATCCATATTCACCAATGCGGCTTGCTCTTTTGAAAGCAACGATACTAATTCATTAAGTAATTGCGTATCTTGCTTAAACAACATGGATATTGACATATAACCCCTAAGGTTTTTGTGTGTTAAGGAAGTCTTTTACGGAAGCAATCAAACCATCCGCCACTTTTGATGAGTCAACTTTAAATTGACCGCCAGAAATTGCAGATTTAATCTCATCCACTTTCGCTGCATCAAACACCTCAGAACCAGATACCTTGGCCTCAAGTGATTTAAGTTGCGATGACAAAGATGAAAGCGTGACGTTTTCGCTTGAAGCGCCACCAGCATTGCTTTTCTCAGCTGACTTCCCAGACTTTACACTCGGTTTATTGGTCGCAATATCAACCGATTGTTTGAGTGAATCATTAATTTTCATGTTATTTCCTTTTGCTTCAATTTAAACCTATCTTGATATGAAACATATCGGCATCATTTAAAGGAACTTTAATCTTTTATTTTGTATGCGTCTACACATCTTAAATTATGTGCACTTAAAAGCTGACTTCTACCTTACCATCTGCTCGTGCAACACCACTTACCACTTGTCCGCTACTGACTTTAACAGGAACAATCTGTCCCAACGATGCGTTTTTAAGTGCTTTGCCTTCTGCATTAATCGTAAAACCTACACCTGCTGTAGTTAACAGCACTGTTTGCCCTTGCTGTACAGCTAGTGCTTGTTTCAACATGTTTTGTCTAAACACGCTACCAGCCATTAAAGGTGAACGAACAGTCTGACCGATGATTTGGTTTGCATCGGTAAATACACCTGCAGGTAACTGTGTTAAATCACCTTCTGCAAATGCTAGATCCTGCTGCGTCACAACATGTCCTTGTGATAAAGGATGCGCTGCGACTAAATACGGTGCTTTAATACTAATATTCGCTTGTGCATATATTTTCCATTGCTGTGGGGCATGACACTGTATCCCTACATTAGTATTACCCCAGGCGCGACTACCAGGCGGGAGAAATACTTCTGGACTAAAGCATGCGGCTAGTTTTAAGTTCGGATCTATGCTGCCCGCAGTCACTTTTACTTCACCTGCGTATCCCGCACTTTGTTGCAACAAAAAAGCTTCAATTTTTTGCTTGATAACAGATAAATCTTGCTTAACAAACTTGGCCTGTGTATTTGCAAGCGCACTATGCATAGCGAGCGAAGTCACTAAAAACCCAATTAAAACAATAATATTTCGCCTTAAACTACTTAGCGTCAGTTGTCGAACCAATATCTCAAGCATATTGCACCTCGCTTATTAAGCTTTTTATCACAATACGTATTCTACGAACTTATTGGCTATATTAATCGTTGAAAAGGATGGGTTTTACCCCTCTTCTTCATGGATTAATGCTGATAAGTTAGTTCTAGAATTGGTCTCAACTATGTTAACGGCAGAAATTTTAAATTCTTTAATCGTTAGCACAACAGCTGGCAAACATGCCAGGTGATTGAAAGGAATGATGATGATTTTAAACAAATTAGATACTGCACTAGGCTTCCATCAGGACGCACTGAGATTACGTGCAAAGCGTCAAGAGGTTATTGCATCAAACATTGCGAATGCCGACACACCAAACTACAAGGCACGAGATATTGACTTTAAAGCAGCCATGCAACAGGCATCACAACTTGCTTCTGGCAGCGGCTTATCAACGGTTAAAACATCTGAACAGCATATGAATGGTGTTACAACTGCTGGCAATACAAACATCGCAGGCCCAGGTGAACCACTGTTTCGTCCGATTATACAAGGCAGTGTAGATGGCAATACTGTTGATATGGATGTAGAACGTAATGCTTTTGCTGACAATGCAATCCGTTATGAAGCGAGTCTTTTAATGTTGAATGGCCAGATTAAAAAGATGCTGACCGCGATTCAAGGCCAATAAGCAATCAAAAATGTTAGGAGTACATGATGTCTTTATTTAACGTTTTTAATATTTCAGGCTCAGCGATGAGTGCACAATCACAGCGCTTAAATACGGTGGCTAGTAATTTAGCCAATGCAGATAGCGCCACCAGTGCGAACGGGAAACCATACAAAGCGAAGCAAGTAGTATTTAGTGCTATTCCAAGCAATTCGCCAGATGCAAGTGGCGTCAAAGTAGATAAAGTAATTGAGGATCCATCACCAGCAAAAGTGGTTTATGACCCTAAGCATCCTCTAGCTGATGATAAAGGTTATGTCACTATGCCAAACGTGAATGTGACAGAAGAAATGGTGAATATGATTTCTGCATCACGCGCCTATCAGAACAATGTTGAAACAATGAATGCTGCCAAATCAATGCTGCTGAAAACATTATCAATAGGACAAAATTAACTTCTAGCATCCATGCTGAAATCAGCATGACTGTTTATTTAAAGGAAAAAAAATGGCATCAGTACAAACGAACAACGAAGTATCATCAAGCTTACTAGCTACTGTAAACGGGACTAAAAACAACAAGAGCGATAGTATCGATGAAGCACAGGATCGCTTTATGACGCTACTGGTGACTCAAATGAAAAACCAGGATCCGCTAAATCCGATGGATAACGCGCAAGTGACTACCCAACTGGCTCAACTGTCAACGGTTACAGGCATTAACAAAATGAACGATTCATTAGAAACGTTTATGGCAAATATGCAAAGCTCACAAACACTGCAAGCATCTAATTTGATTGGCCATGAAGTACTGGTAGAAGGAAGTGACATCGCTTTTGATGGGACTAACGGTTATTTTGGCATTGAGCTACCAATGAGTACAGATTCACTCACCATCACTATTACTGACACTGCGGGCAACCCCATTCGAAACATTACATTAGACAATCCAGATGAAGGCATTATTCCATTTAGTTGGGATGGCTTCAGCGATGATGGAACTCAAGTGGAAGCTGGCAACTATCAGTTCAGTGTCAGCGCTAAGATTGCAGGCGAGGATGCAGAGGCTACAGGTTTAAGCTTAACTCAGATTAAAAGCATCAGTTCAAGTAGTACTGGCATCAAGCTAAATTTAAATAACGCTAGTTCAGTTACCAGCGCTGATCTAAAACAGATTTTTTAATTAAATAACACACAGTTTATCAAAACCAACTAGGAGTCGAAAATGAGTTTTCAACAAGGTTTAAGTGGATTAAATGCAGCATCAAAAAATTTAGAAGTGATTGGTAATAACGTTGCCAACGCAAGTACGGTAGGTTTTAAGCAATCACGTGCACAATTTGCAGACGTTTATGCAAATTCCCTTACTGGTAGTGGCGCCTCACAAATTGGTATTGGTACCAAATTAGCGACGGTAGCGCAGCAATTTACCCAAGGCAATATTTCTAGCACGAATAACTCGCTAGATGTAGCGATTAACGGTGGTGGCTTCTTCCGTATGAGTAACAACGGTGAGATTACCTATACCAGAAACGGTCAATTTCAAATGGACAAAGATGGCTATATTGTGAATGCTAGCAATAACCGCCTTACTGGCTATACAGCAAGCTCTACAGGCGTGCTGTCTACTGGCTCTCCGGCAGAGATCAGAATTAACACGGCAGACATCCCACCTGTATCTACAACAGAAGTGTCTGCGACATTGAATTTGAACTCAACAAATACAGCGCTAACAGCTGCTGGTTTTGATCCTAATGACCCAACAACTTATCATAACTCAACGGCTTTGACTGTTTATGATAGCTTGGGTAACCAACATGCCTTACAAAGCTATTTTGTTAAAACTGGCTCTGGTGTGTGGAATGTTTACACCACGGTAGATGGTGTTTCCACCACGACACTGCCAACACCAACAGCAACCATGACATTTACAGGTACTGGTACAAATCCGACCTTATCACCTGCTGCGCCTACATTGAGCTTTACTCCAACAACTGGGGCTACTGGCCCGCAAACGATTGCACTGGATTATGCCAACAGCACACAGTTTGGCTCTGCTTTTAGTGTAACCACTCCGACACAAGATGGTTACTCATCTGGTATTTTAGCTGGATTCAATATTGCCAAAGATGGGCAAATTATCGGGCGCTATACCAATGGGCAATCACAAACGCTAGGACAAGTGGTGCTAGCTAACTTTACGAATCCTAATGGATTACAACAATTGGGTAATAACTCATGGTCTGAAAGTGCTGATTCTGGCCCAGCGGTCGTTGGCGCACCAACCTCAGGTGGCTTAGGCGTATTGCAAGCATCAGCGCTGGAAGATTCCAACTCTGACTTAACTGCGGAATTGGTCAATATGATTACAGCACAACGTGTTTATCAGGCTAATGCGCAAACTATTAAGACACAAGACCAAGTCATGCAAACATTGGTGAACTTGAGATAGTCACTTTAAATGACTAGATAGGAGAGTACGATGGACCGCTTGATTTATACCGCCATGACAGGTGCAAAACATATCCTGGATCAACAGGCGACTAATTCACACAATTTAGCCAATGCAACCTCTACTGGCTTTAGGGCGCAAGTCGATTCTTTTAGAGCCGTTCCTGTCGTTAGTGAGGGCTTACCAACACGCGCATTTGTAATTGACTCAACCGTTGGTGCTGATTTTCAAGCTGGGCCCATTGAAACAACAGGCCGCGTGCTGGATGTTGCGGTACAAGGCAAGGGTTGGCTGACCGTACAGCGAGATGATGGGACAGAAGGCTATACCCGCAATGGTGCGCTCAAGATTAGTGAAAATGGTGTATTACAAACGTCAACAGGGCAGAACATTATGGGCGACGGTGGACCTATCAGCATTCCACCAGATACTGCAATTACTATTGCCAAAGATGGCACGATATCTGTAGTCAATAATGGCACCTTGCCCGGGCCTTCAAATATTTTAGGACGGCTTAAACTTGTTAATCCAGATGAAGCGAATTTAGAAAGAAAAGCGGATGGATTATTTGGCACAAAAGATAACAGCATTGCTGATGCTGACGCAAATGTCTCGATAGCAAGTGGCGCTCTTGAAGGCAGCAACGTAAACGTGGTTGATGCGATGGTCAACATGATTAGCTTAGCCAGACAATTCGAAACACAGATGAAGCTTATTCAGAGTGCTGAGAATAACGCCAATAAAGCCAGTCAACTCTTTAATTTGAGTGCATAGGGTTTAAGGTAGCATGAACCTTAACGATATTATCGGCTAGTAATAGCCAAACTTGAGAGGAAAACAAAATGATTCGCTCATTATGGATTTCAAAAACTGGATTAGACACGCAGCAAACGCAAATGGATGTGATTGCCAATAACTTGGCAAACGTTAGCACTAACGGCTTTAAACGTACTCGTGCTGTATTTGAAGACTTGCTGTATCAAAATATCCGGCAACCTGGTGCACAGTCGTCACAGCAAACACAATTGCCTTCTGGTCTACAGTTAGGAACTGGCGTTCGCGCTGTGGCTACTGAACGTAACTTTAGCCAAGGCAACTTGCAAGAAACGGGCAATAGTAAAGATGTGGCAATTCAGGGTGAAGGCTTTTTTCAAGTACTACTACCAGATGGTACAACCGCCTACACCCGTGATGGCTCTTTTCAGGTAGATAATCAAGGACAGCTGGTGACAGCTAGTGGTTATGCAGTTCAGCCTTCAATCACCATTCCAGCCGATGCCACCAGTATGACAATCGGTCGTGATGGTACCGTTTCGATTACACAAGCAGGCTCAACTAATGCGACAGAAGTGGGTGCTTTGCAATTAGCAACGTTTATTAATCCAGCAGGCTTAATGGCCAAAGGTGAAAACTTATATGTAGAAACCTCTGCTTCAGGCAATGCAAACACAAATACACCTGGGACCAATGGTTCAGGAACACTCTCACAAGGCTTTGTAGAAACCTCTAATGTCAATGTCGTAGAGGAATTGGTCAATATGATTCAAACGCAACGTGCTTATGAGATTAATAGTAAATCAATTTCAACATCCGACCAGATGTTACAAAAACTAACGCAGATGTAGTATTTAGCACTTAGGTGAAATGGATCATGCATAAATTGAACAGGCAACAACAAACAGTCACAGCAACAATATCCCTTTTTGCAAGGATATTTATTTCTATTGCATTGACTGGTTTGCTTAATGCATGTGCGGTAACCCCTAGCACTATTGTACAAACACCAACAACTGTGAAACCTGCACCACAAACTAAAGCTGCTGTTGGAAGCGGTGCTATTTATAGTGCATCAAACCATAGACCATTATTTGAAGACAGACGTCCAAGGCTAGTAGGCGACATACTAACAATTAATATTGTAGAAAATACTTCCGCCAAAAAAGCGAGCAGTAGTGCTGCGAGTAAAACAGGCGCGGTTAGTGCATCAGCAGCTGTTCCTGTTGGCTTGCCTATCGACTTAAACAATGAAGCTATTAGTCTTTCTGCTGACTCAGCAATCAGCTATGACGATAGTGCAGATGCAGATGCTAGCAACAACTTTAATGGTCAAATTGGTGTAACAGTTGTCGAGGTGCTAGAAAATGGCAATTTGGCTGTTAGTGGTGAAAAACAAATCGGTCTGGACAAAGGCACTGAGTTTGTACGATTCTCTGGTGTGATCAACCCAGATGATGTGCAGTTGGGCAACATCGTTTCTTCTACAAAAGTTGCCGATGCACGTATTGAATACCGTTCTAATAGCAAATTGGATGCTTCTCAAGTTGTCTCAATCTTGACGCGCTTTTTCTTGAGCTTTATCCCCATATAGTTAAAGAAATCAATATGATGATAAAAACACTGAAACCACTCAAAGAAACATTCAACAATCACTGGAAAACTATTCTAGGGGTGTTGCTACTCAACGCTTTTATTTTCATTAGCAGCATGACCTTTAGTAATAATGCGCATGCTGATCGTATTAAAGACTTGGCTTCTATTCAAGGCGTCAGAAGCAACCAACTTGTCGGCTATGGTGTTGTGGTCGGGTTGGACGGTACTGGTGACCAAACGACGCAAACACCTTTTACTGTTCAGAGTATGCTCAGCATGCTAAAACAAATGGGTGTGAATCTGCCAGCAGGCACTAATCTGCAATTAAAAAACGTTGCTGCTGTGATGATCACCAGCTCATTACCACCATTTGCACAACCAGGACAAACGCTAGACGTGACCGTATCTTCAATTGGTAACGCTAAAAGCTTGCGTGGCGGCACATTAGTCATGACTCCACTAAAAGGTGCAGATGGGCAAATCTATGCCATGGCACAAGGTAATTTGGTTGTTGGCGGTGTGGGAGCTTCAGCTAATGGCAGCTCCGCCCAAGTTAACCATTTAAGTGTTGGCCGTATTTCTGATGGTGCAACTGTTGAGCGTGCCTTGCCAAGCAATATCAATATTGCAGATATCGTCACACTAGAGTTGAAGGATACAGACTTCTCTACTGCAAGTTTAATGACAGAGTCAATCAATCGATATTTTGGCCCCAATACAGCATTTGCAAGAGATGGCCGCGTGATTGAAGTCAATCCACCAAGCAATAGAAGCCGTATCCGCTTCCTTGCAGAGCTAGAGTCGATTAACCTAGAGCCAGCAAAAGCCAATGCAAGAATTATCTTAAATGCGCGCACCGGTTCTGTGGTGATGAATCAGGCTGTCAGATTGGATAGCTGTGCTATCTCTCATGGTAATTTATCCGTTGTCATCAGCTCAACGCCTATTATTAGCCAACCACAGCCCTTTTCAGCAGGCGAGACAGTAGTCGCAGAAATTTCTCAAATTGAAATCAACAAAGAACCAGGCCAAATTGTGCCTATTCCAGCTGGCGCATCACTTGCTGATGTTGTTAAAGCGCTCAATGCAATTGGCACCACGCCACAAGATTTGCTTGCCATCTTACAAGCTATGAAAGCAGCAGGTGCATTAAGGGCTGATCTGGAGGTTATCTAAGATGATAGACGCTACTGATCTTTCTGGGAAATTAGCTTTTGATGCAAATTCGCTCAACAAGCTAAAGACATCTGCTAAGGATAATTCTCCCGAGGCTGTTAAAGAAGTTGCCAAGCAGTTTGAAGCTGTTTTCATCAATATGGTCATGAAAAGCATGCGTGCAGCAAGCCCACAGGATGGCATTTTTGACAATGAACAAAGTCGCACCTTTACTGCTATGCTAGATCAGCAATTAAGTAGCAATCTTGCTTCTAAAGGTGTGGGCTTAGCCGATATATTGACGCGTCAATTAACCAAATTCAGCGATAGTGACACCCAAGCGATGGAGCAAGCTGTTTCTGATGATGTTGGTAGCAATCAAAAACCTATGGAGTTGAACCGTTATATCCCAGGTTTATTAAAGGATTCTGGTTATGTTGCCGCACCAGCCACAGTACCAACTGCCATCAATAAAGGGCTAGAAAAACCAGATGATCTGAGCGGTCAAGCAGCAGCTTTTCATCAACGCCTATCGCGCGATGCAGTTGCCGCCAGCCGTGCAACAGGTATGCCCGCTAATTACATGTTAGGACAAGCAGCGTTAGAAACTGGATGGGGTAGACGAGAAATAAAAGGTAGCGATGGTACCAATAGCCATAATTTATTTGGTATTAAAGCAACAGGTGGTTGGAAAGGAAAAGTTGTTGAGACAACGACAACAGAGTATATCAATGGCGTCAAACAAAAGCGTGTTGAAAAATTCCGCGCATATGATAGCTATGCAGAATCTTTTAAAGACTTTGCCAACCTCATTCAAAACAATCCGCGTTATAAGCAGGTGATGGATAATGTTGATAGCATTCGCGGCTATGCACGCGCATTACAAAATGCTGGCTATGCAACCGACCCCAATTACGCGAACAAATTAGCCAGTGTAATTAATAAAGTTACGGCGTGATGATTAAAGTTAAGTCATTTATATCCGTTATATCTTCTATGAGACTCATGAGAATGTGTTATGGCAACTAATGTATTAAATATTGGCAGAACCGCCTTAGAAGCAGCACAAATTGGCCTTAGTGTGACGGGGCATAACATTGCCAACGCCTCTACACCTGGTTTTTCACGCCAAGAAATCGTACAAACAACAGCATTGTCACAAAAGTACGGCTATGGATTTTTGGGTCAAGGTACAGAAGTCACACAAATAAAAAGAAGCTACAGTGAAATACTGGCTAAACAATTTAATAGCGCACAAAGTGGTAGTAGTGCTACCAACACCTATGCCAACCAAATGGAGCAGATTGATAATATTCTGGCAGATTCATCTGCTGGCTTGTCACCCTCTTTTCAACAGTTTTTTGCTAGTGTGCAAGCCTTATCTTCCAACCCAGGTGATGCGGCAACGAGACAAGCGATGCTGTCTTCTGCGCAAACACTCGTGAATCGCTTTGCCGATATAGGCAATCGATTGAACGAATTACGTAGCGGTGTAAATACACAACTCACAGCTTATACGACGCAAGTTACCTCATACGCATCACAAATTGCGCAATTAAATGACACGATAAGCAAGTCATTAGCGGCAGATCCTTTGAACCCGCCAAATGACATGATGGATCAACGTGATTTGATTATTTCTGAGCTAAACAAAATAGTTAAGACAGAAGTGCAACCGCAAAATGATGGTAGCTATAATGTTTTTATTGGTAACGGTATACCACTAACGGTTGGTAGCACTGCTTATGGTTTAAAAACCGTTAACTCAAGTGCAAACCCTTCGCAGTTGGAAGTAGCCTATGTGAACAATGTCACCACAGAGCTCAATGATAAGAGCATTGTTGGTGGTGCCTTAGGTGGGTTGTTGCAGTTTAGAAATAATTCGCTCGATAGCATTCAAAATCAGCTAGGTCAAATTGCAACTGTATTTGCCACGACATTTAATGCACAGCACCAAGCTGGTTACGATAGTAATGGCGATGCAGGTACCGCATTGTTTAATGTCCCAGGCCCACAGGTATATGGCTATTCAAATAATAGCGTTGGCGCTTCATTAACAGCGACCATTACTAGCGCAACGTCACTCACCAGCAGCGATTACCGTGTTCAGTACGATGGTGCAAATTACAATATTACACGCTTGAGTGATAATACTGTTCAGTCATTCGCTAGCCTGCCGCAAACCGTGGATGGGGTTGCTATCAGCGGCACAATGTCTTCAGGGGACTCATTTCTCATTCAGCCAACACGTAACAGCGCAACTGCATTATCGGTAGCGATTACCGATATTAATAAAATTGCAGCGGCTGATAGCACAGGTGGCAGTGGGAACAATGTTAACGCATTGCTGCTGGCAGAATTACAAAGTAAAGGCACGATGAACAACAGTAGCATGAGTTATGAAGCTGCATTTGCTCAATTGGTTAGTCAAGTTGGGAACAAAACCAATGAGCTAAAAGTGAATGGTAGAGCTGCTGAAGCATTGCTGGCGCAAACAACAGCAGCTCAGCAATCAATATCAGGCGTTAATCTGGATGAAGAAGCAGCAAACCTGTTGCGTTACCAACAAGCATATCAAGCCGCGGGTAAGGTGATGCAAATTGCAAGCTCGTTATTCGATACGCTGCTTTCCTTAGGTCAATAGGATTACGATTATGCGCATTAGTACCAATACAATATATCAGTCAGCAATTTCCAAGATAAGCTCAATACAATCAGAACAATCAAAATTGTTGCAACAGATTGCTAGTGAAAAGCGCGTATTGACGCCATCAGATGATCCAATTGCGGCTTCACGTGCATTGAATATATCAAGTTCGCAAAGCCAAAACGCACAATTTGCTAAAAATCGTCAGGTTGCAAATAACAGCCTAACTGGATTAGATATCTCACTCGGCAGTATCACCGAGTTATTGGTAACTACACGCACGAATTTAGTTGGCAATGCAGGGACGCTAAGCGCAAACGAAAAAACGATTCTTTCTACAAACTTAAAAGCATCTCTAGAGACACTGGTAGGTTACGCCAACACTAAAGATGCTACTGGCAACTATATGTATGCTGGCTATCAAAGCGACACGGCTCCATTTACCGCTACCGCAAGTGGCGCAACCTACAATGGCGATAGCAATCAACAACAATTGCAGGTTGATTCACAACGCAAAATGGTTGTGAATGTACCTGGGGATAGCGTTTTTCAAGCTGGCGGCAATGATATATTTAGTGTTTACAGTGATTTAATTACAATACTTGATAATCCTGCCTCAACTGACGCAGATGTAACTAACGGTGTCGCCACCGCATTGGCAAATTTGGATACCGCTATTAGCAACGTTGCCAATATCCGATCATCTGTTGGAACACGCATGAATGAATTAGATGCGCTCAACGAATCCGGTTCTAGTCGTGACTTGCAATATGCGCAAGCTTTATCTGAATTAGTCGACCTTGACTATGCACAGGCTATTTCAGATTTATCACAGCAAAAGGTAGTATTAGAAGCTGCGCAACAGTCATTTATACAAATCACTGGTCTATCACTATTTAACTATATTCGCTAATAGTGATTCATAGTGCCTCATTTTTTTCATCTTAAAGCCATTATTAGGCACGTTACTTCCAGCATAGGGACAAGCTAATTTTTTGTTATTATTTCCCTTTATCTAAGTAATCGGGAAGTAGTATCAAAAAAAAATGCCTACCCACAATAGAGAGAAGCTAGGTCGTTTTCTGTGGTTTAGGCTATTTATTTTTTGCTTGTTTATTGTCAGCAGTGCTTTGTTTGCAGCTTATTTAGCGATATCACTTAGATTTCCATCGCTATACAATGTTAGTGCTAGCTTTGCAGAATATGCTATACCCCTTCCTTTTTATTGGGCATTCACGCATATACCGTTCATGCTGATTTATGGCGTTCCTTTGCTGCTCTTACACAAAACTGCTGGCCGGTTTGTGAACTATTTTCGGCTGTTCTGCCTAGGCTCTTTTTTCATCTTGCTGTTTACAATTGAACACAAAATCCCTTTCTTATTGTTTCCTACAGTTGATGCAATAACTGCAGTGATTTTCAGCTTGATTCTGTTACCCCCAAACAAAATTGACAACCCAAAGCTAACTGCAATACTGAAATTGAGCACAGCAGTGATCGCGTTGCTATTAACTTATTTCGCTTACTCTATTTGGATGCATCAGGCACCTGTAATAACGAAACGTCAATATGCAAATGGGCTTTTCAAACTACAATCGATTGAAGCTAAAAATGACTTCCATAAAGAACTGCTATTTACAGTTGACCTCAATATGAAGCTGCCAGAAAATCAAATTTGCCAAGCGGCACAACAATTAGCCAATGAAATCATGCATGATTATCCGTTTGACCGCTCATATAATCAGCTGATTAAAATCCGTTTTAACCCGAAAACGCATGAACAAACAGACGCCTCTTATCCACTCGGGGAGTTAAGCTTAAATAAAGATGACATCACCCCAGATGGTCATTTCGCCTGCTACGCTGCTTACAAAAAATAACCAACCTCATCTGTAGGTAAAAAACTGTTAAATCAAGCGCCCAATACTAGGGGCATCATCATTTCCGTGGAATACTTGTATTCCTCTCATTAATGACTTCATTGCATCTGTATCTTGAATAAAAACCATCAAATAGCGATTTCAAGCCAAGCAATGCTGGTATTGAATAGTTTAATCTTAAAGTCCAGAAAATATATAGGCACCTATAAAGTAACCGATATTCTGGAAAATAAACGGCATGCTTTTGAGTTTCTTATGCAAGTAACTACCACTGACAATGAGGAACTAAGACTGCTGGCAATAAAAATTAATCAAGCACTGAATGTAGCACCACATTTGATCAATGCACTGAATAGCTATATAGAACAGATTTACCATACCAATAAAACCCAACTATTCATTGATAATAGCCAACATTATTTAAGACAATTTGCCCAGCACCTTTACGAGATTCTGCCGAGTAGTGATGCATACCGTCAAGCATCAACAACATTTTTGTCAAATGTAGACAAAAAAAACTACACCTTCTGTGTCAATTTAGTCAGACACTTTTTTGGCTATTGGCAACATGCACATGAAGGCTCGATGTTGGAAAACACGCCAAAATTAAATCATCTTGTGCAACATACCAAAGAGCTGACTCGTATTTGGCAGGATATTGATAGTGCATTTATTACCACCATAGAAGAAGCCATACTAAAGCGCTATCAACAAGCAATACATAAAATCAATATTCTTGACGAGGAGATCCAGATCAGAATAAAAATCGCCAAGATAATTATGATTTATCAAAGGAAATACGATAAAACACCCGAGGGTTATCGCACCAATATAGCAGATATACAAGGTGTTTTCTCGAATAAGGATTTGTTAAATTATTTTTTATCTGTAAGTCGCGAGTTCTATCATAGCTGGGAAAATACAATGATAAGAAAAAGCTAAATATCTAGCGCTATTTACTGATTGTAGCCACCGGTGTAACAATTTCTTGCATATAGGTTAATCCATCTTGCGCAATTTTTTTCATCGGCATGAGCATACCTGATAGCGCCAATGCCAATACCAAGAAGCCGATAGACAATGTTAATGGGAAACCTATACCAAATAAATTGAGCTGAGGTGCTGTTCTGGTTAAGATACCTAAAGCCATATTTGTGACAAGTAATGCAGTTACCGCAGGTAGTGCTAGCAGGACGCCTGTGGTAAAGATTGTTTCGCCCCACATAGCAACTTTTTCTGGACTAATGCTCGATCCATCAATAGCAATTGGCATAGAGACAAAACTATTAACGAGTGCACTGACCATCATCAAGTGTCCATCAAGACTTAAAAATATCAGCATCAGCAAGGTGGTCAAAAATTGACTGGTCGAAGTGTTTTGACCTTGTGTCTGCGGGTCAAAAAAGGTCGCAAAGCCAAGCCCCATTGTCATGGCTATGAGCTGACCTGCAATCCCCACTGCAGCAAAAACCAGCCTTACGCTAAACCCCATTGCCAAGCCTATAATTAACTGCTGCACTAAAATGAGCAAGCCTTGTAGTGAGAAAATTTCAAATGAGGGAATTTCGGGTAAGGTTGGAATAATGATGAGTGTTAACACCAAGCCAAAACCTAACTTAATTCGCATTGGGATGGCACGATCACTTAATATTGGAGCTGTTCCAATGACGCCGAGCACTCTGGTTAACGGCCAAAGCAGGCTGATAATCCAACTATTAATAAGCTCACTGCTAATAGTCACCATAACAAGCTAATCAATCTAATTTGCCATGGCAGGAATGCTGGTAAATACCATGTGCATATAATCTACTAACGTAGTCAGCATCCAAGGTCCAACAATCAGTAGCACTAAAAAGACGCCGATAAGTTTAGGAATAAACGAGAGTGTTGCTTCATTAATTTGGGTAGCTGCTTGAAAGATACTAACCAGTAAACCGATTAACAATACAGTTCCCAGCATAGGACCTGCCACCATCAATGTGATTTCCATTGCATTTCTGCCTAAATCCATTACACCCTCAGGAGTCATTTTATTATTTCCTATTTATCCGTTTTGTTTAAAAAAAGCTTTGTACCAAAGAACCCATTATTAATTGCCAGCCATCAACTAATACGAACAACATTAACTTAAATGGTAGCGACACAATGGCTGGTGATACCATCATCATCCCCATCGCCATCAACACACTGGCCACAACCATATCTATAATTAAAAATGGAATAAAAATCGCAAAACCAATTTGAAAAGCAGTTTTTAATTCACTCGTCATATAGGCAGGGACCAACACACGCAAAGGCACTTCTTCAGGACCATTAATCGCTTCTATTTGCGCCATTTTTGCAAACAAGGCCAAATCCCCTTCTCTGGTTTGCTTGAGCATGAATGCTTTTAATGGTGCCGCACCCTTATCCAGTGCTTCTTGCATGCTTATTTGATTCTCTGAAAGTGGCTGATAGGCGTCTACATAAATTTTGTCTATAACTGGGCTCATCACAAACATGGTAAGAAACAGAGCCAATCCAATCATTACCTGATTTGGTGGTGCAGACTGTGTGCCGATTGCTTGACGCAACAGTGATAA
This sequence comes from Methylophilaceae bacterium, assembly GCA_041602315.1. Taxonomy (GTDB): domain Bacteria; phylum Pseudomonadota; class Gammaproteobacteria; order Burkholderiales; family Methylophilaceae. The sequence goes on along the minus strand of JBFIGM010000002.1, from coordinate 18,682 downwards.
CACAATGATGATTCGTGTGAAGCCTGTCATCATGAGTAAAGCCGCTGGCAAGAAGGTCAGTGAAGTAAGTAGAATGAGCGTTTGCAGGCTTAATGTATAATCTTGTCCACCTGATGCAGAAGGTGTGCTATTGATAAGTGGCAAGCTATTTTCTGCCAAAGCAGAAAGCGGCAATAACATCATGCCTAAAAGCGTGAGAATTGTAACAATGTATTTATTGCTTTTTATCATTGCTTAACCTCTAGTTTTCTTTACTTTTGGATTGAATATTCTGTGCAGATCGTTTTAGCCAAGCAGAAAATGGTTTCACGATTGGATTACTGAATGCAGGATGCATAGCTTTATTTGATTGCGCTTGCGTATGTTGTTTTGAAACTGCATCAGCTAACTCACCAGAACCAACCTCTAAATTAGCAATTGCACTCACTTGCCCTTGTGCAACACCAACTACAAGCCAACGGTCAGCAACCTCAAGCACTACCACGCGTTCGCGTGAACCCACACTCACGCCACCAACCATCTTGATTGCAGAGTTCTGACTGATGCCATTCGGTAACAAACGTTTAGCACCCCAGCTAAGTAGAGCCATCACTGCTAACACTGCAGCTAGGCCCAAAGCCATTTTCAGAATATTCCCTGTGGATGACACAGCAACAGCTTCAGTGGCAGCATAGGTATAAGGTTGATAAATAAGACCTATAAAGCCTGTTAGTAATATGCGCATATTCACCTTAGTTTGAGTGCTATTTGTTGATTTTACGAATTCGCTCTGCTGGCGTAATAATGTCAGTCAAGCGAATACCAAATTTATCGTTCACTACAACGACTTCACCTTGTGCAATTAAGCAACCGTTTACCAATACATCCATCGGTTCACCCGCCAAACCATCTAACTCAACAACAGAACCTTGCGCTAACTGTAGTAGGTTTTTAATTGCTATTTTGGTCCGTCCAAGCTCCACTGTGAGCTGAACTGGAATATCCAGAATAAAGTCGATATCGTTCTCTGTACCCGTCTCAATATTTTTACCACTTAACTCACTAAATACTTGCGCCTCAGCTTTGGTTGTTGCCAATGCGCTATCTGCTGCTGCTTGCTCAGCCATTGCATCACCCCAATCAGCCTCATCACCAGTCACACTTTCTGCTTCTGCTGCTGCTTGCTCAGCCATTGCATCACCCCAATCAGCATCAGCTTCTGGCGCGGCCTGTTCCGTAGTATTCTCTACGACTTCTTCATTATCAGTCGCCATTGTTTTCTCCTTTGATATATTCAGTTGCATTCGACCTCAATAGCTTCTGCACGCGTAATGCGTATTGACTATTGAATACTCCATATTTACATCGCATGACGGGGATGTTATCCACAACAGCATCAACTTCTTCACTGATTGATAACGGGATAACATCACCCACTTTGAGATTTAGCACTTCATGTAAAGTCAATGTTTGTTTTGCCAAATCCGCTACAATTTCTACCTCCGCCGCCTGAATTTGCTGCGTCATCAAACGCACCCAGCGCTTATCTACACCAAGCACCTCACCTTGCAAACTGGAAGTTAATAAATCTTTGAGTGGTTCTAACATGGAATAGGGGAAGCAGAAATGCATATCGCCACCCATCTCGCCAAGTTCAACATTAAATGTGATCGCCACGACAATCTCGTTAGGCGTTGCAATATTGGCAAACTGTGTATTCATTTCTGAGCGGATATACTCAAACTCGACCGGGTATACAGGCTCCCAAGATTTGGCATAATTCTCGCAAAGAATATCAACAACACGCAGAATGATACGCAACTCAGTTTGAGTAAATTCTCGCCCTTCTACACGCGTATGAAAACGACCATCGCCGCCAAACATATTATCAACCATGAGGAATGCCAAAGAAGGGTCGATCACCATCAGTCCCGTACCGCGCAATGGCTTCATGTGCACCAAATTAAGATTCGTTGGCACAACCAGATTACGAATAAAATCACTATACTTAGAGATACGCACAGGTCCAACCGAGACCTCTACCGAACGTCTAAGAAAATTAAATAATCCTATGCGTAATAACCGTGCAAAACGCTCATTGATGACTTCTAATGTCGGCATGCGACCACGCACGATACGCTCTTGCGTGGCCAGGTTATAAGGACGAACCTCAGATGGGTCTATTTCCTCTTTACTTGCCTCATCCTCATCCCCGTTGACGCCTTTTAACAGCGCATCAACTTCGTCTTGAGATAAAAAACTTTCAGACATAATATCGAATCTTTAAGACTATTGAATCACAAATGAAGTAAAGAAAGCTTCTGAAAACTTTAAAGGCTTCCCACCCTCGACATAAGGCTCATTGACTTGCTCAGTAATTTCCGCACTTAATGTCTTTTTACCATCCATGTCCGTAATTTCACTGGGCAGCTTGCTCGTTAGAACCATTAAAATACGGTTTCTCACTTGTGGCATGAACTTCTCCAGCACTTCGGCATCATTTGCGTCTGTTGCATTGAGCGTAATATCCACTTGTAAATATTTCTCACCCTCTTCTGGGTTTAAATTCACGGTAAAAGTATCCAATTTGACAAAAACTGGCTCCGAAATAGGCGCAGCTTCATGCTCCTCTGCTTCAGCATGCTCACCTTCCTCTGCAGACTTATCTCCCATCATTAGCCAAGCAGCAAGACCGCCGCCTATCAAAAGAACGGCAACTGCAATAATGATAATGATGAGTTTTTTATTGGATTTTTTTGGCGTAGCATCTTCTACACCTGCCTCTAGAACTTCTGGTTGTTCTGCCATTTGCTATCCCTTCATTACTCATTCAAAGACGAATAACTCATTATCGTCAAACTTTAGGGAAAAGGATGCGTGGAATAAAGCGGTAAAAGAGGGTTTATTATCGGTATTTGATTCTCTGAGACTCAGAGATGTGTGGTGGTTAAGGGCCAGAAAAGTACTTGAGGATGAGTGTGTCATCCTCAAGTACTCCTCACTAGAAGCCTAGGCTATCCAACAAATCATCAACTTGCTCTTGATTTGACACCACATTGGCAGATGCCTCAGGGTTGATTTGCGGGCCATTGAGTAAGCTATCACTCTCGACCGCTGCCAATACTGGTTTGTTCGGTGCAAAATCAACCAAAGTTCTAACCAATTCTTTTTCAATAGAATGTGCTAATTCAGTGATTTTTTTAATCACCTGCCCTGTTAAATCCTGAAAATCTTGCGCCATCATAATTTCTAGCAATTGTGCTTTGGTTGCATTGGAATCTTCAGCTGCCTGCTTCAAAAAAACCAAGGTCTCTTCCGCTGCTTCATTGTATTCAGATTTAAGGGACGGCGTTTTCATCACCTCTTTCCATTTTGCTTCTAAAGAGGCGGCTTTATCAATAATATTATCTTGCAGTGGGTTTGCAATATCTGTTGCATTTAGCACGCGATCAGCTGCTTGCTCTGTCATCGTTGCAACATAATTTAAACGATCACGGGCATCTGGTATTTCTTGTGCTGCTTTTTCAATCATTTGATCCAGACCAAGCTCACGTAAACTATCGTGCAAGCCTCTGGTCATCTGACCGATACGATGCAGCATATCATCTTCATTCACTTTCATTGCTGAATTATCTTCTAGCGTGGAATCATCTGGTATGCTTTGAGATATTTTTTTCTGATTTTTGCTCATTGTTTGACCCTTTACTGACCGAGCTTCTCAAATATTTTTGAAAGCTTCTCATCCAGTGTTGCCGCTGTAAATGGCTTCACTACATAGCCATTAGCACCAGCTTGTGCGGCGGCGATGATATTTTCTTTCTTCGCTTCTGCGGTCACCATTAATACAGGTAAAGAAGCTAAAGCACTGTCTTTACGAATATTTTGTAACATAGTCAACCCATCCATATTGGGCATATTCCAGTCAGAAACAACAAAATCGAAATCACCACTTTTGAGCTTGTCCAATCCATCTTGACCATCCTCTGCTTCTTCAACATTGGTATAACCAAGCTCTTTAAGGAGATTTCTCACAATTCTGCGCATCGTTGAAAAATCATCAACCACTAGAAATTTTGTATTAGGGTCTGCCATGCTTTACTCCATTAAAAATTCTGATTTACATTTAATTGCTGTGCAAAAAACGTATATAAATTCACTTGTTATCATCTAAATTATCGGCCAAATAGCCAAAAACCTTAATGCAGAATAAACAGCAAAAAGTATTGTTTATTCTTATACTAAACCCTCAACGCTCTAGTGCCACTTGCGGTTAATTGTTCAAATACCGCTTTGGGCAATTCATTCAAAGGTAATACTTCGTGCACGCCGCCATGCGCAATCGCTTCTCGTGGCATACCAAATACCACACAGCTTGCTTCATCTTGTGCAAAATTATAGGCACCAGTTTGTTTCATTTTAGCCATGCCAGCTGCGCCATCTTTACCCATGCCTGTCATAATCACGCCGATTGCATTTTTACCTGCGTTATCGGCTGCTGAATCGAATAGCACATCAACAGATGGCTTATGGCGACTTACTGGTTCAGCGTCACTCAATTTGGTGACATAATTAGCACCACTTCTGCCAAGTAATAAATGATAATCACCAGGCGCAATATAAGCATGGCCCGGCAACACACGCTCGCCATCAACAGCTTCTTTTACGGATATTTTGCACAAACTATCCAAACGCTCTGCGAACGACTTGGTAAAGCCTGCAGGCATATGCTGAGTAATTAAAATACCCGGGCAATCCGAAGGCATTTGCATCAAGAATGATTTAATTGCTTCTGTTCCACCTGTCGATGCACCAATAATCAATAATTTTTCACTACTAATGAGTGGGTTTTTTATCGCAGACTGCACCTCACCATTTGCTTGTGGTTTTACTGAACGTGCTAATGTAGCGATTCTGGCTTTTGAAGCGGTCCTAATCTTATCGGCGATTAAATCAGTGTACTCACGCATGCCACTACTGATTGATGTTTTTGGCTTTGTAACAAAATCAATGGCTCCCAGTTCTAAAGCGCGCATGGTTATTTCCGACCCGCGTTCTGTTAGCGTGGAAACCATAATGACTGGCATTGGTCGTAATCGCATTAATTTTTCTAAAAAATCCAAACCGTCCATCTTTGGCATTTCTACATCAAGCGTTAATACATCTGGATTCAGTTGCTTAATCATTTCTCGAGCGATTAGAGGATCGGGCGCTGTGCCGACTACTTCCATATCTTTTTGCTCATTAATCATTTCTTTTAACAAGCTTCTGATTAATGCTGAATCATCAATTACCAATACCTTGATTGTCATTTCGTCACTCTTTCATCTGCAAGGATTAAAATAAATCCACTTCGCCGCCAACATCATTTGTTTTAAGTTTGCTTGAGTAAGCTTCTTCGCGTTTAACCAATGTGTAGTTATTAAGTTGTTTGAGTTTTTTAACTAACACTCGACCTGTTTTAGGAAAGTAATAAACTTTTCTAGGATAAATATCCAGTAGGTCTTCACTGGTCACTAAAATGTTTTCATCTTTTAGAAATTTTTTAACAAATGCTGCATTCCGTTCACCAACGTTATTCGCGGTAAAACTGCGCAAAACATTACCGCCTCCAAATATCTTGGCTTCTAAGTTTTCGCGTTTAGCCCCATTTCTCAGCAACTCATTGATTAAGACCTCCATGGCATAAGTGCCATAGCGCATAGACTCAGAAACAGGATTATCTTTATCCGCTTTTGCACTATCAGGCAGCATGAAATGGTTCATACCGCCAATGCCTGTTTTTTTATCACGGATACAAGCGGAGACACATGAGCCTAATACCGTAACAATCAACATGTCGTGATCGGTAAAATAATATTCACCAGGCGATATTTTGGCCGCATCTATGTTAAAAGTGCGATCAAAATATAATGTCGTAGACATCTCTTCTTGAATCATACTCATGCTATCGCCACCTCAGATTTAGCACGTATCGGTGCATTATTGTTATCTTTTAATTCATAAACAGTTTTGCCTAGTAAATGCAGCGCTTTGGAAACATACAGGAAGTTTTCAGAATGGCCTGCAAATAACAATGCATTAGGCTTCATCAAAGGTAAAAATTTATCCAAAATTTTAGTTTGCGTTGGTTTATCAAAATAAATCATCACGTTTCTACAAAAAATTGCGTCAAACTGACCCTTCAAAGGCAATTGCGCATCCAATAAATTTAATTGTCTGAAAGTGATTAATTGCCGTAGCTCTTTTTTCACGCGCACAGAGCCTTCATGCTGCCCCGTACCTTTTTGAAAAAAACTACGTTTACGTTTATCACTTAACTTACTCACGCGCTCATATGGGTAAATGCCAGCCGCTGCAATACTTAACACATTGGTATCAATATCAGTTGCAATAATCTCTACTGGCGGATGTAATGTACCAAATGCTTCGCATGCAGTAATGGCAATACTGTATGGTTCTTCGCCTGTAGAAGCAGCAGAACACCATATACGTATTGGTTTTTGTACTTGACTGATATGATCAGCCAAAATCGGGAAGTGATGCTCTTCTCTAAAAAATGATGTCAAATTAGTGGTTAGTGCATTGGTAAAAGCTTCCCACTCTGCAGCATCATTATTTTTTTCTAGTGCATCCAAATATTCTTTAAATGAATCAAAGCCACAAGCACGAAGCCTACGACCGACACGGCTATAGACCATGTCGGTTTTAGCTTCAGAAAGAGAAATACCTGCATGTTGGTAGATAAGTTTGCGTACTCTTGAAAAATCTGATGATGTAAATTCAAATTCACGCGACTCTTTCTCTTTATTTGCAAGCATTTCTAACTTTCTATCATGTGGCTCTATGTGATTTAAAAACTACAAGTTCAAGATGCAGCGATTAAGCGATATCTTTATGTAGCTCTCTACCGCGTTTTTTCATTTGCTCAATTGCTCTAGCAACCGCTTGATCTTCAGCACGACGGTTCATTGCTTCAGGTGTTTTTGCAGCAAATGGATGCGCAGCTTCTCTGAATGCTTTAACAACGTCAGCTGCTTTTGGCTCACGTGCAACGGCACTCTTGATTGCCATTTTTGTTGCGCGATAGTTCCAATCTTGGATACGCTCATCAATGTCAGCCTTGTGGTCAATAAACACGCCAACGCAAATGTAAACATCATCTGCCTCTTCTACTGGAATAATGCCTTCTTCAACACACTCCATCACTGCCATCGCAACACCGCGTTGTGCTGGACCAAACATTTGTACAGCTTGGCGGCCATCTTTAATCGTCACTTTATTGAACATCACGGTATTTGGTTTAACCATCATATTAGGTGCTGCAATCGCTAATAAGCCATTCACACCTTGTTTTTGGTCAGTTAAAGTACGGCAAAATGCATCTTCAGCTGCACTACCGCGTGGGCCCATTACCAAATCGATATGTGCCACATTTAACAAATCTGGGCCTGAACCATCAGGACGATCCTCAATCACTAGACCTTCACCAATCAATACTCTATCAATCACTGCCATTTCATATTCTCCTAATTTAAAATTCAACTACACGTCAATTATTTAATCCTGTTACAACTGGGGTTGCGGACTAACTTACTAACCTACTATATAAGCCTAGCTAATTATGGAAACTCACCTTGGCCTTATAACTAATTACGGCTTTATCTCTTAAAAATTTAGTAAAAATTGCAATTATTTTCATAAAAATCAGCAATTTAAGGCAAATAAAAAGCGATACAACCCATTTACAAAAATCGTATCGCTTTTCTTGGTTTAAGAAGCTCCAGTGAAGGCAGACTTCACCTTCCCAGCCCTTTTACTTTTTATGCTGCTTGTTCAACGTAGCCATATGGTTCGCTATGCCTGTTCTGCTGATTGCTTTCTATCGTGAACACACTCATCGTATTCATCAGCTCATCGGCCTGTTCCATTAAGGATTCAGCTGCAGCTGCAGCTTCTTCAACCAGTGCAGTATTTTGCTGCGTGGTGTCATCCATTTGAATAATGGCCTGATTGATTTGTGAAATACCTGCGCTTTGTTCACCAGATGCACTAGCGATTTCACCAATGATGTCAGAGACGTGTTTGACAGAAGTCACAATCTCTTGCATAGTCGCACCTGCTGTTTCAACTTGTTGTGTCCCATCAGTCGTTTTGCTAACTGAGTCAATGATAAGCTCTTTAATTTCCTTAGCAGCACCTGCTGAACGTTGTGCTAAATTACGCACTTCACCAGCTACCACAGCAAAACCACGACCTTGCTCACCTGCACGTGCTGCTTCCACTGCCGCATTTAGTGCAAGAATATTGGTTTGGAAAGCAATACCATCAATCACTGAAATAATATCTTCAATTTTGCGAGCACTTTCATTGATCGCGCTCATCGTGCTAACAACTTCAGAAACCATACGGCCGCCTTTTTCAGCTACTTCAGAGGCACTTAAAGCTAGCTCATTTGCTTGTTTTGCATTTTCAGCATTCTGTTTAACCGTGTTAGATAGCTCATCCATGCTAGCTGTTGTTTTTTCTAGACTAGCTGCCTGATCTTCAGTACGGCGACTTAAATCAGAGTTACCTTGTGCAATTTCTTTAGCAGCCGTGTTAATCGTTTCCGCTGCAACTTTTGCAGTCGTGATTGGTTCAACAATCATATCTAGGGTATCATTCATCCCTTGTACGATCTTGCTGTAATCACCCAAATGACGGCTAGCATCTGCACGGACAGAAACACGTCCTTGTCTAGCAGCTGCAACTAACATTTGTGCATCTTCATTCAGTGCCTTCAAGTTGCTACGTACTTGTTCAATGGTTTCATTAATCGCTGCTTTTTGACCAGGGAATTGCTCTAGCGGCGCATTGAAATCACCTTCGCCAAACGCTTTCACACAAGCCATGGCTTTCTGATTCACATCGATATGACCAGCAACAATCTTATTGACACTGTCAGCCAAGACCGCAAACTGGCCTTTGAACATATCAGCTCTCAATGTCATATCAATATTGCCTTTTTCGTGTTCACCATTTACCCAGTTTACGGAATCAACAATACCTTTTAAGTTGCCGCGTAATCTGTCAACACACTTATTCATCACTTCTTTTTGTCCTGGCAAAGGTGCAAATTCAACTGATAAATTACCTCGACCTAACTCTTCCATTACCGCAACAAAATCAGCTGTTTCTTTTGCTTGTCTATCTACAATTTCAGCAATACCTTGTGCAATGTCTTTAAAACCACCTTCAAACTGGTCATTATCGATAACGGCATCTGTTTCACCCTTCGCATGCGCTTCGGACATCTGACTTACTTCTTCACGGAGTTTGTTTAAATAGTTACTGAGCACCTCAAAATGCTGGTTGATTTTATTCATCCCAGTTGATTTAGCATCAAACGTGACATTAAAGTCGCCCTCAGATAAACGTGCCAATCCATCACCAATAGTAGCTAAAACTTGATGTTGGGATTCGATAATGGTATTGATGCTTTCTGCTACAACTTGAGTTTCTTCATCTAAGTCATCTAAATCTATGGTTGCATCCCAATTGCCCTCAGCATGCTTTTCCTGCAATGTTTCCAATGCATCCTGTAACTCGCTAGATAATGAAATGCGCACTTCGTCTGTGGCGTTAGGTTTTTGATTAGATGCGACCTGCAGCAAACTGGTCATTAATAACCAACTCGTTGCTGCAACATAAGCAGCAAATAAAGATACGATCAACCATTGATTAACAATAAGCGTTTGATTAACGACAGCAAAATAACCTAAGCTAATGCCAGCAGTGATAATTATCAGTTGCTGAGCAAACGACAATTTGGCTATTTTTTGTTGTAGTGTTGCTATTACGCCTTTTTGGTTACTATTATTCATTACAATCCCTTTCAAGCATTCATATCTATTTAACGTCTATTTAAAATCATTCATGAGTTATTCCATCGCCAGAAAAAAGCCACAAAACTCACTCACTCTTATGGTTTATTTAAAACTCTTCCCAATCACCGTCATCAGTACCAGTTTTTGCTTTTACTTTAATTGGCTTAGCCTGCCCTGCTGCCTGTTTGATATGCGACCTTTTTTCGGCGTTAGCAGCGTTGCGCATTGGGCTATTTGAAGCTCTTCTCTCACCAGATTCATTACCAAGTTTGAACACACTCACAACATCCGATAATTGAACTGCTTGTTCAACTAAAGATTCAGCAGCTGCGGCTGCTTCCTCTACTAGTGCAGCGTTTTGTTGCGTAGCTTCATCAATATTCGTCACAGCTTCATTCACTTGATTGATTCCAGTGGACTGTTCTACTGATGCAGCTGAAATTTCACTAATAATATCGGCAACCTTCTGTACTGAGGCAACCACTTCATCCATAGTGGTTCCAGCACCAGAAACCAACTGTGTTCCTTCTGTTGTTTTGCTAACTGAATCTGTAATAAGCTCTTTTATTTCTTTTGCTGCAGTAGCTGAGCGTTGTGCTAAGTTCCGCACTTCACCTGCAACGACTGCAAAACCACGACCCTGCTCTCCAGCTCGCGCCGCTTCAACAGCCGCATTCAAAGCTAGAATATTGGTCTGGAAGGCGATACCATCAATCACGGAAATAATGGCCTCAATCTGCTGCGCACTATCATTGATAGCACTCATTGTGCTAACAACATTCCCAACGACTTCCCCGCCTTTTATAGCTACCTGAGAAGCAGATATTGCAAGTTGGCTGGCTTGTTTAGCATTGTCAGCATTTTGTTTAACAATAGAAGCCAACTCCTCCATGCTTGCTGCTGTTTCCTCTAAACTAGAAGCTTGCTGCTCTGTACGGCTGGATAAATCGTTATTACCCGTTGATATCTCATTTGCCGCTGTCGTAATCGTGTCAATTGCTTCTTTCACAGCAATAATAGGCGCAACGATTAAGTCCAGTGTGTTGTTAACACCTTCTACAACTTTTCGGAAATCACCTTGATGCTGCGTCACATCTGCACGTGTTTCTATGCGTCCATCACTTGCTGCATCTGATAGCATATTGGCATCGGCAACTAGTTTATTAACTGCATCAACACAAGTGTTGAGGTTTTCCTTGAGCTTGTTGAAATCCCCGTTGTAAGTATCGGTTATTTTTTCAGGAATATTGCCTTTTGAAATATCGTCTACGTATTTGGCGGCAACATTCAATGGCTTAATCACAGCATCTAAAGTTGCATTGACGCCTTCAACAATTTTGCGGAAGTCTCCATGATGATTTGCAGCTTCGGCTCGCGTTGACAATTCACCAGCTACGGCAGCATTCGCTAATAATTGCGCATCTGCAATCAAAGCATTCACGGCATCAATACACTGATTCAGATTGTTTTTAATAGCATTAAAATCACCGTTGTAATCGTCAGTAATTTTGGCTGGTATATTCCCTTTAGCAATATCTTCCACATATTGCGCGGCTACATTTAATGGATTGATTACAGCGTCAAGGATTTGATTAATACCGACACCAGTCTCACGGATGAAACCTTGTGGCAGAATAGCGACATCAACACGTTGTGATAAATTACCAGCCACCGCCTCATCAACTAAGCGCATGACTTCTTTTTCGGCAATGCTCTCAGCTGTTCTATCCTGCCATTGGGTCATGCGGCCGATATACTCTCCATTATCGGTATAAACAGGCACTATCGTTACCGTTAGATGCATTTGGTGCATAGAAAGATCAAATGTTTCAGGGGTTTTAAGTACTGAAGAAAACTTTTGTTTGTCATCTTCATTTTCTAAATACTGAATAATAGGACTACCTATCATGCTTTCAACACTGAATTCTGCATGTTCTTCTTGAATGTGCTCAGCCATTTTTTCCCACAATGCTTTAGCTGCTTTATTCATATAAGTGACACGGCGATTACTATCAGCGAAAGTAAAGGCTGCAGTACTATTATCAATGGAGGTTTGAAGTTTAGAGGCTTCTTCTTGTGCTTTTCGTGCATCGTTTACGTCAAAACCAATTCGAATCTGCATTGCCTTTAGAGCTTGCATCATTTTGCCTATTTCGTCATTGATACGTGTATCGATTACGTACTTAAAGTCACCATCTGCAATTGCGTTAATGGCTAAGTTCGCTTTCAATATCGGCGCAACAATAAACTTTCTCAGCCCGAACATTGATAATATTGAACATGCCACTCCAATAGCAGCTAGAGCAGTGATTGATAGCTCATCACCTTGACTGACTTGATACATGAAGTACGCAAATATAGCGAATACTGGCATGCTAACTGCAAAACCAATTTTCAATATAAATGGCAGATCTTTAATGTACTGCTCTAGTGTGCCTACTTTACTGGGTTGAGGCGCTTTCCCTGCTCTCAAATTTGCATATAAGGTTTCTGCCTCATCCACCTGTTGACGCGTTGGTTTTGAACGAACAGACATATACCCTGTAACCTGTCCTTTTTCACGGATAGGTGCTACATTGGCTTCAACCCAATAATGGTCGCCATTTTTACAGCGATTTTTTACCATCCCATTCCATGGTTTACCAGCTTTCACAGTCTGCCATAGATCCTTAAAGGCTTCTGGTGGCATATCAGGATGTCGAACAATATTATGACTTTTCCCTATCAGTTCAGATTCCAAGAAACCGCTGACTTCTATAAAGTCGCGATTAACATAAACAATGCGCCCCTTCAAATCTGTTTTTGACACAATAGAGGAATTGTCTGTTAGTTCGACTTCCTTTTGCGTTACTGGCATGTTAATTTTCATGATTCACCTTCGCATTTCAATTTAATATCTATTAGCGACTGATTAAAACTCTTCCCAGTCACCATCGTCTGTACCTGTTTTGGCTACAACCTTAGTCGCTGCCTGTTTAGGTACAGATTGATATGCAGCTTTGGAAGCAGGCGCTTTGGCTGGTGACCGCATAGGACTGCTACTTGCCCTGCGCTCTTGCCTTTGCATGCCTTTTAATTTAAAGCCACTGACTGTTTCCATTAGGCTATTTGCCTGCTCAACCAGAGACTCGGCAGCTGCGGCGGCTTCTTCTACTAAGGCCGCATTTTGCTGTGTAACTTCATCCATACTGGTGATAGCAGTATTGACTTGATCAATACCAGTGCTTTGCTCAGTAGATGCCGCAGAGATTTCACCCATAATATCTGTCACACGCTGTACAGAATCAACAATATCCTGCATTGTCTGTCCTGCATCTTCTACTAACTTTGTACCCTCTGAAGTTTTGCTTACAGAGTCAGTAATCAGCTCTTTAATTTCTTTGGCAGCACTAGCTGAGCGTTGTGCCAAGTTACGTACTTCACCTGCTACTACGGCAAAACCACGCCCTTGTTCTCCAGCTCGTGCAGCTTCAACAGCCGCATTCAATGCAAGAATATTGGTTTGGAAAGCAATGCCATCAATCACAGAAATAATGTCTTCAATTTTCTGAGCACTTTCATTGATTGCACTCATCGTATTAACTACTTTGCCCACGACCTGGCCACCTTTTACTGCCACACCAGAAGCTGCTGTTGCCAATTGGTTGGCTTGCATTGCATTCTCTGCATTTTGTTTAACAGTAGAGGCAAGCTCTTCCATACTTGAAGCCGTTTCTTCCAAACTTGAAGCCTGTTCTTCCGTCCGACTTGAGAGATCATTATTGCCTGTTGCGATTTCGCCAGCTGCAGTATTAATGGTTTCGCCCGCTTCGCTCACTTGTAAAATGACTTCTGTCATCTTATCCATCAAGGCATTGATACCATCACATAGGCTTGCAATCGCACCTGATTTACCATCCAATGAGACGCGGTTTTCTAAATTGCCAATCTTAGCTTCTTCAATCACAGCTTGAGACTCCTCTACAGCTGCTTTTAATGCATCAGCATTCTTGTGTTGCTCTGTAATATCAGTAGCAAATTTCACAACTTTGAATGGTTTGCCATTTGGATCTAAAATTGGGTTATAGCTTGCTTGTAACCAAACTTCTTTACCGCCTTTACCAATGCGCTTGTATTGACCTTCATCAGCTTCACCACGTGCCAATTTATCCCAAAAGGCTTTATATTCTGCACTCGCTTTATAAGCAGCATCGACAAACATACTGTGGTGATTACCCACGATTTCTTTTTCAGTATAGCCAGTCACATTTGCGAAATTGTCATTAACTTCGAGGATATTGCCTTTCAAGTCAAACGCGATAACGCCCATGACTTTTCCAATAGCGGTCAACTGACCAGAATATTCAGAATTTTTCTGCTGGACAGCAGTAATGTCAGTTGCATACTTAACAACTTTAAAAGCCTTACCATCTAAACCATAAATTGGATTGTAAGAGGCCTGTAACCAAATTTCTTTACCATCTTTTCCAATACGTTTATAGACCCCTTGGCTAGCCTCACCGCGGCCTAATTTATCCCAAAATGCTTTATATTCGGCGCCTGCCTTAGTCTCTGCATCCACAAACATGCTATGGTGATTACCCACGATTTCATTTTCACTGTACCCAGTCACCTTGGCAAAGTTTTCATTTACAGCAATAATATTACCTTTGAGATCAAACTCAATGACACCTTGAATTTTGCTAATCGCGGCTAATTGGCCAAGATAATCGCCACTTCTCTTCTTCTCTTCTGTAATACAAAATGAGTAAACTACTACTTTATAGGGACGAATTTTGACATCTTTGATCGCCACATAAGTTGATTGAAACCATAATTCCTCACCAGATTTAGCAATGCGTTTAATTTGTATGTTGTGACTTTTTCCTTTTGCTAAATCATCCCACATACTTTTGTATTCTGATGACTCATATGTTTCCTTACTGACAAAAATACTTGTTTTTTTCCCTACTACCTCTTCTTTTGAAAACCCTAGTGGCTTAAGAAATTGATCATTACAGCTAAGAACTGTGCCGCTCAAATCGCACTCCATAACACCAAAGGCTTCATTTATAGCATTGTCTTCATCACTGAGATCAATCAGTTTATTTTTATCATTAGTAATATCAGTGAGATAGGCAACAACTTTCAATAATTTTTTCTCTGCATTTAGGACTGGAGCGTAATAGCCTTGGAACCAAACTGTATTGCCCTGCTTATTTTGTAACTGAAAAGCACCCCTATTAGATTTTCCTTCTTCTAAATTAGGCCAGAATTCTTGATATTCTTCCCCTTTAGCGACATCTCGACCAACTAATGCACGATGATGCTCTCCGATCAAATCTTTTCCTTTATAGCCCAAGGCCTCTAAAGCATTTTCATTGATATTTATAATTTCGCCATCTGCATTGAACTCAATCACGCATCTAGCCTTGTTAATCTCTTTTTTCAGTGCCCTAAATTCTGACACTTCACCTTGCAAATCTTTTGTTACGGTTGACTGATTTGCAACATAGTCTAATAATTTTGATAACATTTTGTACTCCTGCTCTAATCGTTTTAATAATAGTTATTGAACTACTGCGCTATCAATCAACGCCATTTCGTTGCTGGTCATTAATTGCTCGATATCGACTAAAATAAACATCTTTTCATCTACTGTAGCTAGGCCAGTGATATATTTCGTATCAATACTCGCCACGATATCAGGTACGCTTCTCAAATCTGTACCTTTAAGGTTCATCACATCCGATACGCCATCAACAACGATGCCTACTACACGACCATTCAGATTTAAAATAATCACTACGGTAAATTCGTCATAGACGACTTTGCCTAACCCAAACTTAATACGAAGATCGACAATTGGCACGATTAAACCGCGTAGATTAACTACGCCTTTGATAAACTCTGGTGTATTAGCAATCTTAGTCACAGGGTCATAACCACGGATTTCCTGTACTTTCAGAATATCAATGCCATAGGACTCATCTGCCAACACAAAAGTAAGATACTCTTGTGATGGAGCTGAGCCTTCAGCACCATTTGTTTCTAGATTCGTTTCTGTCACTGTACTCATGCGTATGCTCCTTCTTTAATATTGCTTTGCCCCATCTTAATCACACTAGGGACATCTATAATCAATGCGACGGATCCATCACCCATGATGGTCGCGCCAGAAATGCCTTGGATTTTCCTGAAATTTGTTTCTAAGCTCTTAATCACCACTTGCTGCTGTCCTACCAATGCATCAACAAACAATGCAGCTTTTTTACCCTCTGCTTCGATAATCACTAACACACCTTCAGTAGGATGAGTAATTTCAGTTTCTTGATTAAATAGCGCGTATAACGGGATAATTGGTAAGTACTCACCTCGAACGTGTACCATTAAGCCTTCATTGGTGACTGTTTTAATGTCTTCCATCTTCGGTTGCATGGTTTCTACAATTAGGTTCAGTGGCAATACATATAGACTTTCACCTAATGAGACAGACATACCATCCAAGATAGCTAATGTTAGCGGCAAGGCAATTGATATGGTCGTGCCATAACCCAATGCGGAGCGGATTTCAATGGAACCGCCCATCGAAGCAATATTTCGTTTCACCACATCCATACCCACACCACGGCCAGAAACGTCAGTGACTTGCTCTGCTGTGGAGAATCCAGGCGCAAAAATCAATCCGAACACCTCAGTGTCTGTCATGGTTTCGCTCACTTCCAAGCCATTTGATTTTGCTTTTGCAAGTAACTTATCGCGATTCAAACCTGCGCCATCATCTGTTACTTCAATCACAATACTGCCACCTTTATGTGCTGCAGATAGTGTTAACTTACCAGTCTCACCTTTGCCCGCTGCTTTACGGTTTTCTGGTTTTTCGATTCCGTGATCAACACTATTCCGCACCAAATGGGTCAATGGGTCGACAATGCGTTCAATCAAGCCCTTATCAAGCTCGGTTGTCGCACCTTCAGTGACGAAATCAACTTTTTTACCTAATTTATTTGCAAGGTCACGTACCATTCGTGGGAAACGTGAGAACACAAAGTCCATTGGCATCATACGTATCGACATGACAGACTCTTGCAAATCTCTTGTATTCCTCGTGAGCTGCGTCACGCTATTAATAAGCGCCTCATTTTGAACTGGGTCCATTTCTGATACACGCTGATCAATCATGGCTTGTGTAATCACCAGCTCACCAACCAAGTTGATGAGTTGATCGACTTTTTCTACACCAACACGAATAGATGTCGTTTCCGCTGAAGCTGCCTTATCTGCTTTTTTGCTAGCGCTTGCTGCAGGTTTAGCTGCAGGTGCTGCTTGTACAGTACTCGCTGCTGCTGTATTGGCGTTAGCCTCCTGCGCACTTGCAGCAGCCTCATCAGAAATAGGTGTATCATCGCCAATCAAGTCGGTTTTTTGCGCATCTTTGTGTGGTTTAAATGGTGCGAAGAAACCGTAGCCTTCTTCTATATTTTCCTGACCCTCTTCTGCAAATAAGCCATAACCTACTTCCTCTTCCACCTTCACTTTTTCGTGCGGTGTTTTAGTATCGGTTTTTGGTGCTTCTTTGGCAGTCGCTGTTTGTGGCTCGTCATCAGTAAATAAGCCGAAACCTTCATCTTCCTCAATTTCAGCTTTTGCATCTGCTGGTTCAGCTTGTTTGTCTGCTGCCTGTTCAGTGGCACCTGCTTTAGTAATGACTAAATCATTGGGATCTAAAATAAATGAGCAGATAGAAACAATATCATCTTCAGTAGAGTCCCCAGTAAGGGTAAACACATAACGACCATTCTCTTGTTTCTGACTGGTCACCTCACCAAGCAATCCCAATTCATCTTGCAGATTACTTAAATCTTTATCGGTAACCTCAGGTAAAGCAATCTTAAAAACAGCCACTCCATCTGCTGGAGTACTATCTGGAGCAGCAGGCTCTTGTACTGGTGCTTCTTCTTTTGCTTCAGCCGCTGGCGCTGTGTTGTCCACGGATGGTGCTGGTTTAACTGCCACACCACCTGCTTCAGAGAGAGATTTCAACATCATCTGTACATCAGCAACTTGGTCTTGATTGACTTCAGCACCATTTCGATGTCCATCTAGCTCCATTTCCAGAACATCCTTCGCAGCTAGGAAAGCATCAACATGCTCAGCTGTGAGCGCCATTTCATGTTTGCGAATTTTGTCTAACAAATTTTCCAGCACATGGGTAATCTCAGCCATGTCTGAAAATCCAAATGTTGCAGCGCCCCCTTTAATAGAGTGCGCAGCGCGGAAGATTGCATTTAAATCTTCATTATCTGGGTCATCTATATCTAACCCGAGTAGCAGTCTCTCTGCCTCAGCCAAGAGCTCCTCTGACTCATCAAAGAAGACCTCGTAAAATTGACTCATATCAACTGTCATTATTCTGCTCCATCAGCAATCATTTATTAAAAGCCGTTCCTTATTAACCAATGACTTTTTGTACCACTTCGATTAATCTTTTTGGATCAAAAGGTTTAACTAACCAACCGTTTGCACCAGCAGCTTTTCCTTTTGCTTTCATTTCATCGCTTGATTCAGTTGTTAACATTAAAATAGGCACCTTCTGATATGATGCTAGCGAACGTAAATTCGTAATCATGGTTAGCCCATCCATGATTGGCATATTTTGGTCTGTTAAAACCAAATCAACTGTTTTCTCTTTGGCTTTATTTAAACCATCTTGTCCGTCAACTGCAGAGACAACCTCATAGCCAGCGGCTTTTAAACTAAAAGCCACCATTTGTCTTAGTGACCCTGAATCATCAACTGCTAAAATTGTTTTCGCCATCTTTTACTCTCACTTTTTGATTAAATAGGCATTGCCTGTT
>JBFIGM010000001.1:0-37246 GCA_041602315.1 Methylophilaceae bacterium | reverse complement strand
TAGTGAACTGGCACAATCGCTTTCGTTCTGTTTGTTATCGCTGCTTCTATTAAGTTCTCATTGATGTTTAGCGTATCAGGTCGAATATCCACAAAAACAGGAATGCCACCACGTAATACAAATGCATTGGCAGTTGAAACGAAAGTATAAGATGGCATGATAACTTCATCGCCTGGTTGAATATCAGCTAGCAATGCGGCCATTTCTAATGCAGCAGTACAGGAGTGTGTTAATAACGCTTTTTTTGTTTTGGTTTTTTGTTCAAGCCATGCGCTTGATTCCTCGGTAAAAAACCCATCTCCTGATAAATTTCCAACTGCATGGGATTGTTTGATATATTCAATCTCTTTACCAGTAAGATATGGTTTATTGAATGGCACCTCACGCATAGTTTCCCTCAATTAAATATTAAGCTTTGTTACCTTATTAGCAACGTTCAATAAATAACTGCATAAACAATGCCAAGCAATTAGCTTAATTTAGCCTTTTTTATTCAATAACTTATGATTATCATTATTATTATTTTGCGAGTTTACTGTTAAATCTCGACAATTTCGTCGTCGACTCGACAGTTGAAAGATTAAAACGTTGGTTGTATTAGTACACAATAACCCATTTAGGTAGTATGGGATTAGTTGGGAGTTAA
Source organism: Methylophilaceae bacterium (assembly GCA_041602315.1). GTDB lineage: Bacteria > Pseudomonadota > Gammaproteobacteria > Burkholderiales > Methylophilaceae. The sequence goes on along the minus strand of JBFIGM010000001.1, from coordinate 36,600 downwards.
TAATGAAAAATAAGCCACTATATCAATAGTGGCTTATTTTTTAGGAAGCACGCTCTAGTAAGTCATCTTCTTCACCACCAACCAAATTTAAGTCCATTTGTGTTGTTGAATTTGGTGGTCGTTGAGTTTGCACAGCATCACCCCGTAATGCCTCAATCCGATCTAAGTAAGTAATATCTACATCACCCGTAACATAATGTCCATCAAAACAGCTTGAATCAAAATCCTGAATATCAGGATTGAGCCTCAATACGATATCCTCTAATGCATCTAAATCTTGATAAATGAGCGCATCTGCGCCTATCTCTTGGCATATCTCCTCATCCGTACGTCCAGTCGCCAATAACTCTTCACGACTGGGCATATCAATACCATATACGTTCGGGAATCTGACAGGAGGTGCCGCTGATGCAAAATAAACTTTTCGCGCTCCTGCATCACGTGCCATTTGTACAATTTGCTTTGAAGTAGTGCCACGCACAATAGAGTCGTCAATGAGCAATACATTTTTTCCAGCAAACTCTACACCAATCGGATTAAGTTTCTGTCTTACAGATTTTTTGCGTAAAGCTTGTCCAGGCATGATGAATGTCCGACCGATATAGCGATTTTTTATAAAGCCTTCTCGATACTCCAAGCCTAACGCCAAGCCAACTTGCAGCGCACTTGGCCTACTAGTGTCTGGTATCGGGATTACGACATCAATATCTAAATGAGCCCACTCTCTCTTTATTTTTTCAGCTAACCTTGACCCCATATCTAAACGTGTTTGATAAACAGAGACACCATCGATTAAAGAGTCTGGTCTAGCCAAGTAGACATATTCAAAAATACAGGGGGTTAGTTGCGCATTATCAGCACATTGGCGACTGAATAAATTGCCATCCATATCAATAAATACCGCTTCTCCTGGCTCAACATCACGCATCAAGGTAAAGCCAAGCACATCTAGCGCAACACTTTCTGAGGCAACAATGTATTCTGTGCCTTTTTCCGTTTCCATCTTTCCGATTACCAGCGGACGAATCCCATGTGGATCGCGAAAAGCAAGTAAACCGAAGTCAGCTATCATCGCTACAACCGCGTAAGCGCCTTTGCAACGGCGATGTACACGACTCACTGCATCAAACACCATATCTGTATTGAGCACAGCGCTTTTAGATGTTTTTTCAATCTCATGCGCTAGCACATTTAGCAACACTTCAGAATCGGACGTGGTATTAATGTGCCGCAAGTCTTGGCGGAACACTTCTGATTTGAGCTGTTCAGAATTGGTCAAATTCCCGTTATGTCCGAGCACTATACCAAATGGAGAGTTTACGTAAAAAGGTTGGGCTTCTGCTGCGCTAGAGGAGCCAGCAGTTGGATAACGCACATGGGCAATACCAGCATTACCAATTAAACTGCGCATATGCCGCGTTTGAAATACATCTTTTACCAAACCATTACTTTTGTGCATAAAAAATGTATTACCATCACAGGTGACAATACCAGCTGCATCTTGCCCTCGATGTTGAAGTACCAACAAACCGTCATACAACAGTTGATTAACTGGATTTTTGCCTACAATCCCAATAATTCCGCACATAGTTCAGTGTCGTCCTTTAGCAAAGCGCTATTAAATCATAAAATCAATCAAACTTAACATGTTTGGTAACACTATATGGTATCCAAGGAAAAGTCGATTTAACTAATACTTCTAGTGGAGAGCTCAGCATAGCATCAGTCCACATTTTTTCTTTTGGTAAACTGGTTAACCCTGCTAAAAAAACCAATACGCATACAATTAGCACCCCTTTTGCAAAACCAAAAAGAATACCCAAAAAACGATTTAGCCAACCCAGACCTACTTTACTGATAACGCTTGATATTGCAATTGATAAGAGGCTATTAATAAATAATACAGCAATTAAAAGTATCAAAAACGCGGCTAGTGTCTTTAAAGCTTCTGTAGGTATATCTTGCGGAAGTATGGGAGACAACATCGATGAATATGTTTTCGCCACATAAAACGCCACAAGCCACCCAAAAATTGCAAGCATCTCCTTAACCGCACCCCGCATCATACTTACAATAATGGAGATACCAATAATGGCAAGCACCATATAATCAAAGCTTGTCAATTAATTAAAACCTTCACTTTTGACTAACAACCATACCTGCTAAGCCTGCATCCTTAATGTTTTGCAAGGCAATAGCTGCTTCATTTCTTTCACTGAAACTTTCGGTACGTAAGCGTGTTTTAACACCAGTATCGGTAGTTATCTTCTCTGTTAACGACCGATAACCTAAATCATTTAATTTGAGTTGTAGTTTTTTAATATTCTCAGGATTAGAAAAAACACCTATCTGGACATAATAGCCATTGCCATTAGCTGCCTCCGTACTTGTCTTTGGTGTTTCTTTTGTTTCAAGCTTTTCTGTTTTTGTAGCTTCCGTAGTGGCTGTAGGTTTATCTACATCAGGCAATTCTAGTGACTCTTTTAAAACAGTGTCTTCATTAGGAGGCTGTTGAATAATTACCTCTTCAACATCGGCCAAGTTTTCTGTCTCAACTCCTACAGAAGCCTCCATATCTGACGGTGATGGCGACATAATAATCTCGACATCTTCCTGAACTGCTTTTTCACGATCTTCTAACATCATTGGTAAAATAATAACCATCAGCAATACTAATGCTATTGCACCGACCAAACGACGACGCGCCCGTTTTTTAAAACTCAGACCTGGGTCAACTTGATCGTTTTGCATGATTTATCTTCCTTGCACTGTTAATACTTCAATAGCATCTGCCACTGTATAGAATGAGCCGAATACGATAATTCTATCATTTTTACCTACATCGATACAGGCACTATGTAACGCTTTAGCCACGCTATCAAAACATTTGATATTACCTTTTGCCTCAGGTAATAAATAAGACTCCAGCTCTGTAGCCTTGGCCCCACGCGGGTTTTGAGTATCTGCAAGGTACCAAATAGATATGTATGGTAAAAGATCTTGCGTCACCTGTTCAATATCCTTGTCAGCCAACATGGCAAAAACACCTAAAGTACGACCTTTACAGGGGTGCTTTATCAAATTTTGCACTAGCGATTTTGCTGCTTGTGGATTATGTGCCACATCTAAAATCACTTCAGGGCTTTTGCTAATGGTATAAAAGCGACCCAGTAATGTCACATTAGCTAATGCATTCTTGATTGCATCTAATGTTACTGGTAGTTCCTCTGCAAGACTTCGTACGGCACTAATGGCACAGGCTGCATTATTAAGTTGAAAATCCCCTTGCAGTGCCAGCGTAGGTAATATTAGCTGATCTTGATCGACTTGATATATCCAACCATCCTCTATCTTTTCTACTTCAAAATCACGGTGAATTAACAAAAGATTGGCACCGATTTCACAAGCATAGTTTACTAGGCTTTCTGGTGGGTTATCATCTCCACAAATAGCGGGTTTACCCTTGCGATAAATACCTGCTTTTTCTGCAGCTATTTTCTCTCTTGTATCCCCCAAATAATCGGTGTGATCTAAATCAATGCACGTTACGATTGAGCAACTAGGCTCGAAAGCATTTACCGCATCCAAGCGCCCGCCCATACCGACTTCAAGCAAGATGACATCGAGCTTTAGTCGCGAAAAATACCAAAGTGCTGCCAATGTACCCATCTCGAAATAAGTAAGTACGACTTCACCACGTGCTGCTTCTATAGCAGAAAAAGCCAAGCATAAATCATCATCAGAGATACTCTGCAGATTAACTCTTACACGCTCGTTGTAATGCAACAGATGTGGTGAAACATAGGCACCAACACGATAGCCTGCTTTCGAATATATATGTTCAAGCATTGCGCAGGTAGACCCTTTACCGTTAGTACCTGCAATACTAATAATTGGTGGCAAAGACTCTAGTGCTAAGTGGCTCACAACCTCATTCACTCTGTCAAGCCCCATCTCAATAGATTTAGGGTGCAGGGCCTCAATATAAGCCAACCATTGGTTTAATGTAGCAGGCTTTTTTATTTGGTTGTTCACTGAAAGTAGTTGCTAGAGGCAATTAAACTGCGTGCATCAAACTAGTCAATATATTTTTAAGTTTCTCACGCATTTCACGACGGTCAATAATGGCATCAATAGCACCATGCTCTAACAGAAACTCCGCTCGCTGAAAGCCATCAGGTAATGTTTCGCGAACTGTCTGCTCAATAACGCGTGGTCCCGCAAAACCGATTAATGCATTCGGTTCTGCAATGATCACATCTCCTAACATTGCAAAACTAGCTGAGACACCACCCATAGTAGGATCAGTCAAAATCGAAATAAAAGGTAAGCCAGCTTCTGACAATTTGGTTAATGCTGCACTGGTTTTTGCCATTTGCATCAGAGACAATAAACCTTCTTGCATTCTCGCACCACCGCTTGCGGCAATACATATAAATGGTGTTTTGTGTTCTATTGCCGCATTCACACCTCTAACAAACCGCTCACCAACAACAGAACCCATAGAGCCACCCATAAATTTAAACTCAAAAGCAGCTATCACTACAGGTAGTTCCAAGATACTACCTTTTTTAACAACTAACGCATCAAGCTCATTTACTGTTTTTTGTGCTTCTTTCATGCGCTCTGTGTATCGTTTACTATCTTTAAACTTTAGCGAATCGATAGGTGTAACTTTTTCACCGATTTCCACTTGATTGTCAGGATCGAGTATAAAGTTGATTCTCTGTCTTGCTGAAATACGGTTATGGTGACCACATTCTGGACAAACTTCTAAATTCGTTTCTAAGTCTGTTTTATATAACACAGACTGACAGGCATCACACTTACTCCATAGTCCTTCGGGCATACTGCGCTTCTGTACGCTCCCGACAACGTGTTGAATCTTTTGTGGAATCTTATCTAACCAGCTCATAGCTACCCCAATGTTGTTTTAATCGATTGCTGAACGCAATTCTTGTATTAAATTACCAATATTCTGTATCAATGTGTCTTCAGTAGATGCTTCGATAGTAGACACAGTGCGACTTCCTACTACAACTGCATCGGCAAATGCTGCAATTGATTTCGCCGTCGCAGCATCTTTTACACCAAAACCAACGCCAATCGGCAAATCAGTCTGCGTTCTAATATCGGCAACCCGTGATTCTACCTCATTTATATCAAGATTTGCTGCGCCAGTAACGCCTTTGAGGGACACATAATATAGAAACCCTGTCGCTTGCTTCACTACTAAATCGATTCGTTTTTTTTCAGTTGTTGGCGAAAGTAAAAAAATACTATCGATATCGTGCTTATTTAATTCAGCTATAAAATCATGGCACTCTTCTGGTGGGTAATCAACAGTCAATACACCATCAACCCCCGCCTCTTTCGCTTTCTCTGCGAATACCGCAGTTCCCATTGCTTCGATTGGATTTGCGTAGCCCATTAAAACAACTGGGGTATCCTGATCCTTTAAGCGGAACGTCTTCACCAAATCCAACACTTTCCGCAAGCCGACTTTGTGGGCTAACGCACGCTCACTTGCACGCTGTATCACAGGGCCATCAGCCATTGGATCTGAAAACGGCACGCCTAACTCGATAATATTGGCACCATTCTTAACCATGGTATGCATCAGTTCTACGGTAAAATCAGGATGTGGATCTCCTGCCGTTATGTATGGAATAAGTGCTTTTTTATGATTTGCTTTAAGTGCGGCAAAAGTTGATTGAATACGTGACATAGTTTGAAAATTCTAATTTTTATAAGGTGATGTTAGCTAGTTTGGCAACTGTATTAATATCTTTATCGCCACGACCAGAGAGATTGACTAAAATAATTTCATCTTTACGCATTTCTTTTGCCATTTTTTCCGCATGAGCTAAGGCATGACTGGATTCAAGCGCAGGAATGATACCTTCTGTTCTACATAAACTGTGGAATGCAGCCATTGCCTCATCATCAGTAATACCGACGTATTCAGCACGTTTGATATCTTTTAACCATGCATGCTCAGGTCCAACCCCAGGGTAATCCAAGCCAGCCGATATTGAGTGTGTCTCAATGATATTGCCATCTTCATCTTGCATTAAATATGTTCTATTACCATGCAATACACCAACAGCGCTATTGGTGCTTAGCGGTGCCGCATGAGCACCAGTTTCTAAACCATGGCCAGCAGCCTCAACGCCAATGAGTCGCACATTGGGCACATCAATATAAGGGTAGAATATTCCCATAGCATTAGAACCGCCACCTACACATGCAACAACGGCATCTGGTTGTCGACCTACCATCTCTTGCATTTGCACTTTGGCCTCTGTACCAATAACAGCTTGGAAATCTCTTACCATCATTGGATAGGGATGCGGACCAGCAACTGTGCCGATGATATAGAAAGTATTCGAAATATTAGTGACCCAGTCACGCATTGCTTCATTTAATGCATCTTTTAGCGTTTTCGAACCACTTTCAACTGGCACAACAGTTGCACCAAGTAATTTCATTCTAAAAACATTTGGCGCTTGCCTTTTGACATCCTCACTTCCCATGTAAACAACGCACTCTAATCCCAGACGCGCAGCGATTGTTGCCGTTGCCACACCATGTTGACCCGCCCCAGTTTCAGCAATGACTCTTGGTTTACCCATACGTTTAGCAAGCAAGGCCTGTCCAATCGTATTGTTTACCTTGTGTGCGCCTGTATGGTTTAGGTCTTCGCGTTTAAGGTAAATTTGAGCACCACCCACCTTGTCAGACCAGCGCTGCGCATGATAAATTGGACTTGGCCTTCCAACAAAGTGTTTTAAATCATAGGCATATTCAGCTAAAAATGTTGGATCATGCCGATATTTCTCATACATCACTCGTAATTCTTCAAGCGCTTCAACCAATGTTTCAGCGACAAAAGAACCGCCAAATTGACCAAAATGACCTCGCTCATCTGGCATATCATATAACTGCATACTTACTCCTTGTTGTCGACATTCCAGCAATGCATAACAACTTAACTCTTATTTATCAAAATACATTAACAACCTTTGACTGCTGAAACAAACGCTTCAATCTTAAGTGGGTCTTTAATGCCTTTACTTTGCTCCACCCCACCACTCACATCAACAGCATAAGGCCGTACTTGCTGCACTGCTTGAACTACATTATCAGCATTGAGACCCCCAGCAAGAATAATAGGTTTCAGCATTTTTTTAGGAATAACACTCCAATCAAATGTTTCCCCTGTGCCACCAAATGCATTATCCGAATAGGTGTCTAGCAATAAAGCTTTTGCACCTTTGTACAACTCTGCATATTGTATCAAATTTGTATCTGATTTAACTCGAATTGCCTTTAAATAAGGCAAGCCATATTGTTTACATGCTGCTTCATCCTCATCACCATGAAATTGCAACAAGTCGATATGTACAGAAGATAATACTTCCGTCACTTCTGCCTTAGTTGGGTTCACAAATAATCCAACAATACTCACAAAAGGCGGTAATTTTTTAGATATAGCTTGCGCTTGCGCTATTGTCACACATCTTGGACTATCTGGGTAAAACACCAAACCAACTGCATCAGCGCCATGGTCAACTGCAGAAAGGGCGTCTTCCACTCGAGTAATACCACAAATTTTTATACGTGTTCGCATGAGTACCTTGCAAATTCTGAATTGTTATAAGACTATCTCAAACTTTAGACTGCGCCACAAGCACAAAAATTAAATTAAACCAATATGCCGATTTTGGTTTGGTAGTTGCCATTTTCCATCATATTCAACACCTGTTAGGTATAGACCATTCGCTGAAAAAGTCGGTGGAGATAAGGTTCGGTCGTGTAGTTGTAATAGTTCTTTTATCAACTCAGGTGGATGCTTACCATTACCAACATAAATCAGCGCTCCTATCATATTTCGAACCTGATGTTGTAGAAAAGCATTTGCGGTAAATTTGAATACAAATCTATCACTATGCGAAATAATTGATGCATCATACATATGGCGAATCGGTGATTTTGCTTGACATTCACTTGCTCGAAATGCACTAAAATCATGCTCGCCAATTAAATGCTGTATAGCTTGCTTCATCGCTTCAAAATCCAAAGGTAGATGATACCAGCCTGCTTTTGTAGCCAATACGGCTGGCGCAACACTTGTATTAATCAATAGGTACTCATAACTTCTTTTTAAGGCTGAAAAACGGGCGTGAAATGCTTCTGGAACGTCCTTAGACCAAAAAACGCGCACAGCCTTTGGCAAGAAGGCATTCACGCCTCTAACCCAGGCAGTTTCTGGGCGTTTTACCTCAACATCAAAATGGACGACTTGCATTAATGCGTGTACACCCGTATCAGTCCGACCAGCTGCGTGAATACGCACAGGTTGTTGTGCAATTTTAGCAATCGCTATTTCTAAAACATCTTGTACGCCACAGCCACTTGGTTGACTCTGCCAGCCACAAAAACTTGCACCATCATACTCCACTCCCAAGGCGATGCGCATTAAATACCCTTGCTCCATATGATGTAAGTAGATACAAATAACATACTAAGTAAGGCGATCAAATCGACTCGTGTAAATTCTGGCTTCTCTAACTCTATTGTTAAATCGTCGTGTGTGTCATTAGCAAAAATGGCAGTTAAACTATCTGATAGATGAGTTGAAAGCAAAGCTTCTTTATTATTTTCTTCATGCAATTCAACATAATGTAGAGTAAGCCACAATCGTGCTGAGAACCGCTTCACATCTAAACCAAAAAATGACATTGGTCTAATCAAAAAGTACAAACCTGAGATTAGTTGCTGCTTGTTGTTGTTAATTAGTACAAGTGACAATACACCCAATATTGTTGCAACTCGAATAAATTGTTTTATACCTGCCTCGATACCTTCATAAGTAGGCTCTGCCCAAGCTGGCCAATTGGGTAAATGTTGGCCTGGCGTATTGAAAACAAAAAGAATAAACATTACCGCATAAAACCATTTCAATCGCTTCATTAATCGATAGTAATGCATATTTTTAAGATAGATATGGGAAATTAATAACGCAAAAAATATCAGCGATAATGTCTTAAGCGACCAGAAGTTTAGGCTTAGCGTAAACATCAATAGTAGTAATAATTGTGTTGTAGTATTAATCATGATTGCCTCGATATTAACAGGCATTCGGTAGATTTAAATTAAATATAAAAAAGCCGGACTTTGTCCGGCTTCATTACTGCCTAAGAAGCGTTAATTGAGCGTTCCAAGTATTTCCTCCGCACGTTTGCGTTGTCTCGTACCACCCTCTTTAAGCACTTCCTCAAGTAGCTCTTTTGCACCTTCTTTATCTTCCATATCAATATATGCGGCAACTAGTTCGAGCTTGGTTTCTACTTCTTCTGACTCTGGCTCATCGCTTGTTTCAGGCGCAGACGTACTTGCGTCCGGTTCTGGCTCTAAATCCACCTCTGAGATTGCACCGCCTACCTCTTCATCAACATCGAGCGATAGATCTGACATATCCAACATATTCACCTCATTAGGTGTCTCTGTTGCTTCATCATCTGTTTCTAAAGTAATGCTATCGTCAGTGATAGTGTCTATATTAAAGTCGAAGCTTTCTGGTTCACTAGTTGATTCTGAGTCTTGTAGTACATCATCCTTAGAATTATCGGCTTGTTGATCAGGCTCTGAAATGTCCAAAGACAAATCACTTGGCATTTCTAGCGACGGTGCTGCAAGCTCCGTGTCGTTGCTTGAACCATCATCAGTAAGCGCTGTGTCAACAGGCTTGACTTCGTCTGAACCAGTGATATCAAGCTTACTTGAATCAACTTCGAGTGAAGGAAAATCCAAGTTTGGCATAGTGTGTGCGAACGATTCTTCTGAAACAGGTGAATCTAGATCACTACTATCTTCACTAATTTGTAACTCATTATTGCCTAAGTCAAACTCAAGACCGGAATCCTCATCATCTTGTGTATTGACTGTATCAGTCATATCTTGGACTTCTTCATCAAAATCAATTGATTGAGATTTCGCAACGTCATCTGTGATGGTTGGAACATCCTCTAATGATGTTGTAGAAGCTGGCATGGCAGCTTCATCAGTAGGTTCATCGCTTAACGAAAAGTCTAAGTCCGCTTCACCAGCTAAAGGAGAGTCTTCAAAATCTGATACGTCTAGTTTCTTATCGGCATCAGCAGCCTGCTCCGGAACATCCTTAGCAACTGGCAAACCTTCTTTAATTTGATACAGTGGATTATTTGGCTCTAATTTGACGCCAATCTCAGCTACTTTTGCCCATGTCGGATCATCTGCGCCTAATGTCGTGTATAGCTCGCCTGAAACTGTTTCAAAAGCGGACATATTCTTGCTGGCAGCATACATTTCTAAAAGCTTGAGATGTAACTCGTAGCGCTTAGGCTCTTTTGAAATAGCGTCTTTCAAAATCTCTTCGGCTTGTGCATCACGCCCATAAGCCATGTACACTTCAGCCTCTGCAATCGGATCGACATCATTCGTATCAATCATGCCGCCACTCGTGCTCTGGGAGAAATCAGTCAGAAACGAAGTATCCCCAGTGTCGACACTAGCGCCAGAGGTATTGCCGAATACAGTGTTGGCTTTTAAGCCACCTGAAGTCATAATGCCTTGCTCAAAATCAGCAAGATTTTTTCTACGTTTATTGCGCAAATAGACCCAAGCGCCCACTAGTAATGCTAACAAGGCTGCTACAGCACCTAATATTGTTGTATTTAAGTCTTTGAAAATACCTGACAATGATTCAATAAAGTTTGCTATAAAGCCAGGCTCTTCAACGGCTGGGGGTACTGGCTGAGTTGATTGCTGTTTTGCCGGCGTAGTGTTTTTAGCTTCTGCTGGTGCGGGTTTTGCAGCCTCAGCTTGATCAGGTTGTGTAATTTCCTCCGCACCTTCAAGCTTCGTTCCAAGTCGAACAACTGGCGCAGGCTGCTCTGATTGCGCTTGTTCAGGTTGCGCATCTTGTACCTGTGCTACTGACTCTTGCTCTGAAGACTTTTGCGCATCAGCTAGTGCATCATTTCGCAATGTGAGAAGTTTTTGCATGTCTTCAATCTGCTTCTCTAACGCACCTATTCTATCTTGGGCATCTTTTAGCCCCTTTTCACGAGCGCTTACTTCTTCTTGTAGCGCTGTGATTTTTGCTTGCATATCAGCTTCAATTGCCTTCGCATCACCCGATGATAGTTTAACAACGTCTTTTGGTCCTGCGGTTTCCGCTGCTGATTGATCTTCTGTTGCTGGTTTTATTTTACCGCTGCTCGATTGTGACTCTTCATCGCTTGCCATTGGCACACTGTCATCAACCATACCTGCCAATTTGTTTCGATACTCATTCCAATTGGCAGTTTGTAATTTAATCTCGTTGACAGCGTCTTTTCTACTAATCGATTCTAGTGCTTCTTGAGAAGGAGGTTGTAAAATTTTACCCACCTTCAATCTATTCATATTATTACCAGAAAATGCTTCTGGATTTGCCTCAAACAAGCCAACTAGCATTTGATCTAAACTAATACCCTCAGGCTTCATGCGGCGCGCTATCTTGGATAGAGTATCGCCCTTTTTAGTTAGGTAGTCTTCAGGTAGTGCGTTAGATTCTGTACTTGTTATTGAAGTAGAAGGAGTAGAGGTTGTTTTGGTTGCAACAGGTTCAGTCGCTGATGATTTGGAACTGGCATTTGGCTTTGCTACTGGCGTTTCAATTGGTGCTGGCTGCGTATTATACCCAGGAGGATCCAATAAAACGGTATACTCTCTTAATATGCGCCCTGTTTCCCACTCAACTTCAACCAACATATCTAGGAATGGCTCATCAATAGGTTGACTCGATCTAAGTTTAAGCACATCCTTCCCTGATGTACTTTTAGCAATTTGAACCTGAATGTCTTGATGTGACGCTGGCCTCTCCAGTCCTTGTGCAGCATATGCTGCATCTGGAGCAATATTGGCTTTAAGTGAGGCCTTTTCAGCAGGCGTTACAGATAAAAGCTCAATCTCTGCTCTAAGCGGTTCACCAATCCCAGAAGACATGTTCAATTGACCAAGCCCTGCAGCCAAAATCGAAACAGGGAATAGCGTCAAGCCTAAAGCTATCGACAATTTCTTTATTTTTAAGAGATGCACTTTTCCACCTTAATATTTTTTTATGCTTACATTTTATCGCTTTTATTGCAATAACGAAATTAACATCAATTAGTTAGGGATGCAAGCTCATAATACACATTATATTCACTACGTATGTAATTGTTTAATGATTAGTGTGTTTTTTATACAAAAACAAATCATGCGGTATTGTACAAAAATACCATTATATCCAGTATTGCACTGTATTTAAGATTGCACCAGGATGCGAAGCATACGCCTTAGAGGCTCTGCGGCCCCCCACAGCAGCTGATCACCAACAGTAAAAGCTGAAATGTAATTATCCCCAATTGATAATTTACGAACCCGCCCCACTGGGGTATCCAGTGTACCAGTGACTGCTGCTGGTGAAAGTTTTAACATACTCTCCTCGCGCTCGTTAGGAATGACCATTGACCAGTTGTTCGCCTCTTCAAGCATCTGATTAATTTCATCCAAAGGAACATTTTGCTTCAACTTGATAGTTAATGCTTGAGAATGGCAACGCATAGCTCCAACCCGTACACATAGACCGTCTATCATAATTGGATTGTTTTGACGCCCGAGTATTTTGTTCGTTTCAACACCAGCTTTCCACTCTTCTTTACTTTGACCATTTCCAAGATCTTTATCAATCCAAGGAATTAAGCTTCCTGCCAGTGGCATGCCAAAATGATTCTTGGGGAAGTCATCACCGCGAATTGTATCAGCTACTGTTTTGTCAATTTCAAGTATCGCCGTCGCTGGGTTATCAATTAAATCTGAAACAGATGAACTGACTGCTCTCATCTGAGCTATCAGCTCTCGCATATTGTTAGCACCTGCTCCTGATGCCGCTTGATAAGTCATTGATGTAACCCATTCAATCAGATCAGCCTTGAAAAGACCATGCAAGGCCATCAACATAAGAGAAACCGTACAATTGCCACCAATCCAGTTTTTATTACCGTTCAAGTATGCATCTTGAATGACATGCATATTCACCGGATCTAAAACAATGACTGTATCTTTCTCCATGCGTAAGCTGGATGCCGCGTCAATCCAATGTCCTTGCCAGCCATCAGCTCTTAGTTTGGGAAATACTTCAGTTGTGTAGTCTCCACCCTGGCAAGAAACAATCACATCCATTACCTTAAGCGCGTCAATGTTTTTTGCATCTTCTAATGGAGGAGAATCTTTACCAATATTAGGCGCGGCCGCACCAGTTTGTGATGTCGTGAAAAATTGTGGTTCAATGTCCACAAAATCATTCTCTTGCATCATACGCTGCATCAGCACTGAACCCACCATGCCACGCCAACCAACAAAACCAACTTTTAGCATACTTTTCCCATCACCACTCAACAATCAACCTTAATCATCAACTTTCTTTTGAATTGCTTCTCCAGCTTCCTCTAAATCTTGTCCGAATCCTCGCCAAGTATTACATCCTGCAAGTAGCAACATTGTCATTACTAAAATAATTAACTTTTTCATCGTACACCCTCTATCGGACTCTAATCCCTAAAGTTACCAAACTTAAGCGGAAAATCAGTGATGCTTTTTTTAATCAAAGCTATCACCTCTTGTAACACATCACGCTTTGCACCATTAACTCGCACGGCATCACCTTGGATACTTGCTTGCACTTTCATGCGACTATCTTTTACGGTCTTGACAAGTTTTTTTGCCAAGTCACTATCAATACCATCTTTAACCTGTAGCTCTTGTTTCAGCTTATTGCCAGAAATTGTTTGTGGCTCTTTATGTTCGAGCCTTTTAGTAGAATCTGGTTCTTTTTTCTCCATTGCTGGAAGCAAAATATCTTTTATTTGATTTAACTGAAATTCGTTATCTCCAAACACTGTAATAATAAAGTCCTTCTCATTAAACTCTAATTTTGCAGATGTTCCTTTAAAATCGTAACGATTTCCAATTTGTTTAGACGCAGTATCAATTGAGTTACCTAATGCAACTTTATCGACTTCTGACGTAATATCAAATGAAGGCATAATGTCTCCTCTATTTATTTTTTAAGCACCATCAACTATGTATTGCCCAGATTTTACAGAAATAAACTTCGCAATATAGCTTTATTCATAATGACAAACGTAGTCTAAGGTTTCTGTGACTTCTATATCAAAACTGCTATTGCCAGGAATGGCAAATTTATCACCTGCTTGATACGTGCGCCACGATTCACCTTTAGATAGCCTAACTTTACAAACACCAGTATTAATCTCCATTAACTCTGGGGACTCTGTATTAAATGTTAACGTACTGGGAAATATGACACCAAGCGTACTACGAGTTCCATTTGGGAACAAAACAGTATGACTGATACATTTTCCATCAAAATAGATGTTTGCTTTCTTTTTAACACTGACATTATCAAACTGTGCCATTAAAATCTCCCAATTTATTTAAGTCTTATTATCGCAGAAAAGCGACTGCTCGTAATAAACAGTCGCTTTCTAATCGCACTAATAATTACATTGCTGCAACGATTTGATCACCCATCTCGGAACACGAAACCTTCTTTGTACCCTCTTCATAAATGTCACCTGTTCGGTAACCATCCGCAAGTACTTTCTTAACTGCATTTTCGATGCGTGTCGCTGCCATTTCGTTATCAAAGCTATAGCGTAACATCATCGCTGCTGACAAAATCGTTGCAATTGGATTCGCTAAGTTTTGGCCAGCAATGTCAGGTGCTGAACCGTGTGAGGGTTCGTATAAGCCTTGCTTACTCGCATTTAATGAAGCTGAGGCCAACATACCGATAGAGCCTGTCAGCATTGAAGCTTCGTCCGACAAAATATCGCCAAAGATATTACCTGTCACCATCACATCAAATTGCTTCGGGTTGCGGATAAGCTGCATAGCCGCATTATCCACATACATATGACTTAATTCGACTTCTGGGTACTCTTTTGCAACATCAATAACAATCTCTTTCCAAAACTCAGTTGTCTCAAGTACATTTGCTTTATCTACTGAACATAATTTTTTATCACGTTTCATCGCAATGCCAAAGGCAACATGTGCAATTCGGCGGACTTCTGATTCTGAGTAAACCATGGTGTTAAAGCCTTCACGCTCACCCTCATCATTTGTACGCATACCACGCGGTTGACCAAAGTAAACATCGCCCGTTAACTCACGTACTATCATGATGTCTAAGCCAGCAACAATCTCTGGTTTGAGTGTTGATGCATTGGCTAATTCTGGATATAGCACTGCTGGACGTAAATTTGCGAAGAGGCCTAAATCTTTACGGATTGCTAACAAACCGCGCTCAGGGCGCAACGGGCGATCAAGAGTATCATATTGTGGCCCACCTACAGCACCTAATAAAACAGCATCCGCTTCACGACAAATTTTTTGTGTAAATTCTGGATATGGATGACCATACGCATCGTAAGCCTGCCCCCCTAAAGGCGCCTCTGAGAACTCCATATCCATGCCTTCATTTTTTAATACTTCCAGCACGCGCAGTGCTTGGGTAATTATTTCTGGTCCAATACCGTCACCTGGTAATACTGCAATTTTCATTGTCATGCTAATTTTTTCCTTTATTAGTAAGTGAGGTTATTCACCCTCACTTCAGCCCCTATAAGTAGAGGGGATTAAACCCTTTGTTGCTATTACTGTTTAGTACTTAAAACCGTTTTGCGCGGCTGACTGCCAGCGTTATAGGTTTTTATGCAAAAAGCCATGGCTGACTTGCCTTGTGCTTCTCTTCAAATGCCTTGATTTTATCGGCTTGTATCAACGTTAAGCCAATTTCATCCAAGCCGTTTAGTAAGTTATGCTTAGACGTCGGATTGATTTCAAAATTAAATGTCTGGCCTGAAGGCAAGGTTACCGTTTGTGACGGTAAGTCTACTTTCAACTCGTATCCCTCGTTAGCTTTGCACTCATCAAACAACTGATCAACCATTTCTGGGGAAGCGACAATCGGCAGAATGCCATTTTTAAAACAGTTATTGAAGAAAATATCGGCAAAACTAGGTGCAATAATCACACGAAAACCGTAATCCTCAATTGCCCATGGTGCATGCTCCCGACTAGATCCACATCCAAAATTATCACGTGCCAATAAAATCTGTGCGCCCTGATAGCGTGGTTGGTTGAGCACAAAGTCTTTATTCAAAGGCCGTTTACTGCAATCCATATCAGGCTCACCGTAGTTTGTATAACGCCACTCATCGAATAAATAGGGGCCAAAGCCAGTACGCTTAATCGACTTAAGAAACTGTTTGGGAATGATCGCGTCTGTATCAACGTTAGCGCGATCCAATGGGCAAGCAAGCCCTGTTATTTGTGTAAATGCTTTCATTATTAATCTCCTCGCATTAAACGTTACGCACGTCTACAAAATGGCCTGCAATTGCTGCCGCTGCCGCCATTGCTGGACTGACCAAATGTGTACGGCCCCCAGGACCTTGTCGGCCTTCAAAATTACGATTTGAAGTTGAAGCACATCGCTCACCAGCGCTTAAGCGATCAGCGTTCATGGCTAAGCACATCGAACAGCCTGGCTCTCGCCACTCAAAACCTGCTTCAATAAAAATTTTATCCAAGCCTTCTTCTTCCGCTTGCCTTTTGACGACGCCTGAACCAGGCACCACCATAGCCACTTCAATATTGCTAGCAACTTTTTTACCTTTTGCAACAGCTGCAGCCGCACGCAAATCTTCAATACGTGAATTGGTGCAGGATCCAATAAAAACTTTATCTAACTTAATATCAGATATTGGTGTGTTTGCCGTTAGACCCATATACTTAAGCGCATTTTCAATACTAGTGCGCTTCACTGCATCTGCCTCGTTTGCTGGATCAGGTACGCTAGCCCCAATGGGAAGCACCTGCTCTGGGGAAGTACCCCAAGTAACTTGTGGTTGAATATCTGCACCATTTAATTCAATGACCGCATCAAACTTAGCATCCGCATCCGAATGTAAAGTATTCCAATAAGCAACTGCTTGATCCCATAACTCAGCTTTAGGCGCATGTTTGCGACCCTTTAGATAAGCAGCAGTTTTTGCATCAGGAGCCATAATGCCCGCACGCGCACCTGCTTCAATTGCCATATTACAAATGGTCATACGCCCTTCCATCGACAACGCACTAATCACATCGCCAGCGAACTCAATCGCATAACCCGTACCACCTGCAGTACCTGTAACACCAATAATAGCTAACGCCACATCCTTAGCTGTGACACCATCGCCCAGCTTGCCATTTACTTTGACCAACATGTTTTTTGATTTTTTAGCGACAAGTGTTTGCGTTGCTAACACATGCTCCACTTCAGATGTACCTATCCCATGGGCTAATGCGCCAAATGCACCATGTGTGGATGTATGACTATCACCACATACTACCGTCATTCCCGGTAAGGTTGTACCTTGTTCTGGCCCAATGACGTGGATAATACCTTGGTTTTTATCTTTAAACGGAAAATACACCAAAGAACCAAACTCTTTCATATTCTTATCTAAGGTTTCCACCTGTAAACGTGAAACTGGGTCTTCTATCCCTTTTTCCCAGTTTTGCGTTGGCGTATTGTGGTCTGGGTTCGCCACAATTGAACTGTTTCGCCATGGTTTGCGTCCCGCTAGGCGTAAACCCTCAAATGCTTGCGGACTTGTCACCTCGTGCACCAAGTGACGGTCAATATAAATAAGGCTTGTACCATCTGCGTCTTGGTGAACAAGATGGGAATCCCATAATTTATCGTATAGTGTTTTTCCAGCCATAACTGCTCCTTATATTCGTCATTCTTATGCTGATAATTAAATAACTGTGCCATCATAACGATATTTTAATACCCTAACAAGAATATAGTTTATACTAGTATAATTGATAATAGCTTAACATTAAAAAATTAGGGCCTGATCAGCTTAAAGTACTTCAAATGGTGGACAAAAGAGATAAGTCAGACAAGCGTCGCAAAGAGTTGGGTGAATTTTTACAAGCCATTCGCAAACGTGGTACTCCCGAAGCGTTTGGCTTTCCAGCAGGCCCCAGAAGGCGCATAAAAGGCCTGCGTCGTGAGGAAGTATCTCAACTAGCAGGCATCAGCACGACATGGTATACCTGGATTGAACAAGGCAGAGATGTCAGCATGTCAACAGATGTAGTGCTCAAGTTAGCACAAGCATTAAAGCTGACAAAAACAGAACGTGCATATTTATTTGACCTAGCAGGAAGGCGTGATCCACAGGGCCATATTCAAGAGGAGGACTTAGCTTCCGCTACATTAACTGAACTATTATCAAATATACAAATACCTGCCTACATTTTAGGTAGCACATGGAATGTATTAGCATGGAACTCTGAAGCTGAAACATTATTTTTAGACTGGTTTACGCATGATAGTGCAGTTGCACCAAATTTATTGAGACTGGTCTTTACGCATGAAAATGCAAAAGAATTTATTGTCGACTGGGAGGCTAGAAGTCGTCGCTTGGTAGCAGAATTTAGAGCGGATTGTAGAAGCCGGCTAGAAGAACCTGAACTGCAATCGCTTGTAAATGAGTTATCCTTGTCTAGTAGCGCATTTGAACAATTCTGGAAACAGCATGACGTGCTCCAGCGGCAAGGTGGGTTGAGAGAATTCCATCACCCCACTCGGGGACTGCTACGTTATCAACAAGTAACGCTGCGACCAGTAGATCAAGAACAGCTAAAGTTGGTTATGCTGTCCCCTGTCAATCCAGATGACTTAGAGGATATAAATTAGCTAGGTATTTTAGTGAATCAAGTAAAATCGTGCATCAATTTGTATTCAATGGCATCTTGTAATGCAATCCAAGAGGCTTCTGTAATATCAGTGGATACACCCGTCGTATTCCAGCTCTTATGCTGATCAGATGACTCTATAATTACGCGCACTTTTGCTGCAGTAGCCAAATTAGAATCAAGCACACGGACTTTATAATCCGTTAGTTTGACATCTTTGATAACTGGATATTTATCACGCAGGGCATTTCGCATTGCCTTATCCAACGCATCAACTGGACCATCTCCATCTGCTGTAGCATTAATGCGTTGGCCATCGACTATAAATGAGATGCTGGCTTGTGAGTTGATACCATTTTTTGCTGGTTCTTGAATGCCTATATGATAACTTTCCAGCTTAAAAAAGGTGCGATGTTTGCCAAGCAGCTTACGCACACGCACATCAAAAGAATGTTCTGCATTTTCAAATTGATAGCCCTCATGTTCCAAAGCCTTCAAATGTTCAAGCACTCGTTTAGTAGCTTCTGACTCTTTTGTTAAACTAGGATCAATCATCTTAAGCTTGGCTAGCAATGCGCTTCTGCCAGCGACCTCTGACACTAATGTATGCCTCGCGTTACCTACTTGCTCTGGGTTAATGTGTTCATATGAAATTGGATTCTTATTAACAGCATCAATGTGCATACCGCCCTTATGAGAGAATGCGTCACTGCCAACATAAGGCGCTTTGTCGTTGAAAGGCACACTTGCAATGTCGCTTACAAAGCGCGAAACACTTGTTAAGTTTCGCATTTGTGTAGTAGGTATACAATCCATACCCAATTTAAGCTGAACGTTAGGAATAATAGATGTTAAATTGGCATTACCACAACGCTCGCCAATACCATTTATCGTGCCTTGTACTTGCGTTGCTCCAGCTTTAACAGCAGCGATAGAATTCGCAACTGCCATCTCGCAGTCATTATGACAATGTATCCCAACTTCTGTATTAAAGCTCTCAATTACAACTTGTGTTAGCTGGAAGACTTCCTCTGGAAAAGTGCCACCATTCGTGTCACATAAACAAAGCACATCTGCTCCTGCTTTTGCAGCTGCCTCAAGAGACTTCATTGCATACTTTGGATTTGATTTATAGCCATCAAAAAAATGCTCCGCATCAAATACTACCTCTTTACCTTGGGCTTTCAGGTATGCAATTGTGTCAGAAATCATTGCAAGGTTTTCATCAAGCGATGTACGAAGAATATCAGTTACTTGATAATCCCAACTTTTCCCAAAGATAGCAACTGCCTCAGTATTAGCACTGAGCAAAGATTTCAAGTTTTTATCTGCTGCTGCACTTACACCTATCTTTCTAGTGCTGCCAAATGCAATAATTTTGGCGTGCTTTAACTTCAACTCTGCTACACGCTTAAAGAAATCTAAATCTTTGGGATTAGATCCAGGGTTACCAGCCTCGATATAGCTTATGCCTAAACTATCTAGCTTCTTAACTACCTTTAGCTTATCTTCCACTGTGAATGAAACGCCCTGTGCTTGAGCGCCATCACGTAGGGTTGAATCATAAGCAATAACTTTTTTATGCATTTTTATTTCTTGATTGGTCGAACTTTTGCAGCAATACGCATACGCAAAGCATTCAACTTAATAAATCCTTCCGCATCCTTGTGGTTATATGCGCCAGCATCATCTTCAAATGTAGCAATTTCTGGATCAAATAAAGAATCTGATTTACTGTCTCTAGCTACGACAGTTACGCTGCCTTTGTATAACTTGACACGTACCCAGCCATTCACATGTGTTTGTGTATGATCAATTAAGGTCTGCAAAGCCAAACGTTCTGGACTCCACCAATAGCCGTTATAAATCAAACTCGCATAACGTGGCATTAAATCATCCTTTAGATGCGCAACTTCACGATCAAGTGTTACACTCTCAATCGCACGATGCGCTTTCAGCATAATCGTACCGCCTGGTGTTTCGTAACAACCTCGCGCTTTCATCCCGACATATCGATTTTCCACTAAGTCTAATCGACCTACCCCGTGCTTGCCTCCCAAACGGTTCAACTCAGCCAATACTTCATGCGCTTTCAGAGACTTACCGTTGATAGCGACAATATCACCCTGCTTATACTCAATATCAACATATTCAGGCTCATTCGGTGCTTTTTCTGGTGACACTGTCCAGCGCCACATATCTTCTTCTGCTTCCGCTTTAGGATCTTCGAGGTGCCGCCCCTCATAGGAGATATGCAACAAATTTGCATCCATTGAATAAGGGCTGCCGCCTTTCTTATGCTTCATGTCAACTGGGATACCATGTTTTTCAGCATAAGCCATGAGCTTTTCACGGCTAAGCAAATCCCACTCACGCCAAGGTGCAATGATTTTAATGTCTGGTCTTAATGCATACGCACCCAACTCAAAACGTACCTGGTCATTACCTTTTCCAGTCGCCCCATGTGAAATCGCATCGGCTTTAGTTTCATTAGCTATATCAATCAACCGCTTTGAGATAAGTGGTCTTGCAATCGATGTACCTAGTAGATATTCACCTTCATAGATAGTGTTAGCCCTGAACATTGGAAACACAAAGTCACGTACAAACTCTTCTCGTAGATCATCAATGTAGATTTCTTTGACGCCTGCAGCAGTTGCTTTAGCACGAGCAGGCTCTAATTCCTCTCCCTGACCTAGGTCAGCTGTAAAAGTCACCACTTCTGCTTGATAAGTATCTTGCAACCACTTCAGTATTACTGACGTATCCAATCCACCAGAGTAAGCCAGTACTACTTTTTTAACATCACTCATTATTTCACTTTTCCTAATAATAAATATTCCATTAATGCTTTTTGAACATGTAACCTATTTTGGCTTCGGCCGCTACGCTTAACCTAAAGGTTAGCCTACACCGAAACATACTATCTGCATTCTTAGTGGCTAATCAATCTTGCCTAACAAAAGATACTCCATCAGCGCCTTTTGTACATGCAACCTGTTTTCTGCTTCCTCCCATACCACAGAGTTGGGTCCATCAATGACATCAGCAGTGACCTCTTCGCCTCGGTGCGCAGGTAAACAATGCATGAATAATGCGTCTTTTTTTGCGACTTTCATCATATCGGCATCAACTTGCCAATCGGCAAAGTCTTTACGGCGCTCCTCGTTCTCTGCCTCAAAGCCCATGCTAGTCCACACGTCAGTAGTGACTAAATCCGCCCCTTTGGCAGCATCCATCGGATCTTTAAACTCTTCAAAGTGATCTGTGCCATATAGATTTGCACGTTCTGGCTCAACTTCGTATTCAGGTGGCGTTGATACATGCATATTAAAACCAAGCACCTCGGCAGCTTGCAACCAAGTATTACACATGTTATTCGAGTCACCTATCCACGCAACAGTTTTACCTGTAATAGAACCTCTGTGTTCAATGTAGGTAAAAATGTCTGCTAGTATCTGACACGGATGATACTCGTTAGTCAGACCATTAATCACAGGAACTCTTGAGTTGGCTGCAAAGCGTTCTATAATGCTTTGCTCAAATGTTCGAATCATCACCAAATCACTCATCCTAGAGATAACTTGCGCTGCATCCTCAACTGGCTCACCGCGACCTAACTGTGAGTCTCTAGTATTTAAGTAGATAGCTGCGCCACCTAATTGATGCATGCCAGCTTCAAAAGATAAGCGTGTTCGCGTACTAGCTTTTTCAAAGATCATCACCAATGTACGATCTTCTAATGGCCAATATTTTTTATATGCTTTAAATTGCGATTTGATCCAACTAGCACGCTCAAATATATACTCAATCTCATCTCGCTTGAGATCATTAAATTGCAAAAAATGTTTAATGCTCATGGCTATCCATCATTATTTTGTGCTGTTTGCAAAAAGTCTTCGATCACAGGCACTAACCGATTAACCAACTCTTGTGCTTCATTTTTGTTAATCACTAATGGCGGTAGCAGGCGGATGACTTTTTCTGCTGTTACATTGATTAAAAGTTTATTAGCTAGAGCTAACTTGACCAACTCTGCACATGGCCTATCAAGTTCCACACCAATCATAAGACCTGCATGTCGAATATTCACAATCGCATCATTTCCTGCAAATGCTTTTTCAATTTGCTGATGTATAAAATCACCCATTTTCTCAGCATTTTCACGCAAGTTGTCTCTTGCAATGACATCTAAAGTAGTGAGACCAGCCTTAGTTGCTAACGGATTACCTCCAAAAGTAGATCCGTGCTTTCCAGGCACAAAAACTTCTGATGCAAGCCCTTTTGCGACACAGGCACCAATTGGCATACCTGAACCAAGTCCTTTAGCTAAAGACATCACATCTGGTGTAATACCTGTGTGTTGAAATGCAAACCAAGTACCGGTTCGTCCGATTCCACTTTGGACTTCATCCAACATTAAAAACCAATCATTTTCATCGCAAATGGCGCGTAATCCTTGCAGATACCCTTTCATGTCTGCTGGCACATGAATACCACCCTCACCTTGCACTGGTTCGACTAAAATAGCGACGACATTATTCTTGCGCTCAGCGACCTGCCTTACAGCATTCAAATCGTCAAATGGAACACGAATGAATCCACTGACTAATGGTTCAAAACCTGCTTGTGTTTTCCGATTTCCAGTTGCTGATAATGTTGCTAAGGTCCTACCGTGAAATGATTGCTCCATCACAATAATTTCAGGATTTTTGATGCCTTTATTATGTGCATGTAAGCGCGCTAATTTAATTGAGGCTTCATTTGCTTCACAACCTGAGTTGCAAAAAAAGACTTTGTCCATGCCTGAAATCTCAGCAATTTTATTAGCAAGCTGTTCCTGCTCTGCAATGTGATACACGTTAGACACATGCATTAATGTTGCGGCTTGGTGACTGATAGCATCCACCAAATCTGGATGGGCATGCCCTAGCCCGGTCACTGCAATGCCTGATAGTGCATCAAGATACTGTTCCCCCTGATCGTCCCACAACCAAACACCTTTTCCTTTGGTAAAGGTTACAGGTAACCTGCCATACGTATTCATCAAGTGTTGCGACATATTATTCCAATAACGCTTAAAATTAAAAAAACAATGTTTAATAACATTGCTTTAACTCATATCTAAACTGTGCCTATAAAACAAAAAAGGCGGCTATAGCCGCCGTTACAGCTTCACGTAAGCTATAAGCTTTGCACGATTAATCGAAGCCCTTCACTGACAACCACTAACATTAAAAAAGCTACACCCGCCAATTTAATCATCTTATTACTGCTAGCTTTTCTAGCAACTTTTGCTGCACTTCGTGTCTGTCTTACTGATGCTGAAAATTGACTCCTCACAGGCTCACCTCAAATTTTCTTACGGGTAGTGCAAGATTAAAGCAAAAGTGTATTTTATGCAAGATTTCAAACAATTATCAACGGCTTAACAATTTGGCTCTGCCACCATAAATGGTCTTATTCTTTCTAATGTATCTGGGTGAGTAGATAGAATATCGCCAAGTGGGTCATATTGGCCGTCTTTTGGAGACTCAACATCGCTTTTGTCTTTATTATCAGGCTTTCCATCAATTGATTGATTTTGCAGTCTGTATAAAATTTCGGCAAATGCCCTTGGTGGTATACATGATTGTTTTAGTGCAGCTAAAGCAAAAGCATCCGCTTCTAGCTCATGCTGTCTGGAGTATTGCATCTGAACCAGCACAGCTGGTAATCCCGAAGCCAAGGAACTCACATCTCCAGTAGCTGCTGCTAGAATTAAACCAGATAACGTACCTTGAATGCTCTGTCTAAAGGCATGCCGCTTTTTGACATGCCCTAGTTCATGAGCCAATACAGCGACAATTTCAGTGTTATTTTTAGCTAGCTTGATTAAATCATCTGTTACGACCATGATACCGCCAGGCAAGGCAAAAGCATTTGCACCAATAATACCGCCATTTCTAAACTCTAAGCGATAGTCAGGACAATCATTCACTTGGCACAAGCCTGCAAGCGCGGTTTTGATTTCGCCTTGCTGCGCTTGCGTGGTTTTACTAGCAGTAAAATAACCTAATTTATGATCTAGTCCTTTGAGGACTTGCTCTCCGAGTTTAAGCTCCATATCTGGCGGAGTGGCATTTGCTACCACTTCAGCCAGTTTTGGCACACCATACTGTAGGAAAGCCCAACCTGTCAGCACCGTGATAAATAATGCTACAAAAACCCAGCCTAAGTGGTTCTCTAAATAATGCAACGATGACCAAAACATGGCTTTTTTTGACGGCAAAGCTTTTTCAAGCTCGCTAATGTCAATGGCTTCCAATCGACTGCCATCAGGCAAATCGATTAACCGCTTAGTAGACCCTAATTTTGCCTGTATATTTAGCTCAGATAGTTTATATGCTTTACTATCAAGCCCAATATCGACCTCAATCGCATTGTCGTTTACGGTTACCGATGCGGCTTGAGCGCGCGCGCTGACACCATCAAAATAAGTTGCTTGAAACACGTTTTATTTATCCAAATGAAAAGTCAACATCAAAGAAATCAGCAATTTCTTCTCCTGTTGCTTTGACTTCGGCTTTTTTATCGCCAACAAATTTGTCAAAATCCACCTCTCCTACCACTTGTAATTTTGATGCACGATAGCGTGCCAAACGAATTTGTGCCCAAGGGGTTGCCAAACCAAACGTTAGCACTATAGCGATAATATTTGTCACATAAATCCACAAATAGTCACGCGCACGCAACGTACTCTTGAAAGATAGCGTATCCAAGGTTGTACTGTTCCAAACCAAATTACCAATACGAGATTTAAAATACGCAACAAAAGAAAATATCACCACAAGATAAACTAACACAAAACCAAGCCCTAATAGTGCTTTAGCAGGCGATTTCAACATATCAACAATCATTCTTTCACGTTTCTCCTGCTTTTCACGTTGCGCTTCCGCGATTATTTCTTCCAGTGATTTTTCTGTTACTGCATTTTCAGAATTGATAGACTCAGATTGCTCTACATCATCAACCTGCTCATTGCTGTCATTCTCAGAATACACTCGTTCTACGCGGTAAGGTTCTTCTTCAATAGTATTTTCTGCTAACACAATTTGACGACCATTTTCAATCTCCACAAAGCCTACTGTAAAAGGCACACTGATTGCAGAATGCAGCGCAGCTTTCTCTTGGTAAGCCATGTAAGCGGGAATCGCAATAGCCGCTAAAATACCTATAAGAGGGACAAGAAGGACAATACTATAAATCTTATAAAAACTACTGACTTTCGCTTTAAAATCAAAAGCGCTCAAACCGAATCGATGATTACCAACCATAAACTGATTGCGCCGATAATCTACATATGGCCATGCAAGATACAAGCTCAGTGCTGCCAGCGCAGGCATCAGTAGGTATATTTTTGCAGCTTCTCCCGTTTTACCCACAAAATCAAACCGCAAGCCTCTATGGCTGCTATTGCGCGCATTAAATATTGAGGCCCTGACCACTAGCCAAGGCAAAGCCAAAATGAATACTGTAGCAGCTACCATTGGGATAAATAAGTTTAGTTCACCACCAAACGCATAAGCCATAAAGAGTGCAAAAGCGATCAAACGACCCTTCAATATACTTATTGGCTTAGCATGATAATCAAAACCTACCTGATCAATTTGTGTGTGGTGATAAAAGTATTTTTTACGGCGCACTTTCGCCCAAGCAGAATATATTCCTAGTGTAAGTAGTGACAGTAATAAATTGACAATCCAAATACCAAAATACTCTGTTGCCTTGCCTGTGAATTCGACTTGTGTAGTTTTTATTTCGCTCATTGCACTCCCTTTTCTCTTTGTTTTTGTTAAAGCGTGGTCAGTTTAACCAAATTAAACTGCATTTCAATAACAAGCATTCTATTGTTGCCTAAACAAACTGATAAAATGTTGTTTTTGTATGAAATTCATTTTCCCATCATAGTTGTGGTCAATTGAACACGGTGACTAGCAAAGCACAATCTATACCATCAAACAAATTTGGCAGTTTATGGATGCTGTTGGCAGCGCTGTGTTTCGCGATTATGGGTGCGCTAGTCAAAGTTGGCGCAAACAAATTCTCTAGTGCAGAGCTAGTGTTTTATCGTTCGCTTTTTGGCTTCATATTCATCTTAATCACAATTTGGATCAAACGACTGCCTGTTCAAACAAAACATCTAAACAAACAACTGGCACGGGCACTGCTAGGCTTTGTGGCCTTGCTTATGTTTTTTTATGCCATAGCGCACCTACCGTTGGCCACAGCCATAACACTTAACTACACCTCTCCACTTTTTCTAGCCGCATTTATGCCCTTTATGCTGCATGAAAAGCCCAAGCAAATATTTTATTTAGCATTGGCAATTAGCTTCATTGGCGTTGTGATATTACTAAAACCAAGCTTTGCCTCAAAAGATATTATTGCTGGCCTAATGGGACTTTGTTCAGGTGCTGGCGCTGGTCTTGCTTATCTGCATGTTAAACAATTAGGAAACCTACATGAACCTGATTGGCGGACAGTATTTTATTTCACGTTTATATCTACTATTGGCGCAGGCATTTGGATGTTTTTTGACAAAATCTCACCCTTAAAGTGGCAAGATTTGTCAGTATTAATTGGGCTGGGTGCATCAGCTACCATTGCACAACTTGCGCTGACGCGTGCTTATCGCACAGGTAAAACATTAAGTGTAGCTAGTCTCAGTTACGCAACAGTCGTGATTTCGAGTTTGTTTGGCGTATTTTTTTGGGATGAACACTTGACGACATCTGCTTGGGTAGCCATTGGCCTTATTATCTCTGGTGGTGTGATTAGTATTTATGCAACGCAATCAATAAAATCATAAACTAAAATCATCTCAAAAAAATACTAGACAAGACAAGCAGTTAGCAGTAATCTGGTATTTCGCCGTTAAAAATGCAGGATTAGTTTTAATGATTAAACCTGTTACAACTTTTAGTTATATCAAAGGTGTCAAGACAGTACGATACCTATGCATCTGTGTTGGCACACTGCTGCTAAGTGGTTGCCTAGGTGGCACGGTAGCGCAGCAAATAGCAAGATCTATCGCAACTAGCATTGCAGATACAGCAGTAGCAAATGCACTAGATGTCAACGAAGAAACGCTACCAAGACAAAAAGAAAGCATTGCGCTTACTAATAGACCTCCCAGCACGTTAGCGTTAGCGATCAGGCGAACCAGCTTCAAAGCAGCAGAGCCAACAAAACAAGATTTTGTAAAAGAACCAAATGAAAAAGAAGCGCAAACTATCGAATCCAACGCTTTAGCGCATGTAAAAGTGTTCAATACAATTATTGGTAAAGAGAAAGACAGTTATTATGAGCAAGCAAGATTAGTTGGCGCACTTAACCTACCACAACAAGAAGATTGGCAAAATTGGCATATCGCTACAGGCGAAATCATTCATAACAAAACGTATGTTACTTTTATCGTGCCTCCAACATTGGGCAAACCAGTTAGTGGTTCAACAATTGTAGTTGAGATGGCAAATGTAGGTGATATAAACATAGCTCGATATCACGATAACCATCAAAAATTACATCAAGCCATGGATGACAGAAGTGCTCCGTTCAATTAAATGTAAAATTATTACTGCGATACCAGTATAAGGGTATGGCATCGATTGATATTAAGGGTCTATTAAACCACTTCGCATGGCAATCAAGGCAATCTCAGCCGAATTACTAGCATTTAATTTTTGCTTAATATTGTATAAATGTGTGCCTACTGTTCTAGGACTTAAGAATAAGGTTTCTGCAATCTCATTGGTCGTCTTACCTTTTGCAAGCGACATAAAGACTTCAAACTCACGCTCACTGAGTACATCTACAGGATTTTGCTCTCCAGATAACTGCTGAATTGCCATCTGTTGCGCCACGCTCGCTTCGATATACTTTTTACCCGACGCAACGGCACGAATCGCTTTAATCAGCTCCTCTGCCGCACTACGTTTGGTTACATAGCCTTTTGCACCAGCATTAAGCACCCTTTTGGGATGCACCGAGTCTTCGTGGGCAGATAGCACTAGAATTCTTGCAGAAGGTTCTTTATTTAAAATACGTTCAATCGCTTCCATGCCACCCATCCCTGGCATTGTAATATCCATCACAATCACGTCAGGCTTATGTTCCATATAAGCTTTAATCGCCTCTTCACCGTTTTCCGCCTCGCTAATAACCTTAATGTCGTCTGATGTTTCTAACAACATTTTAAAGCCCATCCTGACCACCGCATGGTCATCAACTAGCATGACTTTTATTTGACTCATTCCTACATCCCTCAATTAATTTTTATAGGTATTGTTATGACAATTTTTGTACCTTTACCCAACTCAGAATCAACCCTAAAGCTTCCATGTAATCCCTGCACACGCTCACGAATACCTAACAATCCAAAATGATTCGTTTGATCTACTGCATGAATATCCATTCCCTTACCATTATCAGCAATTACAAGTTGCAGCGTATCATTTTCTGCAATAGTAAGATCTATATTTAAATTTTTGGCATCCGAATGTTTAATGGCATTGTTAATCGATTCTTGCACGATTCGATAGATATTAATATTAATAGTTTCACCCAGCTCATTTAAAGCACCAGTTAAATTTAGTTCAACATTCAAGCCTTGATGTTGCTCTTGTAATGAATTGACCAAATCTTTTAATGTTTCTGTTAGTCCTAAATTATCAAGAGATCCAGGTCTAAGCTGCTTAATGATATTGTGCATACCGTCATAAATGTGATTTGCAGCAGCGACAATAGTTTGCGCACTCGCCTCGACCTCAGGTGCTTTTTCTTTGGTTTTACTAGCTATTGTCACAGCAAATGTCTTTATGGCAGTAACATATTGGCCTAATTCGTCATGCAGCTCTCTTGCTAAACTACGCCGCTCTTCTTCTATGTGTTTTTGAATCAAGTGTGTCAGTTGCCGATTTTCTTCTAATTCACGCTCAACAGCTAGCGACTCCGCCATACGATTAAGACTATGCCCAATCTTTTCGAACTCTGGCAATTTGAAATGTGGCAATCGTGCACCTAAATCACCCTTTTCAAGTTGATTAATCATTTTCAGTATTGGCTGCAAAGGTTTCAGCAGGCTTCCCAACATCCAATACACGCCCACATTCAATGCGACAAAAAAACCGAGCCATATCCAAAATAAATTTTGCATCTTAGCCCAGGACTCACGTATCGTGCCACTGGGGTTAGGTCTAACCTCTAACTTGCCTAATTTTCCAAGCCGAATAAAGCGCATGACTGGCTCTGCTTTAGGGTCTAGCATGTCATAAAACCATTGCGGTGGTTTTACATCAGATCGATACTCTGGTTTTGGCGACTTGTAGACTATTTGATTTCGGTAGTCATATAGATAAATCTCATTACTTCTGACACGACCCAATTGCTCAAGAAAGCGGCGCATCACCCCATTTGTGTATCCCAAATCCAAATTACTGGCAGAGCTTAAGATAACTGCATCAAGCAACTGTGTAGTCACATGTGTGGCGGCTTCCACGCTCTCCTGTGTTGATGACTTAGCTGCTTTTATTAAAATGAAGCCGACTGCCAACATGAATAGCAGCATTAGCAACGTAATAATTAAATTCAAACGTAACCTTAAGCTCATAGGTATATCTAATAATTACACGCAAATATGTTGAAATGAAAATCTAACATGTGTAGAGTTTAGCAACCATCATCAATAAGAAATATAGTGTATTTCATGAGTTTACAAACAATTTTTATTTGCGCGGCTGCCTCTGCAATCCATGTAGCTATTATTGCACACAAACCCGAAA
The DNA here is from genome assembly GCA_041602315.1 of Methylophilaceae bacterium. Lineage (GTDB taxonomy): Bacteria > Pseudomonadota > Gammaproteobacteria > Burkholderiales > Methylophilaceae. The sequence goes on along the minus strand of JBFIGM010000001.1, from coordinate 5,926 downwards.
TAGAATCGCTAGATCAAGCTATTGGTGACGGAGACCATTATATTAATGTTTTACGCGGTGCAGAAACAATTGCTGGCATGACAGATGAGCTTGCGCCACTTGCACCCGATGAAGCACTTAACAAAATTGCAATGAAGTTACTAAGCACGATTGGTGGCGCATCAGGTCCGCTATTTGCTAGTTTTTTTATGGGGATGGCCAAAACAATCAAACACAACGGTGGCAGCAATTATTTAGATATTGCAGCAGCATTTGCCGCTGGCGTTCAAGAGCTCATCAAGCGCGGCAAGGGTAAAATAGGTGAAAAAACGATGTTAGATGTACTCATTCCAGTCGCCCATCAGTTTATCTTTAGTGCCATTGAAAATAAAACAAAGGAAGAAATTTGCATTGATATCAAAGCTGCTGCGGACAAAGGTTTAGAGTCGACACGCAACTTAGTTGCCACCAAAGGACGTGCTGCCGGACTTGGAGATCGTGCAATAGGTCATCTAGATGCTGGCGCAAAAAGCTGTCAGGTAATGATTACAGAAGTGTGTACTTTATCATTAAAATCAAATAATTAAACATATAATTTAAAGTAAAATATCATGAAAAAATTTACTAACAATGTCAATCATATGTTAACCGAAAGCCTCGGTGGTTTTGAAAAAGCACACCAAGACTTGGTTTCACTACAACTAGAACCAACCTTTATTACTCGCAAACATAAGGCGAGTAACAAGGTTGCAATTATTTCCGGCGGCGGTGCTGGACATGAGCCCTTACATGCAGGGTTTGTTGGTGCTGGTATGTTGGATGCAGCATGCCCAGGGCAAGTATTTACATCACCAACACCAGACCAAATGCTAGCTGCTGCTGAAGCAGTGCATGCGGATAAAGGCATCTTATTTATCGTTAAAAACTATGCTGGTGACGTAATGAATTTTGAAATGGCTGCAGAGATGCTGCCGTACCAACTTGCTACCGTTTTGACTAGCGATGATTGCGCAGTCATTAATAGTACATACACAGAAGGTAGACGCGGGGTTGCAGGAACAGTCATTGTGGAAAAATGTGTTGGTAGCATTGCAGAAACTGGGGCGGACTTGGCAACTTGCAAAGCACTAGGCGATAAGATTAACGCGCAAACAGCTAGCATAGGCGTTGCTTTGACAAGCTGCACAGTGCCGGCTGCTGGGCACCCAACATTTGAGATTAGTGAGTCAGAAATTGAAATGGGTGTTGGCATACATGGTGAACCTGGTCGTAAGCGAGAATCGATGCGGGAAGCTGATGTGATTGTCAAAGATATGGTTGATGCCATTCTCACCGATTTAAAACCCACCAGAGGTAGCGAAATCTTATTATTGGTTAATGGCTTAGGCGCTACACCCTTAATGGAGCTTTACCTCATCTACAACACGGCAGAAAAATTACTAACACAAAATGGAATGACGATCGCACGTTCTTTGGTTGGCAACTACACGACAGCCATTGATATGGCTGGCGCATCAATAACAGTTTGCATACTCGATGATGAAATTAAACACCATTGGGATAGCCCAGTACACACGGCCGCATTACGCTGGGGCGTTTAAGTTACCTGCTTGGACGCCAAAAACAGCTTGCCAAAGCGTATTGACTGCTTTTGCATGCATTTCAATTTCTGCATAATTTACTTTAGCTTGCATATCTCCCTGTAACCTTGCAGCATGCTGCAAACGGCGGTACTGGCGGTAGGCATCAGCAGTTTGTGATGCTAAATTTTGATCAATAATCCCCTTCTCTCCTAAATAAGCTAATAAAGCGATATTGCCAATATTTGCCGTTAGCTCAATATGTGCTACCGCATTCGCCAGCACTAAATATTGCACGATAAACTCTACATCTATAATGCCGCCAGGGCTGTGTTTCAAATCAAACAAATCAGCATTAAGGTGTTGAGCCTGACGCATTTTTTCTCGCATTTCGATGATGCTAGCGCTTAACTTCTCTTTATCACGCTCTTGTTGAACCACTTGTTGGCGAATTTCTTCAAACCGCCTACCTACATTGATGTCACCCGCAACAAATCGTGCTCGTGTAATTGCCTGATGCTCCCAGGGCCAAGCACGCTTTATTTGATAATCCAAAAAAGCATCTGTTGAACTAACCAATAAGCCGCTATTCCCGTCTGGTCTTAGTTGCAAGTCAATTTCGTAGAGTTGTCCAGCGGGTGTTAGGCTATTAAACCAACCATTGATACGTTGCGCAAATCGAGCATAAATCTGACTAACATCATCAGCTTGGTCATCATAAAGAAAAATAATATCAAGATCAGAAGCGTAACCGAGCTCCTTACCACCTAACTTGCCATAACCAATTACTGCGAACTTAGGCACTTCTATGTGTTTATGTTTGAATGATGCCCATATTGTTTTAATAGACACATCCATAATTAAATCGGCTAATGCACTTAACTGATCTGATAGTTTCTCAAGAGGTAGCTTGCCTGCAATATCTTGCGCAGCAAACCGGAATGCAGTTGCATGCTGGAAATGCCGCATTGCATCCATCTGCTGCTCTGTATCACCATGCAACGCTTCCATAGTTGCAGAAAGCTCAGCTCGCATTGCATCAAAATCCGGCTCAGCATATAAGGTCACTTCATCTAAAAGCTCATCCAGAACAATCGGATGCTTAATCAAATACTGAGCACACCAAGCGCTGGCTGCACATAATCGCACTACTAAGCGCAACGCGTCAGGATATTCTGTCATCATTGCCAAATAACTTGCACGCCTGCAGACTGCTTCAACAAAATCCATAGTGCGCATTAAAGCAATATCAGCATTTTTTTCATGACTGGCAACTTCAATTAATAATGGCAGCAAACGATTAAAGCGTTGTCTACTGAGTTCTGGAAGCTGTTTGTAGCGATGCCCCTGATGCAACTGCTGAATTTGGTTCAGTGTATCCTCAGGTTTGCTATAGCCCATATCTGATAGCACAGTGATACTTTCATCCTGTTGCAGTGCGCCATCCCAAATCAACTTGGCAGAAGCTAGCGCTTTTTCTTGATTAGCATCCAGCACATTCTGAGGTTTGCTCTTTACACTAAAAGTTTGATCAAACTGTGCTTGAACAGTATCTCTGTAATAGTTAAGTTTTTTTAATAAACTTTGCCAGCTATCAAAATTCATTGCTAAAGCGATAAGGCTTTGCCCCTCTTGTGTTTTTGGTAAATCTTGTGTTTGCGCATCCTCTACGTACATTAAACGATGTTCTAAGTTTCTTAAAAAAACGTAGGCTTCACAGAGTTGATCGACAGTCTCTTCTGGCAACAAATGTTTTACTTTGATTAAATGCAATACATCTAATGTCGGACGGATTTGTAAGTCTGGCTCCTGGCCACCACGAATAAGTTGAAACACTTGGGCAATAAACTCAATTTCCCTGATTCCACCCCTACCAAGCTTTATATTATCTTGCCCCCCAGTTGTTTTTGCGTTTCGGACATTGACTTCACGCTGAATTTGCACCTTTAAATCACGCATGCTGGCAAACGCACCATAATCAAGATATTTGCGATACACAAAAGGCTTTAGTAACGAAGAAACTAGGCTGCCACCAGTAATCTCACGCCCTTTTATCCAGGCATACCGCTCCCACTCTCTTCCATTATTTTGATAGTAAGCTTCTAATGCATCCAGGTTTGAAACTAATGCCCCCTCACTACCAAAAGGCCTTAGTCGCATATCTACACGAAAAACAAAGCCATCCTCAGTGTTGTCATCAAGTACAGCAATAAATTTTTTACCAAGCTTAACGAAGTATTCTTGATTGCTGATGCTATCTTCACCATTCGTATATCCAGGCTGCTGATAGGCAAAAATTAGGTCAATATCAGAAGATACATTAAGTTCTCTACCACCAAGCTTGCCCATGCCTATCACAATAAATGACTGTTCATTTCCATCTGCATCAATCGGCTTTCCATGGCTTTTTTCTAGCCAAGTATTCAGATAATTTACTGCATTAATGATGCAAAAATCGGCGAAATCACTAATACATTTAACAACTTCTTGAAAATCAGCTAGTCCATTCAAATCACGCAAAATAATTCGAGCAAGAACTCGTTGTCGCAGTTTGCGCAAAACTTTTTTTAAATTTTCTTCATCCTTTATTTCATATTTTTCAAGATATGCCTGCATTTCATTTAATTGATATGAAAACTCGCAGTTATCTAGCAAATCCTCTAGCAACTCCTGATCGTTGGACAAAAGCCTGGTCAAAAAAGGACTAGATGCCTCGACTTTCAATAGATAAGTTTTCTGTACTTGGCTGATTGTGGCGCCATTTGCGCATGTTTGTACTATTGACATACTGTTTTTGCGGTAATATCTTAATGAACGAATTTAATAATAAAAAACATTTATTACATCTATTTGGGAGTTTAGCATGTCCATTGAGTCAGTCTTGCACGAAAATCGCATTTTTAAACCTTCGGCCACATTTCAACAGAAGGCTGCTGTCCCAAGTATGGATGTCTATAATGCATTATGCAAAGAAGCAGAAGATGATTACGAAGGTTTTTGGGCAAAACTTGCACGCGAACTAATCGTTTGGCATAAACCTTTTACGAAAACACTTAATGAAGATAATGCACCATTTTATAAATGGTTTGAGGACGGTGAGCTCAACGTATCAGCAAATTGTCTAGACAGACACTTAAACACGATTCCTAACAAAACAGCAATAATTTTTGAAGCGGATAATGGTGAAGTCAAAACGGTTTCTTACAAAGAGTTATACCATCAAGTCTGTACTTTTGCGAATGGTCTCAAAACGCTTAATTTAAACGTCGGTGACCGTGTCATTATCTATTTACCAATGGGCATAGAAGCAATTGTTGCGATGCAAGCTTGTGCTCGCTTAGGGCTTATTCACTCAGTTGTATTTGGTGGATTCTCTGCAAAAAGTCTCAATGAACGCATCATTGACGCAGGAGCGTCAGCCATCATAACTGCTGACTACCAATTTAGAGGCGGCAAAACGCTACCACTGAAAAAAGCAGTTGATGAAGGTCTGGCTATGGGCAGCTGTGAGAGCATTAAGAATGTAGTGGTTTTGAAAAAAACAGATGAGCCTGTCAACTGGAATGAGAATGACATTTGGTGGCACGATTTAATTGATGGTCAAGCTAACGAGTGTGATCCAGTCATGGTGAGTGCAGAGCATCCGCTGTTTATTTTGTACACTTCTGGTTCAACAGGTAAACCAAAAGGCGTTCAGCATAGCTCTGCTGGCTACTTGTTACACGCAATGAACACTATGCGCTGGACTTTTGATATTAAACCAGATGATATCTATTGGTGCACAGCTGATGTGGGGTGGATTACAGGTCATAGTTATGTAACCTATGGGCCGATGGCCATGGGTGCAACACAAATTGTATTTGAGGGTATACCTACCTACCCAAATGCTGGCCGGTTTTGGGACATGATCCAGAAACATAAAGTCTCAATTTTCTATACTGCACCTACAGCAATACGTTCATTAATTAAAGCTGGTGAGACAAATCCAGAAACGCACCCAAGCAAGTATGATTTATCGAGTTTAAGGCTACTTGGCACTGTCGGCGAACCGATTAATCCAGAAGCTTGGGTGTGGTATTACAAAGAAGTTGGTGGTGAAAAATGTCCCATTGTTGATACCTTCTGGCAAACGGAAACAGGCGGCCATGTAATTACCCCGTTACCAGGTGCAACTGCACTAGTCCCTGGATCATGTACCCTGCCATTCCCAGGTATCGCGATTGATGTCGTGGATGAAACAGGTCATGACGTGCCCTGGGGTGAAGGTGGATTACTAGTTATTAAAAAGCCTTGGCCTTCTATGATTCGCACCATTTATGGTGACCCAGAACGTTTCAAAAGCGCTTACTTCCCAGCTGAATTAGGTG